>JALEZQ010000013.1 GCA_022772475.1 Bacteroidales bacterium | reverse complement strand
CGTGGTAACCGAATTGCGAAATAATGTCAAAAGAGATGGATTCGGTAGGGGGTAGGATGGATTCTCAGAAATAATTTGTAGCTTTGATGTGGATTGTGGGCTGATCGCTCCCACAGCTTACGTGCGACCATGGGTACATATATCAATAGAGGCAACATAGAATTCCGCGACATCGTCCAAAACGAGTATGTTGACAAGTCGTCAATCATACCGTTAATCAACTACACGCTCAACTCTGAGAACCGTTACAGTTGCGTCACCCGTTGCCGCCGCTTCGGCAAGTCGATGGCGGCGAAGATGCTGTGTGCCTACTATGACAAGTCGTGCTCCTCGCGCGACCTATTCGCCGGTTTGAAGGCCGAGCAGGACCCGACGTTCGAGACTTACCTCAACAAATACAGCGTCATTTATCTGGACGTGACGTCGTTTACCGCTCGCCCCGAACTGACAAAGAATCTCGTGCGGAACATTCAGGAGAAAATTATTATGGAACTGAAGGGCGCGTTTCCCAATGTGCCCTACAGTGATAATTCCGACCTCATGGACATCCTCTCCGCCATTCACCATGCCACGGGCGAGAAGTTTTTCTTTATCATTGACGAGTGGGATGCCATCTGCCGCGAGTTTCCCGACCGGCAGAAGATGAAGGGTGAACCCGATAGCGTTGTCCCGACCATACTGGACGAATACGTCATGCTGCTCCACCGTCTGTTCAAGACGCAAGATTCGGACAGTGTCTTTGCCGGCGCATATCTTACGGGCATCTTGCCCATCAAGAAGTACAACACCGAGTCGGCGCTGAACAACTTCAACGAATACTCCATGATAGACCCTGCCCGACTGGCCTCCTGCTTCGGCTTTACGGAGGCCGAGGTGCAGATGTTGGCGGCACAGCATGAGGTGTCGTTGGAGAGCCTCAAGACGTGGTATGACGGCTATACGATTGGCAGAGAGAGATCTATCTACAATCCCTATTCTGTGATGAAAGCCCTGCAGCGGGGTACATGCTGCAGTTACTGGACCACCACCGGCGCCTACGACCGTGTCATTACCTATATCCAGATGAACTTTGAAGGGCTGAAGGACGATGTCATCCGTATGCTCTCGGGCGAGCGCGTCTATGTGGAAACCACAGGCTTTACCAACGATATGCACATCGTCAGGAGCAGGAACGACGTACTCACGGTGCTCATCCATCTGGGTTATCTGGCCTATGACGGCACCGAGCAGGAGTGCTACATCCCCAACAAGGAGGTGGCGGACGAGATGAACAATGCCGTCACGGCCACATCGTGGGCGCCCTTGGTAAGGACGATACAGCAGAGCCGCGCCCTGCTCAACGCCACCATTGCGGGCAACGAGCAGGCCGTGGAGCGCGCCATCGACCTGGCTCACGACGAGCACACCAGCATCCTGTCGTACAACGACGAGAACTCCCTGGCCTGTGTGCTCTCCATGGCCTACATTTGGGCCAGAAACGAGTATGTCATCCACCGCGAGTATGCCACGGGAAAGGGCTATGCCGACCTGGTGATGATACCGCGGCGCAACGTGGCAAAGCCCGCCCTGGTCATCGAACTGAAGTTCAACCGCTCGGCCGACACCGCTATCGATCAGATTAAGCGCCGGTGCTATCCCACGAAGATAGCAGAATATACGGGCGACATCCTGCTTGTGGGCATCAGTTACGACAGGGAGACCAAGCAGCATGTGTGCCGGATAGAGCGCTTCAGCAAAAATGCGCCTGCTTCCGTGTGAGGCAGGCGCATTTTTGCTGAAGGGTTGGTTCGCGCTGGCGCAGTGTGGGGCTAACCGTTGCGGCGCTCCAGTTCGTTGAGTTCCTCCATCTTCTTTGTTTGCAGAAACTCGTAGATGCCGCAGAGGTGCTCGCGCACGCGGCCGCCGCCAAACTCATAGACCTTGCTGACGAGGCCGTCGAGGAAGTCGCGGTCGTGGCTGACGCAGACCAGGGTGCCGTCGAAGTCGGCCAGGGCCTGCTTGAGGATGTCCTTGGTCTTGAGGTCCAGGTGGTTCGTCGGTTCGTCAAGGATGAGCAGGTTGACCGGCTCGAGCAGCAGTTTCATCAGTGCCAGACGTGTGCGCTCGCCGCCCGAGAGCACCTTGACCTTCTTGGCGCTGGCCTCGCCGCCGAACATGAAGGCGCCGAGCAGGTCGCGTATCTTCAGGCGGATGTCGCCCTGCGCCACGTCGTCGATGGTCTGGAAGACCGTCAGGTTCTCATCCAGCAGCGAGGCTTGGTTTTGGGCGAAGTAGCCAATCTTGACGTTATGCCCCAGCGTGAGTGTGCCCTCGTGCTCCAGCTGCCCCATGATGCAGCGCACCAGGGTGGATTTGCCTTCGCCGTTGCGGCCCACGAAGGCCACCTTGTCGCCGCGGTGGATGGTCAGGCTGACGTGGCTGAAGATGCGCTTGTCGTCGAAGGCCTTGCCCAGGTCGTCCATGATGATGGGGTACTGTCCCGAGCGCGGGGCGGGCGGGAACTTCAGCCGCAGGGCCGACGTGTCCTCCTCATCTACCTCCACCAGTTCCAGTTTTTCCAGCATGCGTACGCGGCTCTGCACCTGCAGCGTCTTGGCATAGGTGCCCTTGAAGCGCTCGATGAAGTCCTTGGTCTCCTGAATCATCTTCTGCTGGTCCTCCCACTGCTTGCGCTGCTGCTCGCG
The DNA here is from genome assembly GCA_022772475.1 of Bacteroidales bacterium. GTDB lineage: Bacteria > Bacteroidota > Bacteroidia > Bacteroidales > Bacteroidaceae > Alloprevotella. The sequence continues at coordinate 69,637 of JALEZQ010000013.1, read as the reverse complement.
GCGCTCCTGGCGCAGCTGGAGGTAGTGGGAGTAGTTGACCTTATAGTCGTATATGCGCCCCATCGTCACCTCGATGGTGCGCGTCGTGATATTGTCCACAAACTTGCGGTCGTGGCTGATGACCACCACCGCCTTGCCGTTGCTCACCAAAAACTGTTCGAGCCACTCGATACTCTCGATGTCCAGATGGTTGGTCGGCTCGTCCAGCAGCAGGACGTCCGGGTTTTGCAGCAGCATCTTGGCCAGTTCGATGCGCATGCGCCATCCGCCGGAGAACTCCGCCGTCTGCCGTCCGAAGTCCGCTCTGTCGAAGCCCAGGCCGAGGAGCGTCTTTTCGATGTCCTCCTCAAAGTGGGTCATGTCGATGGCGTAAAACTTCTCGCTCTTGGTAGCCACCTCCTCGATGAGCGCCATGTATTCGTCGCTCTCGTAGTCGGTGCGCTCCGCCAACTGGCGGTTGAGATCCTCAATCTCCGCCTCCATGCGGTGCAGGTGGGCGAAGGCCTGTGCCGCCTCGTCATAGACCGTGCGGCCGTCCTCCGTCATCAGGTGCTGCGGCAGGTAGGCGATGACCGTGCCGCGCGGCGCCGTCACGGTGCCGCGGGTGGCCGTCCGCACGCCCGCCAATATCTTCAGCAGCGTGCTCTTGCCGGCGCCGTTCTTGCCCATGAGGGCGATGCGGTCGCCGGGGTTGATGACGAAGGAGATGTCGCGAAAGAGCGTCGTGCCCGAAAACTCTACGGTGAGGTTGTCTATCGTAAGCATGGTGTGTGGGGGATGAAACGTGGAAAAATGCGGGAGGCCGTGCGGCTTCCCGTAATGCGCCGGCAAAGATACACATTTTTCTGATATATAAGGTATGCCCGCCCACAGCCGTGAAGCTTGTGGGCGGGCATGAGGTCTTGCAATGGTTGGCATGGCGCACGGCCAGACAGGGTGTCAGCGCCACTTCATCATCACCACATGGGCGTCGGCGCCGTTCAGGCCATATTCGCTGACCAGGATAAACTTCTCTCATTTTACTTCTGTTGTAAAAAATGGACAAACCGGCCAGCCCCGCTATCAGCGAAAAAGCGTATCTTTGAGCCCAATCAGAATCTCACGGACAATGATGGCCAATAACCTGCAGCGATACGAAGATGGTACGCCGAGCGTCATGCGGAAGGCAACGGTATATACTTCTCTGCACTTCTATCGCAAGAGCGATGTGCTCGTGCAACTCACAAAGACCTTCTGCGAGCGTTTCCTGCCCAAATACGGCGACCGCACCGTGGACTAGATGGTGCAGGCCGCCCGCTCTGTCAAGCAGAATATCGCCGAAGGGCTCACCGACGGACAGACGTCGTTCGAGACCGAGATAAAGCTGATGGGCATAGCCAAGGGCAGTAACCAGGAATTGCTGGAAGACTACCAGGACTATCTGAAGAAGCATGGGCTGAACGACTGGGCGAAAGCAGAGCACCTGCGCCAGCGCTACGACAAGTTGCTGGCGTATTGCCGCACGCACAATGACTTGGCCTATTATGAACCCTTCTTTGCCAAATGGACCGACGAGGAGATGGCCAACACCGCCATCAGCCTCTGCCACATGGTGGACAAAGCCATGACCACCTTCATGGAGAAGCGCGACCGTGAATTTGTGGAAGAAGGCGGTGTGCGGGAACGCATGACCGCCGCCCGTCTCGACATGCGGGGCACACAGAAACAAATTATCGCTCAGCAGGAGCAGGAGATAGCCGCCCTGAAGGCCCGCATCGCCGCGCTGGAACGCGAGATAGCGGCGCTGAAGGGAGGCATGACCTAGATGTCCCAGAGAATCTAGCTGTCCTAGAAATTCTAGAGATTCTAGAAAATCTAGAACAGCTAGAGATTCCAGAGCAGCTAGCGCCCCCCCCCAAAAAAAACTAAGCCACCATGACTTTCCTAAAACGCACCTTCCTCCCGGCCCTCGCCCTCATCACAGCCTTCACCGCCACCTCCCATCCCCGTCACGACCTGCCGCCCATGATGGGGTGGAGCTCGTGGAACACCTACCGCGTGCATATCAGCGACAGCCTTATCTGCCGGCAGGCCGACCTCATGGTGGCCAAAGGGCTGCACCGCGCCGGCTATACCTATATTAATATAGACGACGGCTTTCAGGGCGGCCGGGCTGCCGACGGCACCCTGCTGACCCACCCGCAGCGCTTCCCCCACGGTCTGCGGCCCGTCACCGACCATGTCCACGCCCTGGGACTCAAGGCCGGCATCTATACCGATGCCGGACGCCATACCTGCGGCAACTTCTGGGACCACGACAGCCTGGGCGTCGGTGTGGGCATGTACGGCCATGACGAGCGCGATGCCCGCTTCTATTTCCGCGAGATGAACTTCGACTTTATCAAAATCGACTTTTGCGGCGGCGATGCCAAGCAGAACAGCGAGCACCTGCAGCTCGACGAGCGCGAACGCTATACCGCCATCCGCCGCGCCATAGACGGGGTGGGGCGGCCCGACGTGCGCATCAACATCTGCCGGTGGAACTATCCCGGCACATGGGTGGATAGCGTGGGCGACTCGTGGCGCACCACGCCCGACATCCGCGCCGCGTGGAGCAGCGTGCGCAGCATCCTCTCGCAAAACCTCTACCTCTCGGCCTACAGCCGCCCGGGCCACTACAATGATATGGACATGCTCGAGGTGGGGCGCGGCATGACCGCCACCGAAGACCTGACCCACTTCGCCATGTGGTGCATGCTCAGTAGTCCGCTGCTCATCGGCTGCGACCTGGGCACCCTCACGCCAGCCACGCAGGCCCTGCTGACGCACCCCGGACTGCTCGCGCTGTCACAACGGCCGCCTTACCAGCAGGCACGTCCCGTGGCGCTCAGTGCAGGCTGCCATGTGCTGGTCAAGGATGTGGAACGCCTGTACGGCCGCCGGCGTGCCGTAGCCGTCTATAACCCCGCCGACAAGGCCGCCCTGGCTACCGTGCGCTTTGCCGACGTCTGCCTGGCAGGCCCCGTAGCAGTGACCGACGTGGTGGCCGATCAGACGATGGGCGCCCATAGCGACAGTCTGCGTCTCCATGTTCCCGCCCACGGCGTGCGTGTGGTGATGCTTGAGGGACGCCGGCGCCTGCCGCAGCGCCGCTACGAGGCCGAGGCCGCCCGCATCACGTCCTATCAGGAACTGCGCAACCAGCAGGCCGCCCGCACCGGCGAATATGTCCATGACCCGTCGTGCAGCGCGGGGATGAAGGCTGCCTGGCTTGGCGGCAGTGCAGAGAGCGACCTGACGTGGAGCGACGTGCGTTGTGCGCAGAGCGGCGACTACATGCTGTCCGTGGCCTGCGTGTCGGACGGTCAGCAGAGCATCGATGTCGAGGTGGATGGCCGCCATGTGGGCACGCTCACGGCCGATGGCCTATCCCGTCCCGCCCTTCGTCTGTATCTGAAAAAGGGCCGGCATCGCGTGCGTCTGCACAACGATAGCCAGCCCATGCCTGATGTGGACTATATGGAGATTATCCCCCACAAGGGGTAGCGGACGTCAGCCGCGGCGCGCGATAGCCTGAGCCACGGCATGGCCCATGGTCCAGGCCGCTTGCAGGTTGAAGCCGCCCGTGACGGCATCCACGTCCAGTATCTCGCCGGCGAAATAGAGGCCGGGATGGTGGCGGCACTCCAGCGTCGAGGCGTTGACGTTGCTCAGGCTGATGCCGCCACAGGTGACAAACTCCTCCTTATAGGGCGAACGTCCCGTTATGGTGAAGGGACAGGCCGTCAGACGGGCCGCGAGGGCGTTGAGCCGGCGCGGCCCTATCTGTGACCAGCGCATCCGGACGTCGAAGCCGTGGCGCTCCAGCAGGTGGTGCCATAGGCGGCGCACCAGCGCTTCGGGCCATACGCTGCCCACCTGCTTGTCGGTATTTCGGGCGGCCATCTGGCAGAGCATGGTGCGCGCCTCCTCCTCGTTGGCCGTCCCCAGGAAGTTGATGGCCAACGGCACACCGCTGTAGCCGCAGTCGTGCAGGTGACGGGCGGCATACGACGAGAGGCGCAGGATGGCCGGGCCGCTCAGTCCCCAGTGGGTGATGAGCAGCGGGCCGGTGGCGCGGAAACGGGTGCCGGGGATGAAGGCCGTCACCTCGGGTACCACGGTGCCCGTCAGTGCGGTGAGGCCCTCGTCTTCAATCTTAAAGGGGAAGAGCGAGGGCACAGGGGCTTCCACGTCGAGCGACAACCGGCTGAAGGGCACGAGCGACGAAGGCCGCGCCGCGCCGCCGGTGGCCACCACCACGATGTCGCTCACGACATCGGGCACCTCGGGTGCGGCAAACTGCAGACGGTAGCGGCCATCCTCGGGAGCGATGGCCTGCAGGCAGTGACCGGTGTGCAGGCCGATGCCCAGATGGCGGATGAGGCGCGTCAGCGTGCTCACAATCTCTTGCGCCTGCTGAGAGGCCGGAAAGACACACTCGTCCTCCTGCACCGTCAGGCGGACGCCCTCGGCCTCGAACCAGCGCATCGTGGCGTTGTGGTCGAAGGCGTGGAGCAGGCGCTGCATCAGCCGTGTGCCGCGCGGATAGACCTGCGCCATACTGCCCGCTTGGGCAAAGGTGTTGGTCAGGTTGCAACGGCCGCCGCCCGTGATGGCCACCTTGGCCAGCGGGCGGTTCATGCTTTCATAAATATGTACGTCGGCCTCAGGCAGCAGGCGCTTGGCGTGGATGGCGGCGAAGCAGCCGGCAGCGCCGGCGCCGATGATAGAGATGGTCATGGGACGAGGAGATGTAGGGGAAGGGAAGAGAATAGGGCGGCAGTGGGCTTACCACCGTCAGATGGTCATGCCGCTACGGCCCTGCAGCATGTGGCGGTTGATATAGTCCTGCACCTGCTCGCGGTAACTGTCGGACACGGGGATGCGTTTCTCGCCGTAGATCACCTGACCGCGCTCCAGGGCGTCGGCGCGCTGCATGTTGACGATGTACGACCGATGGGTGCGCAGGAAATGGGTGGCAGGCAGGTAGGCCTCGACGGCCTTCATGGACGTCAGCGAGATGACGGGCCGCGGTGTTGAGGCCAGGTAAATCTTGACATAGTCCTTCAGTCCCTCGACGTAGAGCACGTCGTCCACGTCGATGCGCAGCAGGCGGTAGTCGCTCTTGACGAAGAACGAGCGCGGCGCGCCCTCCTCGCCGGCGGCTGCCGGTGCCGGTGCGGAAGGCTGAGGCTGGGGTTGGGCCTGGGCCACGGCATCGCGCACCTTGATGGCCGCGCTCAGGAAGTCGGCATAGGCGATGGGCTTGAGCAGGTAGTCGGCAGCGTTGACCTTATAACTGTCCACGGCATATTCGCGGAAGGCCGTGGTGAACACGATGCGCGTCGGCGTGCCCAGCATACGGGCGAAGTCAAGGCCGTCGAGGCCCGGCATCTGGATGTCCAAGAAAAGCAAATCGACGGGCGCGGCCTGCAGGGCGTCGAGGGCTTCGACGGCGCTGTGGTAACTGCCGCAGTGTTCGAGAAAGGGCGTCTTGGCCACATAACTCTCAAGAAGGCGGACGGCCAGCGGCTCGTCGTCGATGATGGCACAGGTCATGGCGATAGGGTAAGGTTAGGGAGTGGGGGAATAGGGGAGTGTAGAGGAGAGCGTCAGCCCAGGCCGTTCAGAGTGATGGCCGAGCGGTAAGTCTGGCCGTCGGCTTCGGGGCCGTAGGTCCAGGTGTAGCGGCCGGGGTAGGACAGGTCCAGACGCCGGCGCACCTGCTGCAGGCCGATGCCGCCCGGGGCCTTGTCTTTGGCCGTCTTGGGCCAGTTGCTGTTGGTGCAGACGAAGGTCAGGCAGTCGCCGTCGGTGGTCAGACTGATGGAGATGAAACTCGGACCGGCGGGGTTGATGCCGTGCTTGAAGGCGTTCTCGACGAGCGAGATGAAGATGAGCGGCGCCACATGCACCCGGCCGTCGCGCGGCACGTCGAAGTGCGTCTCGATACGCACATTGTCGTTGAGCCGCATGCGCATCAGGGCGATGTAGGTGTTGAGAAACTCCACCTCCTTGGCCAGCGCCACACTGCGTTCGCCCGTTTCGTAGAGCACGTAGCGCAGCAGGCGGCTCAGTTCCTGCACGGCATCGCCCGCCTTGGCGGGGTCGAAGGTGGTCAGGGCGTAGATATTATTGAGCGTGTTGAGCAGGAAGTGCGGGTTAATCTGGCTCTTGAGGTTCTTCAGCTCGGCCTCGGCGCGTCGCAGTTCGGCCTCGCGCAGGGCCTCCTGTGCGTGCCGCCATTTCACGCTGAGGCGCACCAGCACCGCCATGAAGGGAATGAAGGCCAGCGAGATGAGGTTGCGCACGACGAAGACCAGTTGCATCCACAGCGAGGGCTCGGCCCAGCGCTGGTGGCCGCCGCGGCGGGCATGACGCGCCGCCATGTGCTGCATCCACTCGGTCGGCGGCAGAAGGGCAAAGTAGATGTCGCGCCCGAAGTAGAACAGGGTGATGAGCAGCGCGTTGACCAGCACGAAGACGGCCCACCGCCGCTGCATGAAGAAGCGCGGCACGAGCCACAGGTAGTTGAGGTAAAACAGGATGCAGTACGACAGCGGCTCGTAAATGCGGTAGGCATAGGTCAGCCAGTCGATGGCCTCGCCCGGCCGGCGGATGAAGAACGGCGAGGCGAAGAGATAAATCCATATCAGGCAGTGGACGACGACCTCGACGACGTTGCCGGTGGTGCGCGATGGAGCGATTCTCATGACAGAAGGTAGGTGTGAGGCAAAGATACAACGAAAAACTGAAAGGGGCGGAAGAGAGATAGGCCCGTTGGCCGTCTTTCTTCCGCCCCATCGTGTCTGTTACTCGTAGCGCAGGGCTTCGATGGGGTCGAGGCTGGCAGCCTTCTTGGCCGGGTACCAGCCGAAGAAGATGCCTGTGGCTGTGCAGACCAAGAAGCTGAGGAACACGCTCCACGGCTGTACCAGGACGGGCCAGTGGGCGAAGACGTTGATGCTCCAGGCAGCGCCCAGGCCGCACAGGATGCCGATGATGCCGCCCGAGACGCTCAGCAGCACGGCTTCGATGAGAAACTGTGCCAGGATGTCGATGCCGCGGGCGCCCACCGACATGCGCAGGCCAATCTCGCGGGTGCGCTCCGTCACGGAGACATACATGATGTTCATGATGCCGATACCGCCGACGATGAGCGAGATGCAGGCTACGACGAGCAGGAGCAGCGTCATCGTGTCGCTGGTGGAGTTCATCATGGCCGCCATCTCCTCCTGCGAGCGTATGTTGAAGTTGTCCTCATCGACACCCGCCTTGATGCGGTGGCTCTCGCGCAGCAGATTGGTGATTTCGTCGATGGCCTCCTGCGTCATGCCCTCGGTCAGGGCCGAGGCGTTGATGCCCTGCAGGTAGGTCACCGAGAGGATGCGCTTCATCACCGTGGTATAGGGTGCCAGCACCAGGTCGTCCTGGTCCATGCCGAACGAGTTGTAGCCCTTCGACTTGAGCACGCCCACCACGCGGAAGGGGATCGACTTGAAGCGGATGGTGCGGCCTACGGGGTCTTCGCCGTTGGGGAAGAGGTTGTCGGCAACGGTCTTACCGATGACGCAGACCTTGGCCGACGTGCGTATGTCCTCGTCGGTAAACATTTCGCCGTCCTGCACCTTGAGTTGGCGTATCTCCAGGTAGTCGGCCGAGATGCCGTAGATGGTCGAGGGCGTGTTGCTGTTGCCGGCCACAAACTGTCCGCCCGAGCTCACCGAAGGGCTGATGGCAGCCAGATAGCGGCAGTTTTCCTTGAGCAGTTCGTAGTCCTTGAGTTTGAGCGTCTGCATTTCCGATGCGTCCTGGCGTGCGCCGCCGGGGCCGCGGTCCTGGCCCGGACGTATCATGATCATGTTTGAGCCCATCTCCGAGATGTTCTTCTGTATGCTCTGCTTCGAGCCCTGGCCGATGGCAATCATGGCGATGACCGAGGCCACGCCGATGATGATGCCCAGCATGGTCAGGAACGACCGCAGCTTGTTGGCTGCGATGGCGCGGAGGGCTATCTTGAAGAGGTTGGATATATGCATGGTGTGATGTGGGAAAGGGGTTGGGGAGATAATGACTGCGCCGTCAGTCGTCCTGCGGCAGGGGCAGGGCGGCCAGCGCTTCGGCGGCCGAGAGGATGTTGGGGTTTTCCACGTCCTCGCGCACCTGTCCGTCGCGCAGCACGATGTTGCGGCTGCTGTACTGGGCAATCTCGGGGTTGTGCGTCACGAAGACGATGGTGCGTCCTTCGCGGTGCAGTTTTTGGAACAGCACCAGAATCTCAAACGACGTGCGGGTGTCCAGGTTACCCGTGGCCTCGTCGGCCAGGATGACCGCCGGGTTGGTGGCGAGGGCGCGGGCTATGGCCACGCGCTGCATCTGTCCGCCCGACATCTGGTTGGAGCGGTGGTACAGGCGCTCGCCCAGTCCCACCATGCGCAGGGCGGCGATGGCACGTTCGCGGCGTTCGGAAGCCGATATGCCGGCGTTGTAGAGCATGGGCAGTTCGACGTTCTCGACGGCCGTCGTCTTGGGCAGCAGGTTGTAGTTTTGGAAGACGAAGCCAATTTTGCGGTTGCGCAGGACGGCGCGTTCGCGGCGGCGCATCTTACGCACCGGTATGCCGTCCAGCAGATACTCGCCGCTGGTGGGCGTGTCGAGGCAGCCCAACTGGTTGAGCAGGGTCGATTTGCCCGAGCCCGAGGTGCCCATGATGGTGACGAACTCGCCCTCGCGGATGGAGAACGACACGCCGCGCAGGGCATGGACCACCTCGTCGCCGACGATGAAGTTGCGCTTGACGTGCTGCAACTCGATGACCACCTTGCGCCCGTCAGCGCCGGTCTGTGTGGTATCTTTCATAAGCGTAGAGGCATTGCGTAGTTACTTTTTAGTCTTTTTGCGCGGTCCGGGGGCGAAGGGGCTCTTTTCCTGTTCGTCGGCAGCGGGTCCGTCAGGCATGGCGGTGCTGACGCCCGTGATGACCTGTGTGCCCTCTTTCACGCCGCTGACCACCTGCGTCAGGGTGCCGTTGCTGATGCCCGTCTTGACGGCATGGGCCTTGATGGTCTGTCCCTCACGCACCCATACCTTCTGCGGAGCCTGACAGTCTTCTATCTTCTCGCCCGGAGCCAGCAGGTCCTTGGTGGGGGTGAAGCGCAGGGCCTTGGTGGGCACGCTGAGCATGTCGGGATATTCCATGGTGAAGATGTTGACGTTGGCCGTCAGTCCGGGCTTGAGCTTGAGGTCGGCGTTGGGGGCGGAGATAACCACCTCGTAGGTGACGACGTTGCTCTCGGTAGTGGCTTCGCGGCGCACCTGCGTCACCTCGCCGTTGAAGGTCTCGCCCGGATAGGCATCGACGGTGAAGGTCACCTTCTGTCCCTCGGCCACCTGACCTATGTCGGCCTCATCGACGTCGGCGATGACGCGCATGTCCGTCAGGTCCTGGGCGATGGTGAAGAGGGTAGGGGTGGAGAAGTTGGACGCTACGGTCTGTCCCTCTTCCACGGCTTTACTCAGGATGACGCCGTCGATGGGCGCCGTGATGATGGCGTAGCCCAGGTTGGTCTGCGCCTTGTTCACCAGTTCCTGCTTCACGGCAAAGTCGCTCTCGGCCTGGCGGAGTGCGAGGCGTGCGCTCTCATACTCGTCGTCGCTGACCAGGCCCTTGCTGTGCAGCGTCTCGTAGCGGCGGAAGTTGGCGCGCTGATAGTCGAGGTTGCTCTGCGAGGCCGCCATGTTGCTGCGGGCGCTGTTCAGTTCGCTCGTCAGGTTGGTCTTGTCCAGTTCGGCGATGACCTGTCCTTTCTTGACGACGCTGTTGTAATCGACGTATATCTTGCTGATGATGCCGCTCACCTGCGTGCCCACCTCCACTTTGGTGACGGGTTCGATGGTGCCCGTGGCGGTGACGCTGCTGGCTATGGTGGCGCGTTCCACCTTGGCGGTTTCATACTCCAGGTTAGAGGCCTGGTTGTTGCCGCCGTTGCATGTCCAGAGGATGCCGCCGCAGACGATGGCGGCTCCGGCGATGCTAAGGATAAGGTTTTTCTTTGTCATAAGGCGTGGTTCAGAGAGTGATGGTTCCGTTGGAATAGAAGTTGAGCATGGTGCGGTTGAGCAGGGCGGTATATTTGTCCTGTATCATGTTCTGGTTGGCACTGAGCAGTTCGGCGCGGGCGTCGATGAGGTCGGCAATGTTCTTTACGCCCAGGCGAAACTGTTCCTGCACCATGTCGTAACTGGCCTGTGCGCTGGCGCAGTTGTCCTTGGCCGCGATATACTTGGCCTGGCTGTTGGTGGTGCCCAGCCAGTAGTCTTCGATGGTGGTGTAGAGCGCCTTGCGGGCGTCGGCCATATCGAGCTGACTGGTGAGTTGCTGCACCTGTGCGCGCTCGATGGCGCTCTTGTTCTGGCGGTTGTCCAGGATGGGGATAGACACCGACACGCCCACGTTGGCGTTGAAGTTGGTCTTCATCTGACTGAAGAAATTGGAGCGTCCGCCCGTGATGTGGCTGTCGCCCAGTCCGCCCGTCAGATTGATCTGCGGCATGCGTCCTGCGCGGGCCGATTTCACCGCCACGTCGCTCTGCGCGATGGCCAGTTCGCTGACCTTCATCTCCGGCCGCCACGTCAGGGCAGCGGCATAGACGTCCGCCTTGTCGGGGATGGCGGCGATGATGGCCTCGTCCGTGGTGCTGAGCGGCTGGAGCGTCATGTCCTCGTCCTGCAGTTCGAGCAACTGGCGCAGCTGCGTCTTGTAGTTGGCCACCTGCGTGCGAGCGTTGACCATGTCGTAGCGGCCGCTGCTCATCTGCGACTGCAGGCGCGTCAGTTCGACGCGCGATATCTTGCCGGCGCGGAGCATCTCCTCGCCTCGCCGGCAGACGATAGAGTCTTGGTGCAGCAGTTGGGAATAGACGCCCACCGCCTCTTCCAGATAGAGAATCTGCACGTAGAGGTTGGCTATCTGTTCCTGCAGCGTCTGTGCCGTGATGTCGCTCTCGGCTTCTGCCTGCTGCGCCTTGAGTTCGCTGGTGGCCACGCTGTAGCGCTTCTTGCCGCCGTCCCATACGGTCCAGCTGGCGTTGATGCCGTAGCTGCCGCTCTGGGTGGCCTTGTTGGCCGTGTTCGAGGCAATGCTGCCGTTGACGATGTTGCCCTCCGTCTCTTGGAAGGGGCGGTAGGTCAGGCCCTGCGAGGTCTGTGCCGAGAGCGAGGGCATCAGGGCGCCGCGGGCCTCCTTGACGCCGATGGCCGCCGTCGTTTCGGCGGCTCGGTTTTTCTGCAGCGTGATGTTGTGGCTCAGGGCGTGGTCGATGCAGTCTTGCAGCGTCCACGTCTTGGCGCTCTGCGCCGCCATCACCGTGGGCAGGGCAGCGAGAGCCATCATGGCCGTGAATAGGTTCTGTCTGTTCATACGTATATAATATATATATGTAGGTAATGTGTGCGGAATGCTGGTGCGCAGCGGTGTGCTCCGCCGTTTCGTGATGCAAAGGTAGGGAGAGGGCGCCGAAACCCAAGCGTCCGCGCTCCGCTTTCTGCAAGGGCAATAGACGGATGCCCCGATTTCTTCGATGAATTGGAAAAGGACCCCTTCGCCGGCAGGCCTTCTCGCGTACAGGTCGATAAAAAACGGACGCGTGCCGCCCGCAGATTGGGGCGGCACGCGTCTGAGCGTGGGTGTGCTTACTTGTGTCGGTTGGCCCGTTTGGTGCGGATGTCGGCCTTTTTCTTGGCGGCACCCGAGCCGTGGGCTCCCGTGATGTAGCCTTTCTTCTTGGCCTTGGTCTTGACCTTGCCGCTCTGGGGCGAGGGGCCGGAACCGCCGCCGCGGAACACGATGCCCGTGGTGATGGCCTGGTGCACCTCTTCGTGCGAGACGTGGCGCCGGCTTTTGTCGGTGGTTTCTTCTGCCATGGTGACGTGGGGTCAGGATGTGTGGGGGTGAAACATTAGTGGTGGAACAGACGGATGCCCGTGAAGGCCATGGCGATGCCATACTTGTCGCAGGTGGCGATGACATGGTCGTCGCGCACGCTGCCGCCGGCCTGGGCTACATAGGCTACGCCGCTCTTTTGGGCGCGCTCGATGTTGTCGCCGAAGGGGAAGAAGGCGTCCGAGCCGAGGCTCACGCCCTGCATCCGGGCAATCCATTCGGCCTTCTCTTCGCGGGTGAGCACCTCGGGGCGTTCGGTGAAGAACTGCTGCCAGGTGCCGTCGCGCAGCACGTCGTCGTGCTCGTCCGAGATATAGACGTCGATGGTGTTGTCGCGGTCGGCGCGGCGAATCTTCTCCACCCAGGGCAGGTTTATCACCTTCGGGTGCTGGCGCAGCCACCAGATGTCGGCCTTGTTGCCCGCCAGGCGCGTGCAGTGGATGCGGCTCTGCTGTCCGGCGCCGATGCCGATGGCCTGGCCGTCCTTGGCGTAGCACACCGAGTTGCTCTGCGTGTATTTCAGGGTGATGAGGGCAATCTTGAGGTCGCGGCGTGCCTCCTCGGGGAAGTCCTTGCAGGCCGTGGGGATGTTGGCGAAGAGGTCGTCGCCCGTCAGGTCAATCTCGTTGCGTCCCTGCTCGAAGGTGATGCCGAACACCTGCTTGCGCTCTACGGGAGCGGGGCGGTAGGCCGGGTCGATGCGCAGGATGTTGTACGTGCCCTTGCGCTTCTCGCGGAGGATGTCGAGGGCTTCGGGGGTGAAGTCGGGGGCGATGACGCCGTCCGACACTTCGCGCTTGATGAGCAGGGCCGTGGCCAGGTCGCAGGTGTCGGAGAGGGCGATGAAGTCGCCGTAGGACGACATGCGGTCGGCGCCGCGGGCACGGGCATAGGCCGTGGCGATGGGCGTGAGGGGCTCCTTGATGTCATCGACGAAATAGATTTTCCGGAGCGTGTCGCTCATGGGCAGGCCGATGGCGGCGCCGGCGGGCGATACGTGCTTGAACGAGGCCGCGGCGGCAATGCCCGTGGCGGCCTTCAGTTCGCTGACCAGCTGCCAGCCGTTGAGGGCGTCAAGGAAATTGATGTAACCCGGGCGGCCACCCAGCACCTCCAGGGGCAGTTCGCCGTCTTCGGCGAAGATGCGGGCCGGCTTCTGGTTGGGGTTGCACCCGTACTTCAGGGCTAATTCTTTCATGGGAAGTTGGTATGAGATAATCGTTGTCTGTTGCAAGGTGCAAAGGTACAGTAAGATGAGGGAAGGGCAAAACGAAATGGCTATGATTTCGTCCTGCCCTTCCCTCAGTGGATGGTTATTGTGGCCTTACTGCACCACAAAGTTGAAGTTGCGGAAATAGACCTGCTGCTCTTCGCCCGTCTTGTTGGTCAGGCGCAGGCGGGTGGCCTTCATGCCGCCCAGTTCGTTGCCCGTATGGATGACGGGGTCTTTGTCGTTATAGTGCAGCAGAGATACCTCGCGCCACGGGCCGTTGCCCTCGGCCACTTCCAAGCGGAAGTGCTTGGCCACGCCCGCGATGCCCAGGTTGAAGTCCATGCCCTGCAGCGTGACGGTGCGCTCGCTCTCGATGGTGATGGAGGCGCCGGCGGGCCATTTGATGACCTCGTTCGAGGGGGCGATGCTCACGCGCTGTCCCTGGATGCTGACGGGCAGGAGGATGAGCTGCGGCACGTTGCCGGAGAGCTTGTAGGGCACATAGTCGGACGAACTGGCGTAGTCGGTGCCGTGGCCGGCGTTCCATGCCTCTACCGTCTTGGCGAAGAGCTTGTTGATCATCGGCAGCATCACCTTCGTGCCCACCTTGATGCCCGGCTGCAGGGCGTGGCGCACGTCAGAGTTTTCCAGGTCGTACATCTGTTCGCGTATGGAGCGCGACTGGCGGTAGAGGTCGTCGAAGGTGGGGAAGGTCTTGCCGTCCTTGCAGCGTGCCATTTGGCATACGGCCTCGCCGTAGTCGGCCAGGTTCTTGGCCTGCAGCAGCCAGGGGCGCAGTTCGCGGATGAGCTGCGGATTGCTACGATTGGTCAGCAGCACGTCGGCCGCCGTGCGGAGTGCGCGGCAGCGTGCCTCTACCATGTCGGGTGCCGCCTTGTCGCCCCGCTCCACGGCCGCCATCACGTCGGCCAGTTCGGTGCCCTCTTCGCGGCGGAAGCCGTGGCCGTTCTGTCCCAGGTCTTTGTTGTAGAGCGCGAAGGTGCGCAGGGCCTCGCGGGCGTCGGGCAGTATCTCGGTGAGGGCGCGCTCCCAGTCGGCGTCGGCGTCATAGCGCTGCATGTTCCACGTGTAGTCGGCAATGCCGTAGAGGGCAATCTTCGATGCTTCGGCGTGCTCCATGGGGTTGCTGACGAAGCCCGACACGTCCGGGGCGATGTCCAGGCCGTTGCCGTAGGCCGGGCCCAGCAGGATGTGGTCGCGCACGAAGTCGCTCACGGGGAAGTTCCACCAGATGTAGCCGCGGCGTTGGATGCGCTCGTTGATCCAGTCCATGCTCTCCTTGTCGATGCAGTGGACCACGCTGTTGCCCGTCCACATCACCTCGATGCTCTTGTGCAGGTTGTTGCCCAGCGTGCGCAGATAGCCCTTTTGGTCGTTGGCCCAGGCGCGGTTGTATTCCGTCGGACAGAAAACGAGGGGCACGACGTCGGGCTTCTTGCTGATGAAGTTGTCATCGACGTAGTTGAGCAGTTCGGCCTGCTTGTCGGCCTTCGTGCCCTCGCCCCAGATGTCGTCGAAGAAGACGGCGAAGGCCCGCACGCCAAGGTCGTACATCAGTTCGAGCTTGTGCACCAGGGCGTCGCGGTCCTGCGTGGTCCACTTGATGTCCACGCCCGGGTGGATGGCCCAGTAGAAGTTGACGCCCTGCTGGCGCGCATGTTCGGCCAGTTCGCTGATCAGGCGTCCTTCGGCCTCGGGATAGGGGTCGCGCCAGTGGTCGCGGTGGTAGGGATCGTCCTTCGGACCATATATATATACGTTCATCTTGTGCTTGCCGTAGAAGTCGAGCTGGCTCAGGCGTGCGCTGTGGCTCCACGGCGTGCCGTAGAAGCCCTCCACCACGCCGCGCCATGCCACGTCGGGCCAGTCGGTGATGGTGGCCGTTTGCAGGCGGCCTTCGCCGCTCATGTCGATGAGCGAGCGCACGCCGTAGTATAGGCCGCGCTCGTCGCTGCCGACGATGGTGATGCCCTTTTTCGACACCTGCAGACTGTAGGCTTCGGCCTTCTTGGCCAGCGGCTTGCCCGCCTTGCGTCCCGCCTTTTCATTGGCCAGGGCCAGGGTGACGGTGAAGGGCGCCTTGGCATCTTCCTTGACGGAAATAAGGTTCAGCGCCTGCCGCGCGATGCTGCTTTCGAGCGCTTTGCTGCATACCACGCGCCATTGCGCGGGCAGGTCAAACAGTTCGCCCTGCTGGCTGCACTGTTGGGGAATGGGGTTGATACGGCTCACCTGGGCCATGGCCGATGGGGTGCCGGCTGCCAGCAGGAGAGCGATGGAGAGGAATGTCTTTTTCATAGAGGGTAAACCGTGTGCTTAGGGTAAGAGTCTTCTGGATGTAGGGCGCCTTAGCGGCGTCTGAGGGCAAACTTACATCATTTTGTTAACGTGGCCAAGCCCGCCGCCCCCCTTTCTCGCGTTTCAGTTTTGCGCCGCGGGTTGGCGATGCGATTGCCGCGGGTTGGCGATGCGATTGCCACGGCTTGGCGATGCAATTGCCAGCGGCTGGCAATACGATTACCAGCGGCTGGCAATGCCATTGCCAAGGGCCGGCAATTCCATTACCAGCGGCTGGCAATCCGATTGCCAAGGGGCTTGGTAATTTTGATGCGTGTCAGCTGAAATCGTAGGTATCGACGTAGTGTTCAAAGGAGAGCTGGTCGGTGTAGCCCTTTGAAGCGAAGAGCGTCAGAATCCATTGTTGCTGTTCAGGTGTGAGCATGCGCTCACCGCGTTGGTAGCGATAATAGGTGGTGATGCTTCCCAAGTATTGATAAAGGGCCTCTCGCAGTGGGTTGCTGTCTTTAAGTTTCACATCCTTGAAGAGCGTCTTGAAGCCGTAGGCGGCGCGGATGTAGCGTATCTCGCGAAACATGGGGCATTGGTCGCCGTTGAGGGCCGTGGGATATACCGCCGGGCCTATCTGTTGGTTGGGCAGGAGGTGCTGGCCGGCCAGATGGCGCAGGCAGCGGTCGGAGAGGGGGCAGTTGGAGAGGAAGCAGCGGGCGTAGGTCGCCGGCACTTTTTCGGGGTCGATTGTGGTATTCATGTGTAAATAATGCTTTTGAGGATTATGGGTTGTGGCCGACAGGGGACTACAGATTGTTGTCAGGATATAGGATGCAAAGGTAAGGGTGATGAAGAACGCGAGGGTGACGCAGCAGCCGCTGTTTTTGCCGCGTGTGCCTTCGGTCGCTTTCATTACGTCGAGATGCTGAACGTGGTTCGGCGGTAAATCATGTTGTACAGTGCGCGCTTGGGATGCAGGAGCCCCATGCCCCGCTGTCCGTAGCCGGGAATCAGTGCGCGCTTGACGGTTCGTTTGGCCCGCCCGGTGATTCGGGCGCTGATCATCTTCTTCAGCGAGGGCTTTCTCATGCCTATCTTCATGTGGTTTTTGTTTAGGTTGGGTATGTGCTGGCGGTTGACTATGTTAGTATGACCCACTTGCCGCCCTTGTCAGGACCTTCTCGCTTGATTATGCCATCTTCTTGCATCTTTTTCAGGTGTTTAGACACCGCGCTGCGGTTGATGCCGAGGGCTTCTGACATCTGAGCGGAGGTGATTTTGGCATCGTGGACAATCATGCTCAAGATGGCTTCTCGGGTTTTCTGTCCACCTTTTCTGTCCACCTTTTCTGTTTTCTGTCCACCTGTGGTATCTACGTCTTCTATGGTTTCTCGATAGGTTGCTATTTCATGCCGGATGTTCTTGATGTGCTCTTTAAGCATGAACTCGCGAAAAGGTTTCGTGGTGTCCTGCTCACGGGAGTCAACCAAGGCTTGAATGTATTCCGCCTTGTCTTCTTTGTTTACTTTGGTAGGTACAAGGCCAAACTCAAACTGAAGATGATTCATGATCAGGCGTGACATTCGGCCGTTGCCATCTACCCAGGGATGGATTGTGACCAACTCATAATGTGCATCAAAACTCAGCAGATACTTCGCGAAGATGTCATCCGTTTGGTGGAGGGCCAGTCTGCGCTCATTCATGATGGTGCAAAAGTCTGCCAGCCTATTGGGGACTTTCAGAAAGTTCATGTACGAGCGGCCACCGGCACCTGCCGTCACATTGACCAAGCGTAAATCGCCCTCTGATGAGTTGAAAGAGCCTTGCAGGGTGTTGTATGTACTGCCTGTATTCCTCATGACGATAGCAGACAGCCCCTTCAGCATGTCGATGGAAAAATCTTTTCTTGTCTTGGCCTGAAGGATGCTCTCCTCGTAGGCTTTTTTCAGGTCGATGTTCATCAGTTGCTCCTGCATGGAGCGGCCTTTGGCCGTGATGCCTTCGTCAAAGAGCAGTTGGTTTTCTATTTCTGTTACCGTTGATCCTTCAATGGCTGTTGAGTGGGTAATAAGCGAGTAGAGGTAGAACTTGTCGTAGTCTATCTGCTCTGCTATTCCGAGGCGCTTATACTCGTCAAGCAATTGTATTAGTTGTTCTTCTAAACTCATACCGGCGTTTTTCGCTGTGATTGTACTTTTTCGCACTAAAGGTAGTGATAATCTGTGAGACGGCGGGCGTGTGGCGGAGAAATAAGGCGAGATTTTGAGGCGCCGGACGAAAACTGCGGACGATGCGAGGCGCTTGGTGGTGTTGGAAGGGGGGGCTCATGTGGGGCGAACGCCGCAGGCTGCCCGCGGCTGTAACGTTAACGAATCTGAAATAATACTAATGATTAATAAAAATGGGCGGCTTTCGAGGGAGAATGGGCGTTGGGATGGTCGTATTATCGCTGAAGATTGTATCTTTGCGGAAAAGCAGCATTTGTAATGATTACGCATATATTACATAAGGCGATAGGGACGGCAGCCGTGCTCCTGTGCTGTGCCTCGTGTGCAGAGCAGTGTAATATCCAGGGCAACTCGAAGGTGGCCAGCCTGGACGGGAAACAGTTGTACATCAATATGTTTGACGCTCAGAATGCGTCGGTGTGCGTCGATTCGTGCGAGGTGATACACGGCCGTTTCTCGTTCAGTCCGGGCGTGGACAGCGTGGTGATGGTGCGTCTGTTCACCGGTGGCGAGTGCATCATGCCGCTGGTCATCGAGGGCGGCGACCTGGTGGTCTCGGTGGACCACTCGGGCGGGCGCATTTCCGGCGGTGTGCTCAACGACCGCCTGGACAAGTTTCTGCAGCGCCGCCGCCGTCTGGACAACCGGCAGTGGGAACTGGACCAGAAGTGCATGCGCATGATGTATGAAGGCAAGTCGCCCGCTGAGGTGAAGAAGGCGGTGGGCAAGCAGGCCGAAAAACTGCGCCGCGAGATGGACCGCCTGGAGACGCAGTTTATCCGCGACAATTACGACAATCCGCTGGGTCCGGGCATGTTCGTCTGGCTATTCTCGGAGAATCCGGTGCCCGTCATGACGCCGCAGATTGAGGAAATCGTGAAAGACGCGCCGCCCGCTTTCCTTCACCATCCCGAGGTGAGCCGTTACCTCCGCCGCGCCGCCGCCTATCGCCAGATCAGGATGAACGTGTTTCCCGACGACATGTAGGGCCGCCAAGGCGCGTCGCGCTTGGCCCGCGTCCCTTACGCCGCACAGCCTTTGACCATATACAAGAAGGCACGCCACAGCAGCAGATGCTATGGCGTGCCTTCTTGCCGTAGTGGCGGGTATGCGGCGGCCGCTCCGAAGCGGCGGTTCAGTCGCGGTCGAGGGCTTCGACGAGGGCGCTGACGGCCTCGGCGGGCGAGGCGGTGCTCTCTAACAGTTTGACGAACTTGCTGCCCACGATGACGCCCGAGGTATGGGCGTCGGCGGCAGCACGCGTGGTGCGGTTGGAGATGCCGAAGCCCACCAGCAGCGGGTTTTTCAGCCGCATGGCCTCGAGGCGGGCAAAGTAGGCTTTCGAGGCCGCACTGAAGTCGTTCTTCGCCCCCGTCACGGCCGGGGCGCTCACGGCATAGATGAAGGCGTCGGTGGCGTCGTCGATGAGGCGGATGCGCTCCTCGGGCGTCTCGGGCGTCACCAGAAAGATGAACTCCAGACCGTGGGCGTGGGCCGTGGCGGCAAACTCGCTCCGGCACTCGTCGAAGGGCAGGTCGGGAATGATCAGACCATCTACGCCGCAGGCCTGGCAGTCGCGGCAGAAGCGCTCGAAGCCGTAGTGGAGGATGGGGTTGAGGTAGCCCATGAGGACGACAGGGATGTGGATGGCGGGGCGCATGGTGCGCAGTTGGTCCATCAGCGTCTTGACCGTCATGCCGCCGCGGAGCGCCGTGGTGGCCGCCTGCTGGATGGCGGGGCCGTCGGCCAGCGGGTCGCTGAAGGGGATGCCCACCTCGACCATGTCGGCGCCGCCCTCCTGCAGGGCGGTGAGGATGTCGAGGGTGCTGTCGGCCGTGGGGTGGCCGGCACAGAAATATACGGAGAGCAGGCCGCGCTGCTTCTTCTCAAAGAGAGTCTTGAATCGGTTCATGGTTTGGAAGATTGTTGAGGCAGAGACCTCAGTTGCTGAATGAAGGTGTGTAGCGCCCGGGCATCCTTGAGCCCCGGGGCCAGTTCGAAGCGGCTGTTCAGGTCGATGCCCGCCCAGGCGTCGTGGTGGAAGTGGAGCAGTTCGTCCAGACTGTCGGGCCCTATGCCGCCGCTGAGGAGGAAGGGGACATGGCCCGTATAGGTGTGGAGCATGCTGCGGTCGTAGCCCTTGCCGCTGCCGCCATGCTGCGGCGTGGGCGTGTCGAAGAGGAAGTAATCTACCGAGCGCGTGTTGCAGTAGGGCTTCGTGGCGGCGTTGAGGTCGCCGGTGGCCGGGATGGCCAGGATGACCGTCAGTCCGCGCTCCTTGAGTTTGCGGCACATCTCGGGATAGATGCGTCCGTGCAGCTGTACGGCCTGTAGCCTGTAGGTCGCCTCCTGCATGAGGATGTCGCTGAAGGTGGGGTTGACGAAGACGCCTACGCGGCAGCCCTCGTCAGGCAGCCCGTCGGGAGGCAGCAGGGGCGCCACACGGGGCGAGCCCTCGTAGAAGATAAACCCGAGCCAGTCGGCACCGGCTTCCTTGACCGCGCGAACATTGGCGGCGTCGCGCAGACCGCATACTTTGATAATCATAGTCCTTTTGTGTTGCGTCATGGTTTCTTCATCTTTGCTGTGAGTGGGGGTGGGGATGTTGAAGGCGTGTCAGTCTGTACAGGGCTGGCCTTGTGCATCGTGCATGGCCTTGAGGTAGCGGGCGATCGCCTGTCCGGGGTTGGCCGTGCGCATAAAGGCTTCGCCCACGAGGAAGCCGCGGTAGCCACACTGTGCCAGCCGTGCCGCCCATGCGGGGTCGAGCAGGCCGCTCTCCGAGATGGGCAGCGACTCGGCGGGCAGGTGGGGGAAGAGGCGCACCGACTGCTCAGGGTCGGTGCGGAAGGCGGTGAGGTCGCGGTTGTTGACGCCGATGAGGTCCACGCCGGGCGACCATGCCTCCAGTTCTTCGCGGCGGTGAATCTCGAGCAGCACCTCCAGCCCCATGTCGTGGGCCTCGCGCGCCAGGGTGTGGCAGCGCTCGGCGCCGATGGCGGCGGCGATGAGCAGGATGGCGTCAGCACCCGCCACGCGGGCCTCGGCCAACTGGTAGCGGTCCAGAACAAACTCCTTGCGCAGCAGGGGCAGCGTGCAGCAGCGGCGCGCCTCGGTCAGGTCCGTCAGACTGCCGCCGAAGAAAGGACCATCGGTCAGCACCGAGGCGGCTGCTGCTCCGTGCTGCTGGTAGGCCGGTAGCACGTCGGCCACGCGGGCGCCGGCATGGATGTCGCCCTTCGACGGCGAGCGCCGCTTAAACTCGGAGATGATGCCGCCCGGCGTGGCGGCGATGGCCCGGCGCAGACTGCGCGTGGGCGGCGCGTCGGCGAGGGCGCGCTCCAGGTCGGCCAGCGGGCGCCGGGCCTTGGCTTCGGCCACTTCTTGCACTTTGGTCGCCATGATGCGGTCCAGCACGTTCTCGCGGGGCTTGCCGTCAGCAAATTCGTCGGTAATCATGGGGTGGGGGATTTGTCGGGAGTGAAGCGTAGGACGGTGTATTTTTCGCTGTGTGGGCCGCCGCCCTTATGCCGCATTGATTTCGACGAAGCGGCGGAAAGCCTGCATGGCGCGTCCCGACGCCAGCGATTCGCGCGCTTCGGCCAAGCACTCGTCCATCGTCTTCTCCGGACAGATGGTGCTGATGGCCACGGCAGCGCTCGCCGTGACGCAGTCGCGCTGGGCCGTGGTGGCCCGCTGCTCCAGGACGGCGTCGAAGATGGCCGCCGCGTCGGCCGGTGTGGCGCCGCCGGCCAGTTGTTCGGGACTGACGGCGGTCAGGCCGAGGTCCTGCGGCGAGAAGATGCACTCGTAGTGGTTCGACACCATCTTGAAGGCGCCGGTGAGCGACACCTCGTCGTAGCCGTCGAGGCCATTGACGACGGTGAAGCCCAAGCCCAGCCGTGTCAGCGCCTGCACATAGAGGCGCATCTGGTCCAGGCGCGCCACGCCGAGCATCTGGCAGGCCGGCTTGCAGGGGTTGACCAGCGGGCCGAGCAGGTTGAACGCCGTGGCCACGCCCAGGGCGCGGCGCACAGGGCCAACGGCCGCCAGGGCGGGGTGAAACAGCGGGGCGTGCAGATAGGCCACGCCCGAGGCTTCGATGCTGCGCTCCAGACGGCCCGCGTCGTTGGTGAAGCGCACGCCGTGCTGCTCTAAAACGGTGCTGGCGCCGCTCACCGAGGTGGCGCCGTAGTTGCCGTGCTTGGCCACGCGGTAGCCGGCGCCCGCCACGACGAAGGCGCTGCATGTCGAGATGTTGAACGTATTCTTGCCGTCGCCGCCGGTGCCCACGATGTCGATGGGCGCGTAGGCCGAGAGGTCGATGGGCACGGCGCGTTCCACCAGGGCGCGGCGCAGGCCCAGCAGTTCGCCGGCCGTGATGCTGCGCATGCGGAACACGGTGAGCAGGGCCGCCACCTGAGCGTCGGGGAAGGCTTTCTCGCTGATGCGGCCCATCAGGGCATAGGCTTCGTCCTCGCTGAGGGTGCCACCCTGAAACAGATGGTTGAGTATATCTTTCATGGTCTTGTGGTCTGTGTGGTCTTGTGGGGAAGAGGTAAGGGCGGGGGACTTATTCTCCTTCGGGCTTCCCTTTGAGGAAGGCGCTGATGATGTGGCGGCCCAGGGGCGTCAGTACGCTCTCGGGGTGAAACTGTATGCCGTGGACGTCGTACTGACGGTGGTGCAGCGCCATGACCTGTCCGTCGGGGCTGACGGCCGTCACTTCCAGACAGGCGGGGATGCTGTCGCGGCGCACCACCCACGAGTGGTAGCGGCCCACGTCGAAGGTCTCGGGCAGGGCGCTGAAGAGGTAGTCGGGAGCCACCACCGTCGCCGGCGTCTGCACGCCGTGATAGACGTGGTCGAGGTTGACCAGCGTGGCGCCAAACACCTCGCCGATGGCCTGTTCGCCCAGACATACGCCCAGGATGGGCTTGTACGGTGCCCAGGTGCGGATGACGTCTTTCAGTTTTCCCGCCTCGTCGGGGATGCCGGGACCCGGCGAGAGGACGATGCGGTCGAAGGCGGCCACGTCGGCCACGTCGAAGCGGTCGTTGCGCCATACGGTGACCTTGGCGCCCTCTTCTTCCAGCAGTTGGCGCAGGTTGTAGGTAAAGGAATCGTAGTTGTCAACGATGAGAATCTTCTGCATGGTGTGTGTGGAAAAGAAGGGTGAGTGGGTGAGGTTATTGGCTGACATGCTCGGCCTCGAGGATGGCCTTGCGCAGGGCGCCGAGTTTGTTGTTCACCTCCTGCAGTTCATACTCCTCGTTGCTGGCGGCCACGATGCCGCCGCCTGCCTGGAACCACAGTTCGCCGGCGCGGCTGACGAACGAGCGGATGGTGATGGCCTGGTTGAACGAGCCGTCCAGACCGATGAAGCCGATGCAGCCGCCGTAGGCACCGCGGTCGTGCGGCTCGTAGCGCAGGATGAGTTCGAGCGCCTTGACCTTGGGGGCGCCGCTCAGCGTGCCCGCAGGGAACGTCTCGCCCAGCAGGCGGAAGGGGTTAGTGCCCGGTCGCAGGCGGCCATTGACGCGGCTCACGAGGTGGATGACGTGGCTGTAGTACTGTGTCTCCTTAAAAAACTCCACCTTGACGTCCGTACAGTTGCGCGACAGGTCGTTGCGCGCCAGATCTACCAGCATGACGTGCTCGGCGTTCTCCTTGGGGTCGGCCAGCAGGGCTGCCGCTGCCGCAGCATCGCCCTCGGGAGTGCCCACGCGGCGCGTCGTGCCGGCGATGGGGTCGATGTAGGCTTGGTCGCCCACCAGGCGGCAGTGCGTCTCGGGCGACGAGCCGAAGATGCGGAACGAGCCGAAGTCGAAGTAGAACAGGTAGGGCGAGGGATTGATGCGCCGCAGGGCGCGATACAGGCGGAAATCGTCGCCCTCGAAGCGCTGGACGAAGCGGCGCGACAGGACAATCTGGAACACGTCGCCGCGCTTGCAGTGGGCAATGCCGCGGCGGATGTTGGCCTTGTGCTCCTCGTCCGTCAGGGGCGACGTCACGGGGCCCGTGGCGTGGAAGTCGTAGATGGCGCAGTCGCCACGGCTGATGGTGCGTATCAGGTCGTCCGCAGCCGAGGTCTCGCCGTCGGCCAGCAGTTCGAGCATCACCAGTTCGTCCTTGCAGTCGCCCCACACCAGGACATACTTATATAATATGTATAGGATGTCGGGCGCGTCGGCACGCGGCGCCACGCTGTCGGTGGGGTGGACGTCCTCAAAATACTGTACGGCGCTGAAGCCCATGTAGCCGTAGAGGCCGCAATACTGTGCGCCGTCGCCCTTGACGTCGAAGCGCGCCGTGAAGGCCGCCAGCGCGTCGGGCACGCTGTCCTTGCCCGTGACGGGCTGCACCTCGGTGTGGCCGTCGGGGAAGGTCATGGTAATCTGTCCGTGGCCCACGGCAATCTGTGCCAGCGGCTGCAGACCGATGAACGAGCGGTTGTTTTCCGCCGTGTGATAGTCGCTGCTCTCCATCAGGGCGCTCTGCGCGAAGCGGTCGCGCACCTTCAGATAGGCCGCCATCGGCGTGATGAGGTCGCCGTCGAGCGTATGCGGCTGTATGTGGTAGTGGTAGCAATCCATGGTGTCGGTGTGTGAGGGGAGTGTAAGAGAGGGGGAGGAAAATGCGTCCGCTGTGCCCTTAGGCATATTCGGCAGCGTGGGCCAGATAGGTGTCGATGTCCTTGTCGCCGCGTCCGGAGAGCGTGACCACCACCACGTCGGTGGGCTTTAGCGTCAGTTTCTTCAGCGCTGCCAGGGCGTGGGCCGACTCCAGGGCGGGCAGTATGCCCTCGGCGCGATTCAGGCTGTAGGCCGCGCGGAGCGCCTCGTCGTCGGTGATGGCCAGGGCGCGGGCACGTCCCGTCTGCGCCAGATGGGCGTGCAGCGGTCCGATGCCCGGATAGTCCAGGCCGGCCGAGATGGAATAGGGTTCGATGACCTGGCCGTCGCCATCCTGCATCACCAGAGTGCGCGAGCCGTGCAGCACGCCCTCGGTGCCCACCGTCAGCGTGGCCGCCGTCTGCGGCGTGTCGGCCCCCATGCCGCCGGCCTCGGCCAGAACAATCTGCACCTGCTTGCTGTCTAAGAAGTGGAAAATGGTACCCGCCGCATTGCTGCCGCCGCCGATGCAGGCCACGAGATAGTCGGGCTCCTCGCGTCCCTCCTTGTCCAGCAACTGGGCGCGTATCTCGCGACTGATGACGCTCTGCATGCGTGCCACGAGGTCGGGGTAGGGGTGCGGGCCCATCGTCGAACCGATGAGGTAGTAGGTGTCTTCGGGGTGGCAGCACCAGTCGCGAATGGCCTCGTTGCAGGCGTCCTTGAGCGTGCGGTTGCCGCTCTCTACGGGCACGACGGTGGCGCCCAGCAGGCGCATCTTCTCCACGTTGGGGCGCTGGCGGGCCACGTCGGTGGCACCCATATATACCGTGCAGGGCATGTGCATCAGGGCACATACCGTGGCCGTGGCCACGCCGTGCTGTCCGGCGCCCGTCTCGGCGACGATGCGCGTGCGGCCCATGCGGCGGGCCAGGAGTATCTGGCCTATGGCGTTGTTTATCTTGTGTGCACCGGTGTGGTTCAGGTCTTCGCGCTTCAGATAGACGCGGCAGCCGGCCTCGGCGCTCAGCGACGGCGACAGGTAGAGGGGCGAGGGGCGGCCCACGTAGTCGCGCAGCAGGGCGTCATACTCCTGACGGAAGTCGTCGCTGTCGATGATGCGGCGGTAGTTGTCGGCCAGCGCCTTGACGCAGGGCTGGAGAATCTCGGGGATGAAGGCGCCGCCGAAGCGGCCGAAGTAACCATTGCGATCTACTTCAAAGGGAGAGGCGGTGTGGGTCATGGCTTTTGTGTGTGGCTAAGTGTGTGTGGGGAACTGTGGTTTGCTGTGTGGAAAGTGTGGGGGCGGTTGCACAGGCCGGTTGCACAGGGCGGTTGCCTGCCGCGGTCGTTGCCGCCGGGGTATGAGAGAGGCGGCCTGTCGTAAGTTGTGACGGGCCGCCTCGGTATGGGTCTTATCTTGTTCTGAGGACTATCTTCGGATATTTTGGATAGGTGCGCGACGTTTCAACTTACGACAATGTGTAGTAAGCGACGCCAACGACGGATATTCTGGTGGAGAGTAATCATGCGGTTTGTTTGATAGTCTTTCTTGGCTTATCGCTTGCAAATGTAGGGGCTTTTCCGGGTTTGTCCAAACGTTTTGCCAACTTTTTTGCGAAAAAGTTGCAGAAAGTCGTCTTTAGTCGTCATCGCTGCATACTGCACCCTCTGCTGTGCAACGTCGCGCCCATCCTAATGGACAGTGAAACCCTCGACGAAAACGAACTGGGCGACAGGCAAGCAAATGGAACCTCTATGCCAATGGATAGCGTTACCTCCTCTTTCTGGCACGAAGTCCGAAAGGGGGAGCCTAATACCCCTCTTTGGCAGCAGCAAGAGGGAGAAAGCGGACAGGGCAATAGATTGCGTAGCCTAATACGCACCCCTGTAAGCAGGAGAGCGCAGAGGCCGGCACAGGAGCAAACTCTTCGGGGTGGAATTTCATTCTAAAGTAGAAAGAAATATATATAGATGTTTCGTGTTCGCGAAACTTATCATTACCTTTGCAGACGAAGGTGTTAAAGTTAAGCATATGGCAGTATTCCGACTTGCGTTATTAGAAGAGGCTAAAAGTTTCCTCCAGAGCCTACCTATACAGGCATACAAAAAGATATTTTACAATGTGGATAGGGTAGCAGGTGGAGAGAAGAACAGCGAGCTTTTCAAGAAGTTGGAGAACTCTGAGATATGGGAGTTTCGCACTCTTTATAATGGGATAGCCTACCGTCTGTTTGCCTTTTGGGACACGGATACGCAGACTTTGGTAGTAGCCACACACGGCATTACAAAGAAAACGCAAAAGACACCGAAAAAGGAGATAGCGAGGGCGGAGGCTATAATGAAACGATATTACGAACTCAAAAACAAATAAGATATGGAACAGATAGGAGACATGAAGATCTACTCCTTAGAGGAAGTGAAGGACGAGCTCTTAGGGAAGATAGGTACTCCAGAAAGAGACGAACACGAGCGAAAGGTAGAAGAGGCTTTGCACGCCTACCGAATAGGGGAGGCTATAAAGAGCGCACGCCTCAAACAGAACCTCACGCAGGAGGAGTTAGGAGAGCGAATAGGAGTGCAAAAGGCTCAAATATCCCGTATGGAACGAGGATATAGCATAAGCATTCCGACAATGAGCCGAGTTTTTAAGGCTTTGGGCATTGCTACGGCTACGCTTGATTTGGGCATAGGCGGCAAGGTTGCCTTGTGGTAACAGATACGAAGAAAATACAGAGGAAGAGGAGGACGCAAAAACGCCCTCCTTTTTTGTAGGTATGTGTTTCATTACAACGGAGCCACTTTATTCAATCCACATTTATTGATAATCCTGTACCTTTATTATATGGAGAGAGGCCGACACTGCTGCTTGCGGTGTCGGCCTCTCGTGAGGGAGAAAAGGCGTGTGTGGGCCTTAGTTGAAGTGGTAGAGGAAGGTGGCCACGCCGGAGAGGGCGGGCTTCTTGGCGCCTTCAATCTCGATGGTAAACTTCACCTCGATGCGGCAGATGCCACGCAGGTTGGCAACGCTCTGCAGCGTGGCCACCAGACGGACGCGCTGACCGCTGAGGACGGCCTGGCCGAACTTCATCTTGTCCATGCCATAGTTGACCATCATCTTCAGGTTGTTCACCTCGATAATCTGCTGCCACAGGTAGGGCAGGAGCGACAGCGTCAGGTAGCCGTGTACGATGGTCTGACCAAAGGGACCCTGAGCGGCACGCTCCTGGTCAACGTGTATCCACTGGTGGTCGAGCGTGGCGTCGGCAAAGAGGTTGATGCGCTCCTGCGGCACTTCAAGCCAGTCGGAGGTGCCGATAACCTGACCCACATGGGCCTCAAATTCGTCGTAAGAGTTGATAACTAATTTGCTCATTGGTGCAAAGTATGTGTTGTTTAAGAGAATTTCCGGCCGCGAAATTACGAATTTTTGCGCACTCGACAAAGGGTTTGAGCAAAAAACCGCGCGCCGTGGCTGTACCGTCGCCCGGAAATGGCTACCTTTGCTGCGTAGGTAAGGGCTGTGCCGTTGTCTTGCGCCATCTCTCAGCCAATCTTGCGCCATCCCTCAGCCAAACTCTTTCTTTCAGCCTATGGATATAGAATCTGTGCGCGACTTCTGCCTGTCGCTCCCCCGCGTCGAGGAGTATTTCCCTTTCGACGAAACCACCCTGGCCTTTCGCGTCGAGGGCCGCATCTTCGCCATGATTGACCTGGACGACACGCAGTGGTTCGTCCTCAAGTGCCAGCCCGAATATGCCCTGTGGCTGCGGGACCGCTATTCGGCCATCACCGGGGCGTGGCACATGAACAAGCGCCACTGGAACCAGCTCGACTTGCTGGGCCACTTGTCCGACAACCTGGTGCGCCACCTCATCCGCCACAGCTATACCGAGGTGGTGCGCAAACTGCCCCGTGCCGTCAAGCAGGCCTGCCCCGAGGTACTGCAGGTCAACGAGGCGCCCGTGGAGATGGCTTAGGGGCGGGAGGTTTTGGATGCTCCGGGTTTTCAGGAAACTCTAGATTGTCTAGAATATCTAGATTGTCTAGAGGTTCTAGATATGCTTAAGACAAAGGCTGCGCGGCAAGCGGTGCTTGCTGCGCAGCCTTTATTCGGTCGTTCAGGCGGCGTCACTCTCCGGCGACGACGAGCAGCCTGGCGTAGGCTTTGTGCAGGTCGCGGCGGGTGTCGAGGTTCTGCTGGCGGGCATCGTAGTAGAGGCGGATGGCCGTGAGGTAGTCGATGACCGATATGGCGCCTTCTTGCAGCGAGCGCTGCCAGAGGTGGAGGCTCTGCTGACCGGCCAGATTGCGGTCACTGTCGTCGGCCACGCGTTGCAGGGCGTTGACCTGGTCGTATAGGCGGCGCACCTCTGCCATGGTGGCGGCGCGGGCGTCAGTGGCCTGCGCTTCGGCAGCCGCTACGGCCGCCTTGGCACTGCGCACGCGGCGGCGTGCACTCCACAGCGGCAACGACAGGCCGACGGTCAGGCCCTGGTACTTCTCGTCGCGCGTAAACTCGCCGCCGTAGCCCAGCGTCAGCGCCGGCAGCGCCTGACGGCTGGCCACGCGGCGCTCCTGTTGCGCCACTGTGCTCTGACTGCGGGCATAGGCCAGGGTGGGGCCCTGAGCCTCGGCGCGGGCGGCCCAGCCGTCGAACGTCCCCAGCGGGGCGATGGCGGCAAAGGCCGTGTCGGTGAGCGTCACGGGCTGGTCGCCGCAGAGCCATTGCAGGCGTTGCTGTGCCGCCGTGCGGTCGGCCAGCGTGCGGGCCATGTCGGTCTCTGCCATCTGCAGGTCGAGCCGGCTGTTCTCCACGTCGGTCAGGCTGGCACGTCCTGCGGCGTGGCGCTGCTGCCAGGCGCGGGCCGTGGCGCGGGCTTGGTCGAGGCGCGTCCGGAGCAGTGCCGTCAGCGCATTATAGTAGATGACGTCGGCGATGGCCTCGCGGGCGTCGAGCATGATGCGCGAGCGTTCCAAGGCGTAGCGTTGGCGAGCCTCTTCGTCGCGTGCCCCAGCCAGGCGGCGCTTGCTGCCCGTCAGGGTGGCCGCGTCGAAGCGCTGGCTGACGTTGAGGTTTTGGCGAGTGCCGATGGACGAAGGGCTGCCCCACTGTTGGGCCACCTCAATCTCCGGGTCGTCCAGCGTCGTCTCGGCGTGGTTGGCCTGCTGTTCGGCATCGAGCGTCAGGCGCAGGGCCTTCAGCGTACTGTTGTGAGCCTCCACCGTGGCCAGGACGGCGTTGACGTCCGTCTGTGCCGCGCAGGGCGTCGGCAAGACGAGCGCCGCCACGGTGAGCGTTATAGCGAGGATGCGGTGCATGGTGTATGGTTCTTTTTGCGGTTGGTCAGGTAATAGGTGATGGGGATGATGAAGGCGTTGAGGAATGTCGAGGTGAACAGTCCGCCCAGGATGACCTTGGCCATCGGGCTTTGCAGTTCGTTGCCCGGCATCTCTCCGGCCACGGCCAGCGGGATGAGCGCCAGGGCCGAGGTGAGCGCCGTCATGAGAATGGGCGTGATGCGGTCTGCCGAGCCGTGGATGACACTCTCGTAGAGCGGCATGCCGGTGGCCTGCAGGTCGTTGTAGCGCACGATGAGCAGCATACCGTTGCGCGTGGCGATGCCGAAGAGGGCGATGAAGCCGATGAGCGCCGGGATGCTCATGATGCCCCCCGTGATGGAGATGGCCACGACGCCGCCGATGAGCGCCAGCGGGATGTTGATGAGGACGATGGCGCTCTGGCGCAGCGAGCGGAACTGGTTGAAGAGCAACAGGTAGATGACCAGGATGGAGATGAGCGACGTGGCCAGCAGCATGCGCGAGGCCGAGCGCTCGCTCTCGAAGAGGCCGCCGTACTCCACATGGTAGTCCTCGGGCATCGTCACCTCGGCATCGACCACCCGGCGGATGTCATCGACGACGCCCACGAGGTCGCGGCCCTGAACGTTGGCCGAGACCACAATTTTGCGCGCCACATTCTCGCGGTTGATCATGTTGGGGCCCGTGGTGGAGGTTACGTCGGCCACCTGGCTCAGGGCCACCTGGCCGTTGGCCGCGTCGATGGGCATCTGGCGGATGCTCTCGATGCTCTCCCTACTGATGCTGTCCACCTTGAGCACGAGGTCGAACGTGTGGTTTCCCTCGAAGACCATCGACACCGTCTCGCCCTCGAGCAGGATGCGCACGGAGCGGGCGAAGGCCGCCGGCGTGATGCCGTAGCGGGCCAGCATCTGGCGGCGCGGCACAATCTGCAACTGCGGGCGTTCCACCTGCTGTTCGACGTTGAGGTCGGTCAGGCCTTCGATGCCCTGAATCTTCTCCTTAATTTCCTCTGCCAGACGGTGCATGCGCGTCAGGTCGGTGCCGAACACCTTGATGGCGATGCCGGCGTTCGAGCCCGACAGCATGGCGTTGATGCGGTGGCTGATGGGCGCGCCCACCTCCACGCTGACGCCCGGCACGGTGGCCAGTTTGTGGCGAATGTCGGCCAGCACCTCGTCCTTGCTGCGGTCAGTCAGTACGACGGGCGCCTCAATCTCCGAAGCATTGACGCCCTGCGAGTGCTCGTCCAGTTCGGCGCGTCCCGTCTTGCGTCCGACGGTCTGCACCTCGGGCACGGTGAGCAGCAGTTTCTCCACGCGGCGGCCAATGGCATCGCTCTCTTCGAGCGAGATGCCCGGCACCGTGGTTACGTTGATGGTAAACGAGCCCTCGTTGAAGGCCGGCAGGAAACTGCGTCCGAGGGTAGAGAAAAGGACGATGGTGCCGGCGAAGATGGCCAGCGTGATGCCGATGAGGCGCGCCTTGTGGTTCATGCTCCATTCGAGCAGGGCCGAATAGCCGCTCTTGAGCCAGCGCACGGGGAGCGGCTCTTTCTGTTCGTCGCGGTCGTCAGGCAGACCCTTGCCCGCCTTCCGGCCACCGAGCAGGTACGAGCACAGCACCGGCGTCAGCGTCAGCGCCACCAGCGTCGAGGCACAGAGCGACGTGATGAAGGCGATGCCCAGCGGCGCCAGCATGCGGCCCTCCATACCCGTTAGGAAGAACAGCGGTATGAAACTGACGATGATGATGAGCGTAGAGTTGAGGATGGGCATACGCACCTCGCGCGACGCCTCAAACACCACGTGGAGAACCGACTGACGGCGTTCCGGCGGCAGGCAGCGGTTCTCGTGCAAGCGTTTGAACACGTTCTCCACATCGACGATGGCATCGTCCACCAGCGAGCCGATGGCGATGGCCATACCGCCCAGGCTCATCGTGTTGATGGTCTGCCCCAGCAGGTGCAGTGTGATGACGGTGACGAGCATGGAGATAGGGATGGTCACCAGCGAGATAAACGTGGTGCGCACATTGAGCAGGAAGAGGAACAGCACGATGATGACGAAGATGCCGCCCTCTAAGATGGACTTCTGGACGTTGTTGATGGCGCTGTGGATGAAGTGCTCCTGGCGGTAGATGTCGGTGTGCATCTTCACGTCGGCCGGCAGGCGGCTCTGCAGTTCGACCAGCGTGGCGTCGATACGCTCAGAGAGGTCGATGGTGCTCGTCGAGGGCTGTTTGGTCACTGTCATGATGACGGCGGGCTGTCCTTTTACTGAGGCCACGCCCGTCATGGGCGAGTGGTTGCCAATCTTGACGTCAGCCACCTGAGAGAGCGGGATGGTGCGGCCGTCGCCGGTGCGCACCACGGCCTCGCGCAGTGTCTGCAGGTCCGTTGTGGCCAGTACGCCGCGGATGATGTATTCCTGTCCGTATTCGTAGAGGATGCCGCCCGAAACGTTGCGGTTCATGTCGCCCACGGCTTCGGTGACGTCGATGAGGCTGACGCCGTAGTGGCGCATGCGTTCGGGCGAGAGCAGAATCTGATACTCCTTCAGTTCGCCGCCGATGACCGCCACCTGGGCCACGCCACCCGTGGCCAGCAGGCGCGGCCGCAGCGTCCAGTCGGCCAGCGTGCGGAGGTCACGCAGCGACGTGCTGTCGGCCGTGATGGCCACGAACATCACCTCGCCCATGATGGACGACTGCGGGCCCAGCGTCGGTTTGCCCACCCCTTCGGGCAGCATGCCTGCGATGGCCGCCAATTTCTCCGATACAATCTGCCGGTCGCGGTAAATCTCCGTGTCCCAGTCGAACTCAACCCACACCACCGAGAAGCCCGTCGTCGATGACGAGCGCACGCGGCGGACGCCCGTGGCGCCATTGACCGCCGTCTCGATGGGGAACGTCACCAGGCGCTCCACCTCTTCGGGCGCCATACCGCCCGCCTCGGTCATGACCACCACGGTGGGCGCGTTGAGGTCGGGAAAGACATCGACCTCCGTCTGCTGTACGGTGTAAAGGCCGGTGATAATCAGCAGCACGGCCGAGAATATCACCGCAAGCCTGTTGCGTAACGCAAAGTGAATGATATTGTCAAGCATGATGAGCAGACTTTAGTTAGTGGTTGTGGCTATGTTCGGGGATGGCGGCCGATGCGCCGGCAATGCGCACCTGACTCGTGCCGCGGCTCACCACCTTCTCGTTGCCGTCCAGACCCGCCGTCACCTCGATGCGGAGACCGTCGCTCAGCCCCAGCGACACCTCGTGCTTGACGAAGGCGTCGTCGTGCGTCTGGACATAGACGTAGTACAGGCCCTGCTCTTCAGAGATGGCGCTGACGGGCACGGTCATGGCCTCGTGGCTGTCGTGCGTGAGCAGCCATACGTCGGCATAGGCACCCGGGCACAGTTGGCCCACGTTGTTCATCTCGAAGACCATCGGCACGTAGGCGTCGCCCTCGGCCGCCGTGCGGCTGTAGGCCACCAAGCGGCCCTGCATCTCGTCGAGGCTATATACCTGCTCGCTGCCCTCCGGACGGAAACGGGCGCTGCGCACCAGGTCCATCTGCGCGGCCTGCGACATGGGCACGTCGGCCCTCAGGCGCAGGCGGCGTGTGCTGGTGATGACGGCGATGGGCTGGCCCACGCTGACGTAGGTCCCTTCGGCCGCCAGCCACTGCTTGACGTAGCCCGTCATGCCCGCCTTGACCGCCACGCCGCCCTGAGCGCTCTGGCCGGCCAGAGCCTCGTAGGCCGTGCGGGCCTGCTCGTAGCGGCGGCGCACCTCGTCATACTCCGCCTGCGAGATGAGGTTCTCGCCCACCAAGCGGCCGGCGCGTTCATACTCGCGCTGCGCCGCCTCATAGTCGATGCGGGCGCGGCTGACGGGGTCGCCCTCCTGCAGGTGTCCCGCGCTGATGGTGGCCAGCGTCCGGCCCTGTGTGACGGCACTTCCCGGAGCCGGCATGGGCCGGGTGCAGTGCAGGACGCCGTTCATCGTGGCCACCACCACCTGTTCGTCGGCAGGTACGGCCTCGATGGTGCCGCCCACGCGGATGACGCCGTGGAAGGCGCCGCGGCAGACGCTGTCGGTGCGGATGCCCGCGGCCTCGATCTGCTCTTTGGTCAGCACGATCTCGTCACCATGCTTGTGACCGCCGGCCTCTTGGGCTTCGGCCTCATGGTCGTGGTCGTCATGGTCTTCGTGGCCACTCTGGCCGCAGCCCACCATGACAAAGGCTGTGAGGATATAAGGAAGAAATCTGTTCATGATAATACGTATAGGAGTAACAACTTGTGGGGGGGGATGGAGCGGCGGGTTCAATTCTACATGTCGTGCCGCCCCGCAGTTCAGCAGGTATGGCCGTTGACCGGCGGTGCCCGCGGCGTCTTGCAGCGTCCGGCAGGCGGACGCAGGGGGTGACGGTGATAGGGTGTAAAGGTTCTCTTCCCCATGCCGGCCATCTGCGGCATGACCTTTGCGCACCACACGGCAGCCGCCCATACGGGCATCTGCTGCGCCTGCATGAGCGTCGGGCGTGGCGACGGCGCGGTGCGGCAGTAGGGGGTGTGGGCTATGCAGTCACTGGCGTGACGGCCATTGTCGGGCACGGGCAACTCCCGGCCGCCACCGGCAGACGACGCCTCGTGAGCCATGCCCATGCACAGTCCGTCCCCATGGTGGTGATGGGGAAAGCAAACGGCAACCAGCAGGTTGACCACGGAGGCGAGGACGAACGCTCGGAAGAGTAGGGTGCGCATGGAGATGGAGAAATGAAGACGGCCATGGCGCCGCCGGTCCTATCGGGGCATAGCGGTGGCATTGCCATTCTACAAAAGTACGACTTTCGTCATGAAGAAGGCCCTTCTGGTGCGTAAAAAGCGTCGTCAGTGCCGAGAATGGCCGTGCCGACGCCTGTATGTCAAGAAAAATTTGCACCTTTGTCCTCGCCAATGCCGCCGCAGGGCGGCCCAATTCCCCCAAAGCCCATGTCATCCCTCCCCATACCCTTTGTTGCGTCCGCCTCCGCCTTTGCCTCCGCCATGCGTCGTCGGTGTCTGTCCGGCCATGCCGCCCCTGTCGTGCTGGCCCTGGCGGTCATCGCGGCCCTGGCGTCGTGCTCCACGGTGGAGCGCACGGTGCGTCGTGCCGAGGCTGCCGAGGCTATCGGCGAATATGCCGAGGCTGCCGCCCTCTTCCGTCAGGCTTACCAGCGCACGTCGCCCAAGGACAGGGCGGCACGTGGCCGTCTGGCCTACAGCATGGCCGAGTGCTACCGCCGTTATGGTCAGGTGGCCCGCGCGGCCGGCGGCTACCAGAATGCGGAGCGCTACGGCCTGACCGATACGCTGACCCTGCTGCGGCTGGGCGACATGCTCCGCGCACAGGGCAACTACCGCGCCGCCGCAGCGGCCTACCAGCGCTATCTGGACACGCATCCGGCCGACCCCGCGGCTCTGGCGGGCATCGAGGCGGCGGCTGCCGCACCGGAAATCACCAAAAAGGGCTCGCCCTATACGGTGACGTCTGAGAAGGTCCTTATCAGCACGCGCTCCGACTTCTGTCCGGCTTTTGCCGACGACAAGACGCTGGTCTTCACCACCACGCGCAACACCGCTACGGGCAACGACCTGAGCGGCGTGACGGCCATGAAGTACGCCGACATCTTCTGCGTCAAGCGCGACGAGAAGGGACGATGGAAAACCCCCGAACCGCTGGAGGGCGACGTCAACACCGAGTTTGAGGAGGGCGCCTGCCAGTTTAGTCCTGACGGCAAGACCATGTACCTCACCGTATGCCGCCGCGACGCCACCTATCCGCGCATGGCAGAAATCTATACCTCGGCGCGCCAGGATGCCAAGTGGGCCAAGCCGCAGCCGCTCAAGGTCACGGCCGACACGCTCTCGTCCTACGCTCACCCGGCGGTGTCGCCGGACGGCCGCTGGCTCTACTTCACGTCCGACATGCCGGGCGGACAGGGGGGCTTCGACCTGTGGCGGGCCTCGCTCGGCAGCCATGGTCTGGGGGCTGTGGAGAACCTGGGACCGGACATCAACACGCCGGGCAACGAGGTGTTCCCGGCGTTCCGGCCGAACGGCGAACTCTATTTCTCCTCGGACGGCCGCCTGCCTAACCTGGGCGGTCTGGACCTCTACCGTGCCCGCGAGGACACCGTCACGCAGCGCTGGACGGTCAGCGCACTGCCCGCACCGATGAACAGCGCGGGCGACGACTTTGGCATCACCTTCGACGGTCTGCACCACCGCGGCTACTTCTCCTCGTCACGGGCGGGGCGCGGCGTGGGGCGCGACCGCATCTACGCCTTCAGCCACCCCGAGGTGTTGCTGACGGTCAAGGGGTGGGTCTATGAGCAGGACGGCTACGAACTGCCTGAGGCCACGGTCTATGTCGTGGGCGACGACGGCAGTTACATCAAGCGCGGCGTGCAGAGCGACGGCTCGTTTGAAGAGGCGCTGAGCCCCGGCGTGCGCTATGTGCTCCTGGCTACCTGCAAGGGTTTCCTCAACGTCACGCAGACGCTCGTGGCCGATACGGCGGAGGTGGAGCGCCAGTATGTCCTGCAGTTTCCGCTGCCTTCGCTCAGCGTGCCGGTGCTGGTGCGCGGCATCAACTATGCCTTCGACAGCGCCGAACTGACGCCCGACTCGCGGACGGCGCTCGACCGTCTGGGACGCCTGCTCACGGAGAATCCCCACGTCACCATCGAACTGGCCGCGCACTGCGACAACCGCGGCTCCGACGCCTACAACGACCGCCTGTCGCAGCGACGCGCCGAGAGCGTCGTGCGCTATCTGACCGACTCGTGCCATATCGCCGCCGACCGCCTGACGGCCGTGGGCTATGGCGAGCGCCGCCCGCAGGTGGTGACGCGCCGCATGGCCGAGCAGCACGCTTTCCTCAAGGAGGGCGACACGCTGACGGTGGCCTTCATCGACACCTTGCGCACCGACGAAGAGCGCGAAGCCTGCCACGCCCTCAACCGTCGCACGGCCTTCCGCGTACTGCGCACCACCTACGGCCTCTTCGACGAAAACGGCCGCCTGCGTCCCGATGCCTTCAAGCGCCCCGACGAGGACCTCAACCGCTCCGATGAGGATGAAGAAGAGGGTGCCGACGCCCGGTAACCTGCGAGAATCATTGCAGTCCTGTTGATAGTCGCAATGTGTGGTGACGTCAGTTGTCGCCATACCACCCTCAAAACCATTACCGGACAGCAATTGATAGAAAACTCGCCCTCCGCGACACACTTTTCTTCGGAAACGTAGCCGCGGAGGGCGATTTGCATTTCGGCTGTCTTTGTATTATCTTTGCAGTAGCATATACGAAGGCCTCCCTCGCGGGGGCCTTTTTTGGGTCCTAAAAGGCCGTTTACAGTTTGGGCGACCGTTTTTTCTGTCGCCCAAACTGTAAATTCTGTCGCCCAAACCGTGTGTCGCGTCGCCGCAGTGGTGCTTTCCTTCGCCCTGCCCATGCCCTCCGTGTGCCCACTCACCGTTAAACTTTCCTAAACTTTTCGTCGCCCAAACGCTCGGCGATAGCAAACTGCGTGTACAACGTGAACTGCCGGAGGGGCATTTTGCGGCGATAGGAGGAGGGTGTATCAAAATTATTACTGTCCGCTAAACATGTTTTTGTGTCGAATAATACGGTTTTTGGCGAAAGACAAGCCCCCTCTTAAGAGGTAACAACGGCTGTCCGCTAAAAATTCCGTCTCTCACACGACATAAACCTAACCGTGAATGGCTATATTTGCTATTTTGAGGCATATTCTGTCCCTTTACAGCAACCAAAAGACTACTTGTGCGTCCAGTATATCGGCTGTCCGAGAAAATAGAAGTCCCTGAAATCACCAAAGATTTTTAGCGGACACCAATATATCAAAATGAAGATGTTTGAGCGACGGGGGCCCGCTATGAGGTGTCGTTCATTGACGGCACTCCGCCGCAGTTTCAACGCTACTGCGCTGATTTTCATCGTTTAGCTTACCGAACAGCGATCTAAAGCCACAGAGGGCCGTCACCTGACGATGGGTGACGGCCCTCTGTGGCTGTGTGGGGTATGGGGTGGGGAAACTTACCCTTCCTTTCGATAGGGATTGTCGGCTATCAGCAGACGGTGGGCGGCGGGTGGCATCCAGGGGCTGACGTCCTGACCGGCGGCTATGCGCCGGCGCAGGTCGGTGGCGCTGACGTCAAACTGCGGCACGTCGGCCAGCAGGTGGATGCGGGACGGCAGGCTGGCGGCGTTGATGGGGCAGTCGGGGCGCGGGTAGATGAAGATGTCGTGCTCGCTGAGCAACCGGTCGTGATGGGCCCAGCGGTCGAACACCTGCCAGTTGTCAGCCCCGATGAGCAGGGCGAAGCGGCAGTCGGGATGAGCCCGCTCCAGAGCTTTGAGCGTGTCGTAGGTATAGGACGGGCGCGGCAGGGCAAACTCGAAGTCTGAGGCGCAGACGCCCTCCACGTCGCTCACGGCAGCCTGGGCCAGACGCAGGCGCCAGTGGTCGGGGGCCAGACCGCTCTGCGCCTTCAGCGGGTTGCATGGCGACACCATGAGCCACACCTCGTCCACAAGGCCCCGGGTTACGAGGCTGCGGGCCAGCGCGATGTGGCCCACATGGATGGGGTTGAACGAACCGCCGTAGATACCTATGGTACGCATGAGTACAGTGGACTTTGTGCAGTGTGTGTCAGGTCATTCGGCTTCAGCATGCAGGAAGCGGCGGATGGCCGCCAGCGCATCGGCCTGGGCCTGCTCGAGCCGGTCGTTGACGATGACGACGTCAAACTGCGGGGCGAAGGTCAACTCGTACTCGGCGCGGGCGATACGGTCGTTGATCACCTCGGGGCTGTCGGTGCCCCGGCCTTCGAGGCGGCGGCGCAGTTCGTCCACCGAGGGCGGCTGAACGAAGACCGTCAGGGCACGGTCGCCATAGACCGCCTTGATGCGGCCGGCACCCACCACGTCCACGTCGGCCACGACATGCTCGCCGCGTGAGAGCTGGGCATCCACCTGCGATTTGAGCGTGCCGTAGAAGCGGCCCTCATACACTTCGACGTACTCCAAAAACTCATTGCGGGCGATGCGCTCGCGAAACTCTTCGGGACTGAGGAAGAAATACTCCACGCCGTTGCGCTCCAGGCCGCGCGGCGGACGGCTGGTGGCCGATATGGAGAAGTGCAGGCCGAGCCCCTGCTGCATCAGGTAGTTGATGATGGTGCTTTTGCCGCTGCCGCTCGGGGCGGAGAAGAGGATAAGTTTGCCGGTCATGGGGTGGGGAAGTTGGGGGTGGGGAATATATGTGGGGGAGTTGCCGTCAGCGTTTTACATCACGTTGAGCACCTGCTCCTTGATCTGTTCCAGTTCGTCCTTCATGCGGACCACGATGTTCTGCATCTCGGCCAGGTTGCTCTTCGAGCCCGTGGTATTGATTTCGCGGCCCATCTCCTGGGCGATGAAGCCCAGTTTTTTGCCCTGGCCCTTGCCGTTGGCCATCGTTTCGCGGAAGTACTTCAGGTGGTTGGCCAGACGCTGCTTCTCCTCGTTGATGTCCAGTTTTTCGATGTAGTAAATCAGTTCCTGCTCCAGACGGTTGCGGTCGTAATCTACGCCCTTGAGTTCTTCCAGGCGCTCCTCCAGACGCGCCCGTATCTTCTCCACGCGCTGCGTCTCGTAGGGCTCGATGTCGTGCAGCAGAGCCTCTATGCGGTCCAGGTTGGCGGCAAACTTATGGCTCAGCGCCTCGCCCTCCTGACTGCGGAAAGCCATGAGGCGTTCGATGGCCTGATCGACGGCCGTGGCAGCCGCCTGCCATTCCTCGTCCGTCAGTTCGTCGTTGGCCGTAGCCTGCAGCGTTTCCGGCATACGCGCCACGATGTCCCAGATGTGGTCGGCCGGGAAGGGCAGCCCCTGAGCGTCGCTGAGTTGGCGTATCTGCTGTATGTAGTCGGCCACGACGGCCCCGTTGAGGCGCGGTGCGGCAGCCTCGGCATCGGCCTCGGTCCAGAGGTTGAAGTCCACCTTGCCGCGCTCCAGCAAGGCAGCGATGCGTCGGCGGATGTCCATCTCGTGTTCGCGGTATAGGGGGATGATGCGCGTGTTGAGGTCCAGCGCCTTCGAGTTGAGCGACTTGATTTCGGCAATGATTTTCTTTCCGTTGTAGTGGATTTCGGCCTTGCCGTAGCCCGTCATGGATTGTATCATGTGAGTGTGCTAAACGTTGGCTTGTATTCTTCCCGCAAATGTACGATTAAAAGGCCAAAGTACAAAGCATGGTCGGCAGAAAGCGTCGAGGCCGCCACGGCACTCTCTGAACTTTCAAGATAGAAGTACAATCGCCCGCCGCAAGGTCATAAAAAAACGAGGGTCTGTCGTGAAGGACAGACCCTCGGGTGGGGGAGTGGGCGCTGAGGGATTCGAACCCCCGACCCTCTGCTTGTAAGGCAGACGCTCTGAACCAGCTGAGCTAAGCGCCCGTGATGTCGCCGCGGCAAGATGTGGAAAGATGAGTGGTGGGCGCTGAGGGATTCGAACCCCCGACCCTCTGCTTGTAAGGCAGACGCTCTGAACCAGCTGAGCTAAGCGCCCTCATCTTGCATTGGCTTATGTCGCTGTTGAGAACTTGCGGTGTGGGCGCTGAGGGATTCGAACCCCCGACCCTCTGCTTGTAAGGCAGACGCTCTGAACCAGCTGAGCTAAGCGCCCGTGTTGTTCTCAAAAGCGATGCAAAAGTACGGACTTCTTTTCAAACAGCCAAATCTTTTCCCGCTTTTTTTAAAAAGTATTTCTCAATCTTGTGACGCGGTCAGATTTATGGGCAATTTGATGGCGTGGTTGGTCTGTATTTCCCGCAATTCTTTCTACTTTTGCCTGAGCTCGGCACTGTCCTTACCTATTTATATATGTGTTCGAGCCGTCGTGTGATATTAAACTAGCAAGAAATACGATAAGATGCAACACTCCCTTTTATTACTATGTATGACCTTTGGCATCGCGGCGGGCTTGCACGCGCAAGGAACGGCCGACGATTATCGACGCGCCTTCGATGCGCCGTACCGCTTCAGTGCCGACCGCATGTATTATGCGCCAATAGCCCCGCAATGGGTGGGACACACGCACCATTTTTGGTACCGTAGGCATACGCCCGAGGGCGATGTGTATGTGGTGGTTGATGCTGACAATAAACAGCGCGCCGAACTCTTTGACACCGCCCGGTTGGGTCGTGCCTTGCGCGAACAGGCGGGGTATGCCATAGACAGCCGCCGCTTAAGGCTGGAGCGCCTGGAGGTCAACGATGGTCTTGATACGCTGCGTTTCCGCCATTCGGGCTCGCGCTGGATGTATGTCGTGGGCAGCGATAAACTGACACGCCTGGGCACCATCCCCCAGCCTGGGCGGCAACGCCACTGGATGGAGGTGGACGACGAACGCGGAGCAGGGCCGGTGACCTCGCCCAATGGACGCTACACCGCCTTCGTGCGCGACTGCAACCTCTATGTGCGCCGCGTGGCCGACGGCAAGGAGCGCCAACTGAGTTTCGACGGCACCCAGGCCAACTACTATTCCACCTATATACAGTGGTCGCCTGACAGCCGGCGCATTTTCTCCACCCGTATCCGCCCGGTGGCCGAGAAGCGCTATGTGTATTATGTGGAGTCGTCCCCCCGCAACCAGTTGCAGCCCATGCTACACAAGCAGGAATATGCCAAGCCCGGTGATGAACTGCGCATCAAGCATCCCTGCATCTTCGAGGTGGAGACGGGCAAGGCCGTCATTCCCAACAACGACCTCTTTCCCCACCCCTATGACATAGGCTATTTCCGCTGGAATGCCGACGGACGGGCGCTGACCTTTGAGTATAATGAGCGTGGGCATAAGGTGTATCGTGTGCTGGAACTTTCGGCCGAAACGGGCCTCGTCCGTACCCTGGTAGAGGAAACCAGCGACCGCTATGTCAACTATGTGCGACGTTTCCGCCACGATATGTCCGACGGCAAGCGCATGATATGGGGCAGCGAGCGCGACAACTGGAACCATCTGTACATGATTGACCGTCAGTCGGGGCGCGTGGAGCGCCAACTGACTAAGGGTGAATGGTATGTGCGCGAGGTGCAACGTGTGGATGAGGAGGCCGGAAGAATCTATTTCTCTGCCAACGGCATGACGCAGGGAGAAGATCCCTACCGCATTCGCTACTACAGCATCGGTCTGGACGGAAAGGGGTTACGCTGCCTCACGCCCGACTCGGGCATGCACAAGGCCACCTATTCACACGACATGAAATACCTTGTTGATGTACGCTCAACACCCGACATGCCGCCTGTGGCCACGCTGCGCAACGCCTCGGACGGCAGTGAGCGCATGGCACTCGAGAAAGCCGACGCATCGGCACTCTATGCCGCGGGATGGCGGGCACCCGAGACCTTTGCCGCACCTGGACGCGATGGCAAGACGCTCATGTGGGGCCTCATCTACCGGCCGTCCAATTTCGACCCGACGAAGACCTATCCCGTCATTGAGTATATCTATGCCGGCCCAGGCGATCAGTATGTGCCCAAAACCTTCATCCCTTACCAATGGAGCGCCACTGCGCTGGCCGAACTGGGCTTCATCGTTGTGCAACTTGACGCCATGGGTACCTCGTTCCGATCGCGTACCTTCGAGAATATCTGCTACAAGAATCTGAAGGATGCGGGCTTCCCCGACCGCATAGCCTGGATAAAGGCTGCGGCACGCCGCTATCCGCAGATCGACTCCACCCGCGTGGGTATCTATGGCACGTCGGCAGGCGGACAGGAGTCGATGGCCGCCGTGTTGTTCCATCCCGAGTTTTACAAAGCGGCCTGCTCGCACAGCGGCTGTCACGACAACCGGATGGACAAGATATGGTGGAACGAACTGTGGATGGGCTATCCCGTGGACAGCGCGTATGTCGCTTCGTCCAACGTGGCCAATGCGCACAAACTGACGCGGCCGCTCATGCTGGTGGTGGGTGAACTGGACGACAACGTTGACCCGGCTTCCACCATGCAAGTGGCCAATGCACTGATAAAGGCCGGAAAGGATTTTGAACTGGTGGTGATGCCCGGCATCGACCACTTTACCACCACCACCCCCTTTGCCACGCACAAGCGCTACGACTTCTTCGTGCGAAGTCTGATGCACAAAGAGCCGCCCACGTGGGAGGCACTGAAGCGTTGACCAACGCTTGCAATGTGAAAAATGGGCGGAAGGTATGTGATACGAAACGGTGACACATGCCTTCCGCCTCTATGGGTAAGCAGGTGTTGCGGCCATTGCCCGCAGTGGTCTGCACACGCCGTCTCTTTACACTGACTGAGGGCTCCCTTTCGGTGTGCCAGATTTTCCCCACCCATTGGTATACGATATGCCAGCTGATGGAAGTGTTATTGGCACTGCCTTTGAAGTGATTTGCTCGACATTATATGCGCCGAGGTTGACGAAGGTAAACCGCATATTTGCCTTTAAGCGTCGGGCGCACGGCGGGTTTGTGGCCTCAGCCTTTTGTCCTTTGCGCGGGTTTGGTTAACTTTGCCCTTGCGCATGGCATACGCGCCATGCCGAGATAAGCCCATCCATGTTTGAGATAGAAAGATATACCGACGCGCAGGCCGGAGAATGGAACGCCTTTGTGCGCAGCAGCAAGAACGGGACGTTCCTGTTCGACCGCGGCTATATGGACTATCATGCCGACCGCTTTGCCGACGCCTCGCTGATGTGCCGGCGCGACGGCCGCCTGTATGCCCTGCTGCCCGCCAACCGCGACGGCGATGCCCTCTACACCCATCAGGGTCTGACCTACGGCGGACTGGTGACGGGCGCCGAGGCCACGGCGGCCGGCGTCCTGCACCTGCTGGAGCAGATGAACGCCCGCTGGCGCAGCGAGGGCGTGCGCCGCGTGGTGTATAAGCCCATACCATATATATATGCGTCCATGCCCGCCGACGAGGACCTGTATGCCCTGTTTCGCTGCGGCGCCCGCCTCGTGGCCCGCGGCATATCGACGGCCATGCCCTATGCCGGCCTGTGCCGTTGGCATAAGGACCGCCGCACCGCCCTCAACCGCGCCCGCCGGCACGGTGTGGAGGTGAGGGTGACGACCTGCATCGACGACTTCTGGCCCATCCTGACAGCTAACCTCCGCGAGCGCCACCACACCACGCCGGTGCATAGCCTCGAGGAGATGCGCCACCTCATCGCCATGTGCCCCGGCCACATTGCCCTCTACGAGGCCCGGTTGCCCGACGGCACGCCCGTGGGCGGTATGCTGGTCTATCGCACGGCGCGCGTGCTCCACTCGCAGTATCTCGCCGCCTCGGCCGAGGGCAAGCACTGCGGCGCCATCGAGGCCATCATGGAGGCCGTGCTGCAGGCCGAAGGCTTTGCCTATTTCGACTTCGGCATCAGCACCGAGGACGGCGGCCACGTGCTCAACGAGGGCCTTATCTACCAGAAAGAAGGCTTCGGCGGACGGGCCGTATGCTACGACACCTATGCCTACGACCTATAGGCGCCCCCGGGCCGATGCCCCCGTAGTTTGCAACCCCTGTTCCCCCATATTCCTATTCTCCAACACCTATCCCTGCATAACCCCTTTATACCTCATAACCTATGACTATCGTAGAAAGATTCCTGAAGTATGTCAGTTTTGACACCCAGTCGGCCGAGGACACGGGCGTGACGCCCAGCACGGCCAAGCAGTTTGCCCTGGCCGAATATCTGAAAGCCGAACTGGAAAGCATCGGACTGACCGACGTAGAACTGGACG
This sequence comes from Bacteroidales bacterium, assembly GCA_022772475.1. Classification (GTDB taxonomy): domain Bacteria; phylum Bacteroidota; class Bacteroidia; order Bacteroidales; family Bacteroidaceae; genus Alloprevotella. Next base: position 25,173 of record JALEZQ010000013.1, on the reverse strand, counting down.
AGAAGGGCTACCTTTATGCCACGCTTCCCGCCAATACCGAGCGCCCCGTGCCCACCATCGGCTTCATTGCCCACATGGACACCAGTCCCGACTGCTCGGGTGCCAACGTCAAGCCCCGCATTGTCAGCGCCTATGACGGGGGCGACATTGTGCTCGACGCCGAGGCGGGGATCGTGACCTCGCCGGAGAAGTTTCCCGAACTGAAGCAGCATGTCGGCGAAGACCTCATCGTCACCGACGGCCACACCCTGCTCGGTGCCGACGACAAGGCCGGCATTGCCGAGATTGTGCAGGCCATGGTATGGCTCAAGGCCCATCCCGAGGTGGAGCACGGCAAGATACGCGTGGCCTTCAACCCCGACGAGGAGATAGGTCTTGGCGCCCGCAGTTTCAATGTGGAGAAGTTCGGTTGCCAGTGGGCCTACACCATGGACGGTGGTGAGGTGGGCGAACTGGAGTTTGAAAACTTCAACGCCGCCGCCGCCAAGATTGAGGTGGCGGGCGTCAGCGTCCATCCCGGCTATGCCAAGGACAAGATGGTCAATGCCTCGCGCGTAGCGGCCGAGTTTGCCGCCATGATGCCCGAGGCCGAGACCCCCGAGCACACCACCGGCTACGAAGGCTTCTACCACCTGCTGCACATGGAGGGCAACGTGGAGCACGCCACGCTCACCTATATCATCCGCGACCACGACGCCGCCCGTTTCGATGCCCGCAAAGCCTATGTGCAGCGCACGGCCGAATGGCTCGAGGCCAAATACGGAAAAGGCAGCGTCAAGGCCACTGTCACCGACCAGTATCGCAACATGCGCGAACAGGTGGAGCCCGTGATGCACATCATCGACATTGCTCTCGAAGCCATGCAGGCCGTCGACGTCACACCCGCCGTGCGCGCCATCCGCGGCGGCACTGACGGCGCCCAACTGTCGTTCATGGGTCTGCCTTGTCCGAACATCTTCGCCGGCGGTCTCAACTTCCACGGTCCCCACGAGTTCCTTCCCATCCCCTCGCTCGAGAAAGCCTCGCAGGTAGTCGTGGAGATTTGCCGCCTGACGGCCGCCCGCTACTGATACCTCCCCCTCCTTTCATAGATGGCGTGTCAGGACTGGCCCATTGTTTCCAGTCCTGACACGCTCTTTCCCCCAATACAGCCCCATAGCCCATGTCTCATCTGCCCGCCATCATCTCCGACCTGGCCCTCATCCTGATGTGCGCCGGTCTGGTCACCCTCATCTTCAAACGCCTGGGCCAGCCCCTTGTGCTGGGATATATCGTGGCCGGTTTTCTGGCCGGTCCCCACTTCTCCTTCACCCCCACCGTGGCCGATACGGGCAGCATACAGACCTGGGCCGACATTGGCGTGATCTTCCTGATGTTCACCCTCGGTCTGGAGTTCTCGTTCAAGAAGATATTCCGCATGGGCGCCGGTCCCATCATCGCCGCCTGCGCCGTCATGTTCTGCATGATGTCGCTCGGCAGCATCGTGGGCCATCTGTTTGGGTGGTCCAGCATGGACAGCCTCTTTCTGGGCGGCATGTTGGCCATGTCGTCCACCACCATCATCTACAAAGCCTTTGACGATCTGGGCATGCGCCAGCAGAAATTCTCGGGCGAGGTGCTCAGCGTGCTCATCCTCGAGGATATCCTGGGCATCTTGCTGATGGTGGTGCTCTCGGCGATGGCCGTCTCGCGCAACTTTGAGGGGCAGGACCTGCTCTTTAGTCTGCTCAAACTTCTGTTCTTCCTTATCCTGTGGTTCATCGTCGGCGTGTTCCTCGTGCCCTATTTCCTAAAGAAGAGTGCGCGGTGGATGACCGGCGAGACCCTCCTCGTCGTGACCCTCGGCCTGTGCTTCGCCCTCGTGGTGATGGCCTCCAAGGCCGGCTACAGTTCGGCCTTCGGCGCCTTCATGATGGGCAGCATCCTGGCCGAGACGGTCGAGGCCGAGAGCATCGAGCGCGTGGTGGGGCCCGTCAAGGACCTCTTCGGCGCCATCTTCTTCGTGTCCGTCGGCATGCTGGTTGACCCCGCCGTGCTCACCGAGTATGCCCTGCCCATCGCCCTCATCTCCCTTACCGTCATCGTGGGGCAGATGGTGTTCGGCACGGGCAGTTTCATCCTCGCGGGCCACTCGCTCAAGGTCGCCATGCAGTGCGGCTTCTCGCTGGCACAGATTGGTGAGTTCGCCTTCATCATCGCCACCCTCGGCATCAGTCTGCACGTCACCAGCGACTTCCTCTATCCCGTTGTCGTGGCCGTGTCGGTGCTCACCACCTTCCTCACCCCCTATATGATTCGTGCGGCCCAGCCCGCCTACGGCATCATCGTACGCTTCATCCCCGCCCCCGTGCGTCGCCGTTTGGACGACCGTGGCCACCATGCCGTCGCCTCGGCGTCCCCCTGGCGCAGTCTGCTGACCGCCCTCGTCATGCAGGTGAGCATCTATCTGACGCTGAGCATCGCCACCACCTTCATCATCCTCGGTGCGCTGCTGCCCTTCCTGCGGTGGCTGCTGACGCCCGCCGTGGCCGGCGTGGTGTGTGCCCTGCTTACCATCGCCGTGGTGTCGCCCTTCCTCCGCGCCATCGTCATGCGCAAGAACCATTCCGAAGAGTGGCAGACCATCAGTCGCCGCGGCCGCCTGCCGCATGGCGTGCTCATGGCCACCTTCGTCGTGCGCTACCTCATCGCCGCCGCCCTTGTGTTCTACCTTGTCCACTCCCTCTCGCCCCTGCAAGCGCCGTGGGCCATCTTCGTCCATGCCGCCCTGGCCCTGCTGATGGTGGCCGGCATGGTGGCCTCGCGCCGCATCAAGTGGGCCAGCATCCGCCTGGAGCGCAATTTCGTGCAGAACCTGCGTCTGCGCGAGGTCGCCGCCGAGCGACAGCAGGCCCGTCCCGGCTATGCCCGCCGCCTGCCCGCCCATAACCTGCACATGGCCCGCCTGCGTCTGCCCGACGGCAGCCGGATGGCCGGGCACACCCTGCGCCAACTCGACTTCGGTCGGCGCGACGGCGTGCTGGTGGCCGCCATCATCCGCGGCGAAAGCCGCATCAATATCCCCGGCGGCAACGTCGAGGTCTATCCCGGCGACTATATCGAGGCCATCGGCGACGACGACAGTTTGGCCACCCTCGAGAAGCGTATCAGCGGCGACGTGCAGGCCATGGCCGTCAACAATGCCGAGCACTACCTCACCCTGCGCCGCATCGTCATCACGGACGACTTCCCCCTGTGCCGCCACCGCCTCATCGAAAGCGGACTGCGCGACACCTACCACTGCATGGCTGTCGGCTTCGAGGGCAGCGACGGCAACATCGACACCGCCGAAGCCTCACGCACCATCATGCCCGGCGACATCCTGTGGGTGGTGGGCGAGGAAGACGACGTCGCCCTGCTGCTCCGCATGAACCGGACGCAAGCTATCTGACGCGCTGCTCTTTTATCCTCTCCAGTTTGTTTTTCCTTTTGAAAAATTCAGAAGCGTGACTTCTTCCTCTTCTTTTGAAAAACTCAGAAGCATGACCCCGATTCTCCTTGAAGTATGTACAGGCACTTATGAGGCCGCCCTTGCTGCCCACCGTGCCGGTGCGCAGCGCATCGAACTCTGCCAGGCGCTGGGCGACGGCGGACTGACGCCCTCGCTCGGCCTGCTCCGCGCCGTGCTGCGCCTCCCCATTCCCCGCAAGCACGTCCTGATACGCCCGCGGCCCGGCGACTTCCTCTATACCCCCGCCGAGCAGCAGATTATGGCCGACGACATCCGCACCGCCTGCCGCGAGGGCGCCGACGGCATCGTCGTGGGCGCACTGACCGCCGACGGGCAGGTAGATATGGCCGCCATGCGCCTGTTCATCGAGGCCGCTGGCACGGTGCCCGTCACCTTCCACCGCGCCTTCGACATGTGTGCCGACCATGCCGCCGCCCTCGATGCCCTCATCGCCCTGGGTGTGGCCCGCGTCCTCACCTCCGGCGGTTGTGCCACGGCCCTTGAGGGCGCCGACGCCATTGCCGCCCTGGTGCGCCGGGCGGCAGGCCGCATCGTCATCATGCCCGGCTGCGGCGTCAATGCCGCCAATGCCGCCGACATCATCCGTCAGACCGGCGCCGGCGAGATACATGCCTCGGCCTCGGCCCTGCACCCCAGCGCCATGACCTACCGCCACGACGGCGTCAGCATGGGCCATGCCGGTGCCGACGAGTATGCCGTCAGCGAGACCGATGAAGAGAAGGTGCGGCAGATAATGGCCGCCCTCGACAGCATCGGTGCGCAATAATTGCCCTTTTCCAAACCCTCAGCCCTTTTCCAAACCCTCAGTCCTTATGCCGACCCTCACTCCCCAACAACAGGAAATGCTGCGCCTGGCCGTCCGTCTGGCGCAGGAGAATATCGCCAACGGCGGTGGCCCCTTCGGCGCCGTCATAGCGCGCGGCGACCAGATTATCGCCACGGGCGTCAACCGCGTCACGGCTCACCACGATCCCACGGCACATGCCGAGGTGCAGGCCATCCGTGCCGCCTGCCAGGCCCTCGGCACCTTCTCGCTCGAGGGCTGCGACATCTACAGTTCGTGCGAGCCCTGCCCCATGTGCCTGAGCGCCATCTACTGGGCCCACCTGTCGCGTCTCTATTATGCCTCGAACAAGGACGATGCCGCCGCCGCCGGTTTCGACGACGCCTTCATCTATCGCGAACTGGCCCTCGACCCCGCCGACCGCCGTCTGGCCACCACCGCCATGCCTCTGCCCGAGGCCGACGCCGTCTTCCGCCAGTGGGTTGAAACCGACGAGAAGACGGCCTATTGACCTACCCATTTCTTTCAGGTGAAAGTGAGAAGACGGTGTGTCATAATGGCCAATCTGCTGCGTTGCTATCGTCTTCGGGCTTGGTCATGTACTTCAGTACACTCCCGGCGCCTTCATCCTCAGCGTCTTGCATCTTAACCATTCTGACGCACCTTCGCGTGTGCGTCAAAATTTGCATTTTGACACACCCCCCGCAGATTTTTACCCGACAGCAATAATTGTGTGTGAAAAATTGCCACGGCCCTTGGCAATCGAATTACCAGCCGCGGGCAATCGAATTACCAGCCGCGGGCACTCGAATTACCAGCCGCGGGCACTCGAAGTGCCAGCCGCGGGCACTCGAAGTGCCAGCCGCGGGTACTCGAAGTGCCAGCCGCGGGTACTCGAAGTGCCAGCCGCGGGTACTCGAAGTGCCAGCCGCAGGGAATCGAAGTGCCAGCCGCAGGGAATCGAAGTGCCAGCCGCAGGGAATCAAATTCCCAGCCGCAGGGAATCAAATTCCCAGCCCTTGGGAATCGAATTCCCAGCCAGTGGGAATCTTGTTCCCAGCCGCTGGGAATAATGTTCCCAGCCCTTGGGAATCTTGTTCCCAAGCCGGTTGGGAATTTGTGGCTGTTCGTGACGGACGGCAATACAGCAAAACTTCCCATCATATGCCGTTGTTGAGGATTTCTCGTCAACAGCGCTATGATGGGAAGTTTGCTGTAAATAATGTTTCCTTCAGGTGAAGGCCGATAGGGGGCGGTAGGGTCTGTCGGACAATGCCGCCCGCCGGCGTCAGCGCCGGGCGATGGGCACGTACTCGTTGATGTCGGCCACACAGCGGTAGGCCGGGCGGATGATGCGCTTGCCCTCGAAGTTGAGTTCTTCGTTGCGGTGGGCGCACCAGCCCACGATGCGTGCCATGGCGAAGAGCGGCGTGTAGATATCGACGGGCAGGCCGATGAGGTCATAGACGAAGCCGGAGTAGAAATCGACGTTGGCGCAGAGCGTCTTGGTCGTGCCCTTGCGGGCATAGACCGTCTCGATGGCCAGGCGCTCCAGGCGCTCCATGAAGGCATACTCGTCCTGGCGGCCCTTCTCGACGGCCAGGTCGTGCGCCATCTCCTTGAGCAGGACGGCGCGCGGGTCCGACTTGGTATAGACCGCGTGGCCGATGCCGTAGATGAGGCCCGAGCGGTCGCCCACCTCGCGGCGCAGAATCTTGTCCAGATAGGCGCGGATTTCGTCCTCGTCCTCGGGGTTGCGTATGCCCTCGCGGATGTGCTTTATCATCTCCATCACCTTGATGTTGGCACCGCCGTGCTTCGGGCCCTTGAGCGAGCCGATGCCAGCGGCGATGGACGAGTAGGTGTCGGTGGCCGACGATGACGTCACGCGTACGGTAAAGGTCGAGTTGTTACCGCCACCGTGCTCCGCATGGATCATGAGGAGCAGGTCGAGCGTGCGGGCATCCAGTTCGGTGTAGCGCGGACCCTTGAGCATGTAGAGGAAGTTTTGTGCTATCGAAAGTTCCTCCTGCGGGTGACGGATATGGAGCGAGCGTCCGAGCGCTTTGTGGCGCAGCATGTTGTAGGCGTAGGCGATGATGGTGGGAAACTTCGACACCAGTTCTATGCTCTGGCGCATCAGGTTGTCGCGCGAGATGTCGTCCGGGTTTTCGTCGTAGGTATAGAGTTCGAGCACGCTGCGCGCCAGGATGTTCATGATGTTGCTGCCCTCCAGTTCGATGATGTTGAGCATCGTCTTGGGCTGCAGCGGCATGTTGTCGAAGATGAGTTCGCGGAAGGCCTGCAGTTCCTCCGTGTCGGGCAGTTTTCCCGAGAGCAGGAGGTAGGCCACCTCTTCAAATCCGAAGCGCTTCTCGTTCATGATGGCGTGGGCCAGGTCGCAAATCTCGTAGCCGCGGTAGAACAGTTTGCCCTCGATGGGCTTGAGGCCCTCGGCCGACTGTTCGTAGCCCACCACGTTACCGATGTTCGTCAGTCCCACCAGCACGCCCGTGCCGTTTTCGTTGCGCAGGCCGCGCTTGACGTCGAGCTTCTTGAAGAGTTCGGCGTCAATGCGGATGCAGCTCTTCATCTCGTCCGAGAGCTTGTATATCAGGTATTCTTTCTTTGTCGTCATGTAGGGAAGGTCCTTGTTAGAGAGTGCGGATGATAGAAACGAGCAGGTCGGCAAACGCCTGTGTGCCCATGGCCTTGCCGTTGGGCATGAATCGTGCCAGGTCGGCCGTGGCCTTGCCTTCGCTGAAGGCCTTCTCCATGGCCTGCGCGATGAGGTCGGCCGCCGGCGTCCACCCGATGTGCTCCAGCATCATCGCTGCCGAGAGGATGATGGAGCAGGGGTTGACGATGTCCTTGCCCGCGATGTCGGGTGCCGTGCCGTGTGTCGCCTCAAAGATGGCGTTGCCCGTGGCGTAGTTGATGTTGGCCCCCGGCGCGATGCCGATGCCGCCCACCTGAGCCGCCAGCATGTCCGAGATATAGTCGCCGTTGAGGTTGAGTGTGGCCACTACCGAGTAGTCTTCGGGGCGCAGCAGGGCGTTCTGCAGGAAGGCGTCGCAGATGCAGTCGTTGATGGTCAGGCGTCCGCTGCGGATGGCGTCGCCAAACTCCCGCTCGGCCAGTTCGTAGCCCCAGCGCTTGAAGCCCCCTTCGGTAAACTTCATGATGTTGCCCTTGTGCACCAGCGTCACCGTGCGGCGCCCCGTTTCGAGGGCGTAGCGGCAAGCCGCGCGTACCAGGCGCTCCGTTCCCTCGACGCTCACCGGCTTGACACCGAAGCCCGAGGTCTCGGGGAAGCGCACCTTCTTTACGCCCATCTCGTTAGAGAGGAAGGCGTAAAACTTCTTGGCCTCGTCGCTGCCGGCCTCCCATTCTATGCCCGCGTAGATGTCCTCCGTGTTCTCGCGGAAGATGACCATATCCACGCGCTCGGGATGCTTGACCGGAGATACCACGCCCTGAAACCAGCGCACCGGGCGCAGGCAGACGTAGAGGTCGAGCCCCTGACGCAGCGCCACGTTCAGTGAACGGATGCCGCCGCCCACCGGCGTGGTCAGCGGACCCTTGATGCCCAGGTGGTACGTCTTGAACGCCTCCAGCGTGTCGTCCGGCAGGTAAGTGCCCAGCGTGTCGTAGGCCCGCTGGCCCGCCATCACTTCCATCCATTCGATGGCCTGCCGGCCGCCCGAGGCCCGCTCGACGGCGGCATTGACCACGCGCTGCATGGCCGGTGTGATTTCGGCACCCACGCCGTCGCCTGTGACGAAGGGTACGGTGACTGTCTGCGGCACGATGAGGCTGCCGTCGGCCTTTACTTCTATCTTGCTCATGATGTGATACGTTTTAAGGGTGGGAGAGGGGGAGGAGGAAACGCTGCCGCGCCCGTCATCCCACGTGGTTCTTGGCCATGAATCCCAGTGCCGAGCCCGCATGGAGCCATGCTATCTGGCTGTCGTTATAGGTATGGCGCGCGATAATCTGTTCCTGCGTGCCGTCGCTGTGGTGCAGCGTGACGGTCACGTCGCTACCCGGGGCGATGGCCGCTGCCGCCACGTCGATGCGGTCGTCCTCGCGGACGCGGTCGTAGTCCGCCGCGTTGGCGAAGGTCAGCGCCAGCACACCCTGTTTCTTCAGGTTCGACTCGTGGATGCGGGCAAAACTCTTCGCCAGGATGACCTTGACGTTGAGGAAGCGCGGCTCCATCGCCGCATGTTCGCGGCTCGAGCCCTCGCCGTAGTTGTCCTCCGCCACGACGATGCAGCCCTGCCCTTCGGCCTTCAGTGCTGCCGCCACCGTGGCCGGCGTCTCCTTCGCCCCCGTCAGCGGGTTGGTCACGCAGCCCGCCTCGCCCGTGAAGGCATTGACGGCGCCGAGCAGCATGTTGCGCGAGATGTTCTCCAGATGGCCGCGGTATTTCAGCCACGGGCCGGCCTGCGAGATGTGGTCGGTGGTACACTTGCCCTTCGTCTTGATGAGCAGGTGCAGCCCATTGAAGTCCTTGCCGTCCCACGGCGCGAACGGCGTCAGGCGCTGCAGCCGCTCACTGCCCTCGGGAATGATGGGGTCGTCCGTCGAAGGCGGCAGCAGCGGCGAGGCGATGTCCGCCTCGGCAAAGCCCGCTTCTGGCAGGTCCGGACAGGCCTCCGGGGCGATGGCCGCCCATTCCGGCGAGAACGACGGGTGTGTCGTCAGCGTACCCGTGATGGCGTAGCCCACCGCCGCTTCGGGCGAGGTGATGAAGGCGAAGGTGTTGGGGTTGCCGTCGGCACGCTTGGCAAAGTTGCGGTTGAACGTCGTGATGATGGTGTTGCGGCGTGTGGCGTCGTCCGTCTGGCGCTTCCACTGTCCGATGCACGGGCCGCAGGCATTCGCCATGACGATGGCCCCCGCCTCTGCCAGTTCGTCTAGCAGACCGTCGCGCTCCGCTGTGGCGCGGATCAGTTCGGAGCCCGGGTTGACCAGCAATTGGGCCTTGGGCTTAAAGCCCGCCGCCTTGGCCGCCTTGAGCACCGCACAGGCGCGGCGCAGGTCCTGATAGGATGAGTTGGTGCACGATCCGATGAGCACCACCTCCACCTCGCGCGGATAGTCGTTCGTCTCGGCGCGTGCCGGCATCTCGCTCACAGGGCAAGCCGCGTCCGGCGTGAAGGGACCGTTGACGTAGGGCGTGAGGGTGGAGAGGTCGATGTCGATGACCTGGTCGTAATACTTCTCCGGTTCGGCCGTCACCTCGGCGTCAGCCCGCAGGTCGTCCGCCACCGCATCGGCCATGCTCGCCACCTCTTCGCGGCCTGTGGCCATGAGGTAGCGGCGTGTGGCCTCGCCGTAGGGGAAGATGGACGTCGTGGCGCCCATCTCGGCGCCGAAGTTGCATATCGTGGCGCGTCCCGTGCAGGGCAGGGCTTCTACGCCGTCGCCGAAATACTCGATGATGGCGTTTGTTGCTCCTTTGGTCGTCAGGCGTCCAGCCAGGTGCAATACCACGTCTTTGGCCGACGTCCATCCCGACAGGCGTCCCGTCAGGCGCACGCCGATGAGGCGCGGCACCTTCAGTTCCCAGTCGAGCCCGGCCATGACATCCACCACGTCGGCACCGCCCACGCCGATGGCCGCCATACCCATACCGCCGGCGTTGGGCGTGTGCGAGTCGGAGCCAATCATCATGCCGGCGGGGAAGGCGTAGTTCTCCAGCAGCACCTGGTGGATGATGCCGGCCCCCGGTCCCCAAAAGCCGATGCCGTAGCGTGCGGCTGCCGAGCGCAGGAAGCCATAGACCTCGGCATTCGTTTGGCGCGCTTCTGCCAGGTCGGCGCTGGCGCCCACCGAGGCGCGGATGAGGTGGTCGCAGTGGACCGTGGCGGGCACGGCCGACGTGTCGCGTCCGGCGTTCATAAACTGCAGCAGCGCCATCTGTGCCGTGGCGTCCTGCATGGCCACGCGGTCCGGGCGGTAGTCGGCGTAATCGGTGCCGCGTGTGGCCTTGGCTGCCGTTTCGGGGTGAGCGGCATGGGCCAGGAACACTTTTTCTGCATAGGTCAGCGGGCGACCTGCCGCCTGGCGGGCTCGGCCCACGCGTGCGCCGTATTCTGCATAGAAGCGGCGCAGCATGTCAATGTCGTATATCATGGATGTAGTGCGATGTTTGCGTAAAGAGTGCATATTTATTCATCTCTCGTGTGTGTCGGCCCCTTCTCTTCCTTGAGTTTTGGGGGAGAATTGTACCGTAACGCCAACAAAGTTACAGATTATTCTTCAATTGCTGTACATTTTGCAAACATTTTTGCCGCAAAAGCCGCGACTATGCAAGATGTCGCACGTATTTCTGCATAATTTTTCCATCTTTGTGCAAGACGATGTGTCATAATGGTCAATCTGCTGCGTTGCTATCGTCTTCGGGCTTGGTCATGTACTTCAGTACACTCCCGGCGCCCTCATCCTCAGCGCCTTGCATCTTAACCATTCTGACACACCTTCGCGTGTGCGTCAAAATTTGCATTTTGACACACCCTCTCATGGGTATGGTCTGCTATGCCTTGGTCGCGCGTTGCACGATGGCGAGGATGTCCTTGCCGTAGGCTTCCACCGTCTTTGGTCCGACGTAGGCGACGGCCAGCAGGGCCTTGGGCGTGGTGGGGCGCTCCCGGACAATGTTGGTCAGGGCCTTGCGCGTGACCACCATATAGGGGACGATGCCGAGGGCTTCGGCCTTGGCCTGCCGCCATTTCAGCAGGGCGTTGAGCAGCGTTTTCCCCCGTCCGTCGGCGGCCGTCTCGTGGACGGCGGTTTCTGTGGCGGCGGTTTCTGTGGTGGCTGAGGGTGCTTTGCCCTTGCCTTTGCCCTTGCCGCCTTTCGTGTCCTCTTTGGGAATGCCGGCGGCGATGCGGCCGCGTTCGGCCAGGAAGGACGCCAGGTGGTAGCCCTTGCCGGCCACGTAGGCCAGCAGGTGCGCCTTGGCCTGAATGGCGGTCTTCAGGTCGGTGGTGATGCTGTCGATGTGCTTGCTGACGGCCACGTTGTCGGTGGGCAGCGACAGACCGGCCACGTAGGCGTGCAGCGTCAGCATCTTGGGTTTGAAGTAGAGGCAGGCGCTGTGGATGCGGTCCTGCAGGGTGGCGTCCTCGGCATACTGTTCCGTCTGGTTGGTGAGGCGTGCCAGTTGGGCGGCAAAGCGTCCCGCCACCTCGTCCACCTCTGTGCGGAAGCGTGCCAGTTCTTCGCGCAGCGAGGCGGCGGCTATCGGCAGTGCGCGGTACAGGTGCTCCTCGACCTGTCGCGACAGCGCCTCCAGCAGTTGGCGTATCTCCGCGAAGGCAAACAGCTGTTGGCAGGTCAGCAGGAAGTAGTTGCGCTCCATGGCCCGGATGCTCTCGGTCGTCGGACTGTCGGCGGCGCAGCGTTCGGTATAGTCCGTCACCGTGTTGTCGCAGATGATGGCATCGCGGGGCACGGGCGACGACAGCACCATCCCCTCGAGCGTCGTGCAGCGGCTCAGCGCCACATAGGTCTGGCCATGGGCGAAGGCCGAGGCGGCGTCGATGATGGCGTGGGCGAAGGTCAGGCCCTGGCTTTTGTGGATGGTGATGCTCCATGCCGTGCGCAGGGGAATCTGCCTGAAGGTGCCCGCGATGGTCTCTGTAATCTCGCGTGTGGTTTCGTTCAGTTCGTATTTGCTGTTGGTCCACTCGTCCGGCGTTACCACGATGTCGTCGCCGCCCTGGTGCGGGCGGACCGTCACGCTGTCGTCGTCGAGGTCCACCACGTCGCCCATCATACCGTTGTAGTAGCGGTGGTCGGCATCGTTTTTGACAAACATCACCTGTGCGCCCTTTTTCAGGCGCAGCGTCTCGTCGGTGGGGTAGGTGCTTTCGGGAAAGTCCTTGCTGATGGTGGCTTTATATGTGACGGTGGGGTGGGGCAGCAGCGCCATCTGCTGTTCGTTGATGGTGCGTGCCTGATAGTTGTGCGTCACCAGGCGTATGTAGCCGTCCTTGGGGTCGGGCGTGAAGTTGGGGAAGTAGCGGCTGTTCAGTTGGGTCAGCGTATGGGCGTCGGCCTGTCCGTTGCGCACGCGGTTGAGCAGGTCGATGAAGGCCGGGTCGGTCTGGCGGTAGATGTGCGTCAGTTCGATGGTGGCATAGTACGTGCGCTTCAGGGCGTTGCTGCTGAAGAAGTAGGGCGAGTCGTAATACTTCGACAGCAGTGCCCACTCCTCGTCCTTGGCCACGGGCGAGAGCTGCTGCAGGTCGCCGATGAGCAGCATCTGCACGCCGCCGAAGGGCTCGCCCGACGCGCGGCAGCGCCGCAGCACGGCATCGACGTGGTCCAGCAGGTCGGCGCGCACCATCGACACCTCGTCGATGACGATGAGGTCCAGGCTGCGTATCATATTGATCTTGCGCTTCGTCAGTTTGAAACTCTCTTTCGAATAGTGCGTGCCCGGGATGTAAGGTCCGAAAGCCAGTTGGAAGAACGAGTGTATCGTGCTGCCTCCCGCATTGATGGCGGCGATGCCCGTCGGTGCCAGCACCACCATGCGTTTGGGCGCCTCGTCCTTGAGGCGGCGCAGGAAGGTGGTCTTGCCCGTGCCCGCCTTGCCCGTGAGAAAGAGGTTGACGTTGGTGTGGCACACTATCTGCCAAGCCCGCTTGGCGTCGTTGTTTTCTATGTTCATAGAGAAGAGGATAAGGAAAAGAGTGGGCCGGGACGGCTGCCGGCCGTCCGTATATGCCGTTGCAAATGTAAGTAAACTATGCCTTACGGCCAATAAATTTGGCCAAAGCGGTATCAACAAAGCGTTAGAAATAGTTATGGGCACACGGAGCTCTGCCATATATCAGAAATAATTTGTAAGTTTGTCGTCTGAAACAATAAGCGTTAATCACTAAGGTTCCATCAGAAAAACCCTTTACTATCATGATTACCACCCTTTCGCAAATATGCCGCCACCTCTCCGTTGCCGGCTGTGTGGCCGCTGGCCTCACCCTCGGCGTGATGGCCACCGGTTGTTCGTCCGACGACCACGCCCCCATCTTTCAGCCCACGCTGCCCGCCACCGGCGGCGACTGCGTGCGGAGCATCGAGCATCAGGGCAGTATGATGGCGTCGTACGACTGGATCTTCCACTACGACGGACCCCGTCTGGTGCAGGCCCAGGGCACCATGCGCGATGCCGATCCCAAGGCCGACAAGTCGTACCGCTACACCAGTTATCTGGGCTACGGCACGTCGTGGATCAGCGTCACCAACCAGCCCGGCGAGGCCGTTAACATACAGCTCAACAGCGAGGGCTACATTGACCGCATGACCGTAGGGCAGAACGACTACCGCTTCCGCTACCTCGACGGCCGCCTTGTGGAGTGGAGCAAGACCGTCTATGAGAATACCTTCGGCCAGCAGGCCATGTACACCTCTACAGGCAAGATTACCTACGACAACGGCAACTACAGCAAACTGGAATACGTCGGTCCCGACAGCGAGAGAGCCACGCTGACCTTCACCTCTACCGACCTCGTCAACCGCAACGGTCTGCTGCCCGTCGGCGTGACCAAAGAACTCGGTATGCTGGGCTTCGAGCACCTCTACTATGCCGGACTCCTCGGCCGCCCCACCATCAACCTCGTCAGGAGCGTCGATTACACCAGCCCGCGGCAGACCTATACCATGAATTATGAGTATAGCAGTCGGTCGGGTAACACCGTGCTGTGCAACTTCCACGCCCCCGACGGCAAAATAGCCTCCGTAAACTATACCTATTGATGCAGCAGGACGAAACCCTCCGTCTGCTGTGCGACGAGGCCTGGACCGGCGCCCACAGTTTTGCCCTCTACCGCCAGCCCGGTGAGCAGCGCTATACCTTTGTCACCGCAGCCTCCGACCCTCAGCGGCTCACTACGCTAAGCGACGTGGGTCGCCAGAGCGGTGTCGTCGTGGCCCCATGGCAGGCCGGCGCCGCCTCGCCCCTGCTCCTCATCCCCGCCGACAGCGTGGTGCAGGGCGATGTCCCCGCGCTGTCCGGCGATATGCCCGAGGCCCCCGTCATCGACGCCAGCATAGGCCGCGCCGACTACGAGTGGGGCTTCCGGCGCTGCATGGACCGTCTGTCGCTGGGCGTCGGCGGACTGACGAAGGTGGTCTATGCCCGCCAGATGGCCTATGCCTACGCCGCCCGGCGCCTGACCATGGCCGACCTCTTCCTCCGCGCCTGCCACCTCTCGCCCTACAGTTACGTCACCCTCTGGCACACGCCGCGCACCGGTTTCTGGCTCGTCGCCACCCCCGAAGTGCTCGTCTCCGCTCTCGGCGACGGCCGTATGCAGACCATGGCGCTGGCCGGCACCATGCCATGGACCGGCACGCTGCCGCCCCTCGACGTCTGGAGCGCAAAAAACCGCCACGAGCAGCAGGTCGTCGCCGCCTATATCGCCGCCCGTCTGGACAGTATGGCCGCCGATGTGCAGGCCAGTCCGTGCGGCAGCCGACGCGCCGGCAATGTGGTGCACCTCTGTACCACCTTCACCTTCCGCCCCGCCGGCGGTCGCACGCTGGGCGACATCGTCGCCGCCCTGCACCCCACGCCCGCCGTATGCGGCGAGCCCCTCAAGGCCGCCAAGGCCACCCTCCGCTATGCCGAGCGCCAGCCACGCCTCTACTACGCCGGCTTCAGCGGTCCCGTGGGCATCGGCGGCACGACCACCCTCTACGTCTCCCTGCGCTGTGCCCACCTCATGCCGCCGCGTGCCGTCATCTATGCCGGCGGCGGTCTGCTGCCCGACAGCAGGCTCGACGATGAGTGGGAGGAAACCCAACTGAAGATGCAGCACATCCTCCGCTGCTTGGCATGAGATGCTGCCGCCCGTCCCTATATCATAGGTAGGGGACAGTCAACTCCCTCCATATAGTTCAGTCGCCCTCTTTATATAGGCCAGTCAACTCCCTCCTTATAGGCAAGTCACTCCCATAATATCGATAAGTCAATCCCTCCCTTCATACCTTGTACTCCGACAAACCCCTTGTCAATCTGCTAACAGCCATGCTGCCCGCCTATGGCGTGCGTGACGTGGTGGTGTGCCCCGGCTCGCGCAACGGCGTGCTGGTGCACAATTTTTATACCCTCGCCACCACGGCCGACGCCCCCCTGTCCGTCCATGCCGTGACCGACGAGCGCAGTGCCGCCTTCGTGGCCCTCGGCCTCATCCTGGCCCGCCGCGCCCCAGTGGCCCTCTGCGTCACCTCCGGTTCCGCCCTGCTCGGTACCCTCCCCGGCGTGGCCGAGGCCGCCATGCGCCGCCAGCCCCTGCTCGTCATCTCGGCCGACCGCCCCGCCGAATGGATAGGCCAACTGGACGGCCAGACGCTGGTGCAGCCCGACGCCCTGCTGCCCTATGCCCCCTGCTGCGCGCTGCCCTGCGATGCCGATGCCGACGGCAGGCCCACGCCCCTTGAGGACGTCCGCCCCCTGCTCGACGCTGCCCTGCGCCGCCTGTGCGGACCGCAGGCCGGCCCCATGCATATCAACGTGCCGCTGCGTGAGCCCCTCTTCCGCTTCACCACGCCAGCCCTGCCCGTCGTAGATCAGCCGGCGGCCGCTGCGGTCTGCCCCGAAGCCCGTCCTGCGGGTGAAGCGCCGGCCGGCCTTGACGACGCCATCGCGCCTTTGGTCGCCGCCATCGCCGAGGCCCACCTGCCCGCCATCGTCATCGGGCAGTGTGACGACCCCACGCCGTGGGCCGACGCCCTCCACGCCATCGACGCCGACGACCGCCTGCTGGTGCTCCCCGAGGTGTTGGCCAACGTGCCCGGCGCCTGGCGCACCGCCCTCTGGGAACGCCATGGTGGCGAAGGCCGCTTGCCGTTGCCCGACGTGGTGGTGCACATCGGCGGCAATATGGTCAACAAGCACCTCAAACTGGCCCTGCGCCGCGCCAACCGCCTCAGCGTATGGCGCATCGAGGAAACGGCGGACGGCCGGCCCGACACCTTCTCGCATCTCCACACCCTCCTGCGTCAGCCCGTGGCCGACGTGCTCCACGCTCTGGCACACTGTTTGCCACCACATCCCGGCGTGCGCCAGGCCCGCCAGACGTGGGACGCGCTGGCGAAAGGCCGTGCGCGGAAAACCTCGCCCGACCGCCGCGAAGATCTGACGGCACGCCTGTTGGCATGGATGCAGACCATGCAGCCGCAGCCTGCCGCCCTGCATGTGGCCAACAGCACGGCGGTACGCCTGGTGGCGGCCACGCATGCCGGCGGCGGCATCCTCGTCTATGCCAACCGCGGCCTGAACGGCATCGAGGGTTCGCTGTCCGTAGCGGCAGGCTATGCCCTGGCTGGCGGCGGAATGAGCGTCATGCTCATCGGCGACCTCAGTTTCTTCTACGACCAAAACGCGCTATGGAACGCCGACCTCGGCGGCAACCTGCGCATCCTCCTGCTCAACGATGGCGGCGGCGCCATCTTCGACCGCCTGCCGGGGCTCGACGCCTCGCCCGCCAAAGCCCGCTTTATCGCCGGCGGCCATCCCTATGACGCCCGCCATGTGGCGGAGACTTTCCATCTGCCCTATCGCCACACCACGCTCGACGAGGTCACGGACGAAGACCTGCGGTGGCTACTCACTGTGCCGGCGCAGCGACCCGTGCTGCTCGAAGTCGGGTGCTGACGTTGTTCCGGATTTGTTCCGGCTTTGTTCTGAAGACCCACTCCCTCTACGCTCACATCCCATAAACACTCCTATTATATTATACGTTATACTATGACTCGCCAATGGACCCCTATTCGAGAGTATCGCGAGATTCTCTTCGACTTCTTTGAGGGCATCGCCCGCATCACCATCAACCGCCCGCGCTATCGCAACGCCTTTACGCCGCTCACCGTGGCGGAGATTGGCGACGCCCTGCGCTACTGCCGCGAGGCACAGGACATCTGCGTCGTCGTCCTCACCGGCGCCGGCGACAAGGCCTTCTGCTCGGGCGGCGACATGCACGTCAAGGGCATCGGCGGCTATGTGGGCGAGGACGGCGTGCCCCGCCTCAACGTCCTCGACGTGCAGAAGCAGATTCGCTCGCTGCCCAAGCCGGTCATCGCTATGGTCAACGGCTATGCCATCGGTGGCGGCCATGTGCTCCACCTCATGTGCGACCTCACCATCGCCTCGGAAAATGCCATCTTCGGACAGACGGGTCCCAAGGTGGGCTCGTTCGACGCGGGCTTCGGCGCCTCCTATCTGGCGCGCATCGTCGGACAGAAAAAGGCGCGCGAGATATGGTTTCTCTGCCGGCAGTATTCCGCCGCCGAGGCCGAGCGCATGGGCATGGTCAACAAGGTGGTGCCCTTCGAACACCTCGAAGACGAGGTGGTGGAATGGGCCAAAATCATGATGGAACGCTCGCCGCTGGCCCTGCGCATGATCAAGGCGGGCCTCAACGCCGAACTGGACGGACAGGCGGGCATTCAGGAACTGGCGGGCGACGCCACCATGCTCTACTACATGCTGGACGAGGCCCACGAGGGCGGTCGCGCCTTTCTGGAAAAGCGCAAACCCGACTTCTCCAAATTTCCCAAACTGCCCTAAGCGCCTTTTGTGCAACCCTCGCTCCGGCGTGTCAAATCCTTTGCTCTTCCCTCTCTCATGCAACAGCCTTTCCCCTTTCCCCTGCGTCTGCAGGTGGTGGAGCGCCGCTTCCCCTTCCGACGGCCTGCCACCACATCGCGCGGCGTCTATCACGAGCGCCGCGTATGGTACATCGTCGTGATGGCGCGCGACGGCCGCCCAGGCTTCGTGGGCATCGGCGAATGCGCCCCGCTCTACGACCTGTCGGCCGACTATACGCCCGACTACCCCGAGCGTCTCAGCGATATATGCCGCACGATGGAGACCACGGGACAGGTGGATGACGACGTGCTCCGCCGCCTGCCGTCCATGCGCTTCGGACTGGAGACGGCCCTCCTCTCGGCCGAGGCTTCGCTGCGCGGCCACCACACGCGGCTCATCGACAGCGCCTTCGCCCGCGGCGAAGAGGGTATCGCCATCAATGGCTTGGTGTGGATGGGCAGTCGCGAGGAGATGGCGCAGCGCATGGAGGAGAAACTGGCCGCGGGCTACCGCTGTGTCAAACTGAAGATTGGCGGCATCGCCTTCGACGACGAGGTGGCGCTGCTCGACAGTCTGCGCCGGCGCTTCCCACGCCGGCAGGTCGAACTGCGCGTCGATGCCAACGGCGCCTTTGCTCCGGACGAGGCTTTGGAGCGCTTACGGACGCTGGCGCGCTTTGACCTGCACAGCATCGAGCAGCCCATCCGCGCCGGGCAGTGGGAGGAGATGGCACGGCTGTGCCGGGAATCGCCGGTGCCCATCGCGCTGGACGAAGAACTCATCGGCGTCAATGCCACGACGGAGAAGGCGGCGCTGCTCGACACCATACGACCGGCCTATCTCGTGCTCAAACCCTCGCTCCACGGTGGACTGGCAGGCACGGCCGAATGGATGCGTTTGGCCGCCGTCCGCGACATCCCCTACTGGGTGACGAGTGCCCTCGAGACGAACGTGGGACTCAATGCCCTGGCGCAGTGGACGGCGGTCGTGCCGCAACGCATCTGGCAGGAGAACGCGCCGCAGGGCGGACACCGCCGCGCGCTGCCCGAGGTGCACGGCTTGGGGACGGGCCAACTGCTCGTGGACAATTTCCGCGACACGCGTCTGCACATCCACGGCGACCGCCTGTGGAATGCCGACGACAGCCAGTGCCGCTTCGTGGCACAGTATGCCGACTTCTGCCACCTGTGGCACGACACCGCCGTCACGGCCTTTACGGTGAAAACTTCGGGCTCGACGGGCGAGCCCAAGGTGATGCAGGTGGAGAAGCGCTATGCCGAAGCCTCGGCGCGTGCCACCTGCGCCTTTCTCAACCTGCCGCGTGGCGCCGAAGCCCTGGTGGCCATGCCGCTGGAGCACATCGCGGCGCAGATGCAGGTGGTACGCACGCAGGTGTGGCCCCTGAAGGCGGTGGTGGTGGCGCCGACGGCCCACCCCTATGCACGTCTGGACCACGCCCCGTATTTTGCCGCCCTCACGCCGCACCAGGTGTGGGCCACGTTGCAGGTGCCGCACGAGGCGCGCCTGCTCGCCCGCACGGCCTGTCTGCTCATCGGCGGCGGCAGCATCAGCGACGCCCTGGCCGAACGTCTCAGTAGCCTGCCCGTGCAGGTATGGAGCAGTTACGGCATGACCGAGACGCTGTCGCATATCGCTCTGCGGCGCGTCAACGGTCCGCAGCCCGACGCGGCCTATCGCCCCCTGCCCGGCGTCCGTCTGACCACCGACAGCCGCGGCTGCCTCGTCATCGACGTCCCGCACATCGGTGTCAGCGCCCTCCACACGCACGATGTGGTGACAATGAATGCCGACGGCTCGTTCACCGTCGTGGGCCGTACCGACAATGTGGTGTGTAGCGGCGGCCTCAAGTTCGCCATCGAACCTCTCGAGCAGCGTCTGCAACTGGACGCTGCCACCTGCGTCCTCACCGCCGTCCCCGACACACAGTACGGTCAGGCCCTCACCCTGCTCTATGCCGCCGTCCCGCCCGCCGTCCGCGCCCTCGACACCTCTTCTTCCCACACCCCCGCCGATACCGCCCGTGCCTGGCGCGCCTACTGTGCCGCCCGTCTCTCCCGCTACGAGGTGCCCAAGCACTTCATCGCCGTCACGTCCATCCCCGGGACGCCGACGGGCAAGCCCTCCCGCGCCGCCATCGCCCGGCTGGCCGCCGCGCGCTTGGAGAACGACGACAACTGATATAATAAGCGGACGACAACCGGCACAACAGAAACAACCTTCTTTGTTGCCCTCGTTGTTATGGTTGTCGTTTAAAATAAGTGGACGAGAACCGGCACAACAGAAACAACCTTCTTTGTAGTCCTCGTTGTTATGGTTGTCGTTTAAAATAAGCGGACGACAACCGGCACAACAGAAACAACCTTCTTTGTTGTCCTCGTTGTTATGGTTGTCGTGTAAAATAAAAGGGCGGCAACCGGCACAACAGAAACAACCTTCTTTGTTGTTCTCGTTGTTATGGTTGTCGTGTAAAATAAGCGGACGACAACCGGCACAACAGAAACAACCTTCTTGTTGTCCTCGTTGTTATGGTTATCGTGTAAAATAAAAGGGCGGCAACTGTAACAACGATTGTTTGTTGTGTTCGTTGTTACCCAATCCGTGTTTTAGGAAAATTTCCGGCTCTGTTGTCCGACGAAAGATTTATAAAAGTTTAACGGTTGAAGGCGCAAAACAAGCCCATCCAAGACTGCGAAAATACGGTCGCGCACACCGGAGAAACGGTTTGGGCGACCGTTTTTCCTGTTTGGGCGACCGTTTTTTCTGTCGCCCAAACCGTAAAACGCCCTTTAGGGTACGAAAAAAGGGCCCCGACGAGGCCCTATCCATACTTGCACTGCAAAGATACAACAAAAAACGGCGGAATGCAAATCGCCCCTCGGCGCCCCCTTAGCTGCGACGGAAGCCGAAATCCGAAAAATATACAAATATCGAGTCGTGGGGACGCGGCTACAAGAAGATTCGCGAGGAATTTGAAAAAGCCGGGCATCCTGTGCCGACAGTGGAGGAAAACGGTGGCGGTTTGATGGTGACGATACAGCGCAAAACCGTTGAGGATATTATTGCCGGTCGAGAGGAACGTGGCGGTGTAAGTGGCGGTGTAAATGGCGAGTCAAACGACTGTGAATCAGATAGAGTAAACAATTCTAATAACGTCAATGGCGGTGTAAATGGCGGTGTAAACGATACAATTGGCGGTGTAAATTCAAATACTACATTATTAAATCATTTCACAACTTGTCTTTTCCTGATTTCACTAGACACTTTCTTGCTACATTACCTGAAACAGTAGACACTTATGTGTTAGCTATACTGATTCGCCAGACACAATCTTGAATTACGTGCTGATTCTGTTGACACATCGCGTCTGCGCCGCATTGAGTGTCCGAAATGACGTCAGTGGACTGGGGACCACTATTGCGCCTTGTGGAAGGTGCGCGTCAGCTGGTGCTGACGGACCACTAAGGAGTCGGCGCTGACGCTGACGATGAGCAGCGTGTCAGCCATGTCTATGGTCTGGCCGTTGCCAATGCTCTTGCCCGTGAGGACGAGGGTGTCGCCGCTGGCCGACCATTCCTGGTATTGCAGCGTGGCTATGTTGATCGACACGGCCGTGCCGTCCTCGTTCAGCGTAAAGCCCTGCGTCTGTTCCTCCATGCCGGGAACGGGCTCAACCCAACTGCCTTCCAGCGTGAGCGCAGGCTGCATCTCTGCGGCGGGCGTGGCGGGTGCGGCAGCCTTGTCTGATTTGCACGACATGAAGGTGGTGGCCGCAGCCATCGTGGTCAGAAGAAGGGCTAAGGATGTTTTCATGATGGTTTAGGTTTGAAGGGGATGGATAAGTTAACTGTGAGTTGTGCGTGAAGCCTTCTCTTATTTTCCATACACATAAATTGTGCAGGCTTTGACGCCGCCCGTGCTGTGGTTGCCCGTCTGCGGCAGGTATTCCATGGCGCTGACGGTCTGCTCTTTGCCCAGGTCGATGACCAGGAGCGGACTCTTGTCGTTGGCCAGCGCCTGCCAGTAGGTCGATTCCTGCAGGTCGAAGGCCTTGTCGGCCGTGTGGTTGCCCTGCGGGTTGCCGCTGCTGGCGAAGAAGGTCTGCCATGCCGTGCGGTCTATGCGCTTGCCGTTGGCGTCCTGCAGGTATATCTCGGCGATGGTGGCGGGCTTGCCGTCGTGTGTGGTGGGCATGTAGATGGCCATGTAGCGTCCCTTAGTGGCCTTGGCCAGACGCAGGGTGTGATACATGGTGATGTTGGCCGGCAGCGTGGCTTGGGCGCAGGGCGTCAGCGTGCTCAGGTCGGGGCGCTCGGCAGCCGCCTTGGCCGGGGTGTCGGCCTTCCGCAGGCAGTCCAGGATGGGCGCAGCCTCGCCCCATACCACGTTTTCGCGGGGACCCACGACGTCGAGGACGATCACCTCGTTGCGGCCCTTCTTCAGCCAGCAGCCCGGTATGTAGAGCGTCTGCTGCGGACCGATCTGCCAGAAGCGGCCCATGGCGTGGCCGTTGACATACACCTGTCCCTTGCCCCACGTCTCCATGTTGAGGAAGGTGTCGCCCGTTTTGCTCAGCGTGAAGTAGCCGCGGTAGTAGCCTGCGTTGGTATGTAGATCAGAGGCTTTGGCGGGCTTGCCCTTTGCCAGGGCGCGCACGGCATCGTCGTAGGCATCGGGTATCCTCGCGCTGGTCCATGCCTCGGGCTTGAGGGTCAGCACAGCCCCCTGCATTGGGGTGATGAGTTCGGCCGGGCCAACGATGCCCTTGTAGTCTTTGATGCCCCAGCCAAAGTTGATACGTCCCATGCCTTCCACAAGAATCTGTAGGCGGTCGCCGGCCTTGAGGGCAGGCATTGCCGTGGTCTTCTCGTTCTTGACACGGTTGATGAGGCCAACGTAGCGGCCATTGACGAAGACCTGTCCATAGTCGTGCACCTCGGCCTTGAGCGTCGAGGCGGGGAAGTCGGTGGGGATGGTGGTGGTATAGAGCATGCTGCCCCAGCCCATGTCCATGTCTTCGAAGGTGCGCAGGCCGCCGGCCTGTGACGTGCTGTCGATGCCCTGTGTGATGGGCACGTATTCGTCCAGCGTGATGCGCGGCAGGGTGATTAGGCGTGCGGGCAGTTTGGGCACGGCGGGCAGTTTGGTGTCCGAGTACTTCTGCAGGCATTCGCGCAGCAAGGCATACTTCTCCGTGGCCATACCATATTCGTTGATGGGCGCGTCATAGTCGTAGGACGTCACGTCGGGGGCGATACCCGGCGAGTTGGCGCCGGCCCAGTGGCCGAAGCTTGTGCCGCCGTGCGTCATGTAGAGCGAGAAGGAGATGCCGCGGTCCAGCATCTCGCGTATGCCGGCCACCATGTCCTTGGCAGGTCGCGTTTCGTGGGCTGTGCCCCATTTGTCGAACCAGCCGCTCCAATATTCTGAGCACATGAGTGGGGCGTCGGGGCGTACCTCCTGTAGGCGCTTAAACTGCGCCTCGATGTTGGCCCCCGTGCCAAAGTTCATCGTCCAGACCAGGTCGTCCAGACCGTTGCGCTGGAAGGTGGACGACCAGTCGCACTGGAAGAGCACGACGTTATTGCCCCAGTGTTTGCGCAGCATGTCGCGAATGTTGGCCACGTGCTTTTTGTCCTCAGCATATGCGCCATACTCGTTCTCCACCTGTACCATGATGATGGGACCACCCTTGTCGATGGTCAGCGGTGCGAGTTGTTCGGCCACCTTCTCTTCAAACAGGGCCACGCGTTCCAGGTAGTAGGCATCGTTGGTGCGCAGGGCGATGTCCTTCTTTTTGAGCAGCCACCAGGGCAGGCCGCCCATCTCCCATTCGGCACAGACGTAGGGACCGGGGCGCACGATGACGTACATGCCGTGCTTCTGCGCCAGACGGCAGAAGGCTGCGATGTCGTAGTTGTCGGAGAAGTCATACTCGCCCGGGCGCTGCTCGTGGATGTTCCAGAAAACGTACAGACAGATGGTGTTCATGCCCAGCGCCTTGCACATCTTGATGCGGTGCTCCCAGTAGGGGCGTGGAATGCGCGGGTAGTGCATCTCGGCGGCTTTTACGGTGAAGGGCTTGCCGTTGAGCAGAAAGGTCTTTTGGCCGATGGTAAAATGCTGGTCTGCAACGTCCGTCTGAGCGGCCGTCTGACATTGCCCGTGCATCGTCACGGCGGCCATGAGAAGAAGGAGTAGGGGGCGTAGAATGTGTTTCATGATGTCAGGGTTAGTGTGTTGTGTGATGAAGAAGGGGAGGGGGGGGCTATGTCGTCCTTTCCGGAGGCAGGCGATGCGTTATTCCCGGTCGTCATCTTTGGCATTGAGATGGCGGCTGAGCGATTCGGGCGATACGCCGATGAAGGCGGCGATGTCGCGGCGGCTGATGCGCTGCATGATGTTGGGGATATGCTGCTGCAGCTGTTCCAGCCGTTGCCACGGCGTCATGGTCACCAACGACAGGTATTTCTTCAGATGGTTGTTGGCAAGGTGTTCGGTGAAGGCTCGCACATACCGCTGCCCGTCAACGTCGCATTCAAAGAAATCATTGTGCTGCTTGATGTTGATGCTGTATATCAGGCAGTCTTCCAGCGTGACGACCGCAAAGGGCGACGGCTCACCCAGGCGCGACGAGATATAACTGCCCACCAGTTCGCCGTCAAACATCAGTTCGATGATGCGCTGGTGGTTCTTGTTGTCCGTGCAAACGCCTTTTACCGCGCCGCGGCGTATCAGATACAGCGTGTCTGACGGTTGGCGTTCGTGCACCAACACCGTGCCGCGTTTCACACGCTGGCGCGTGCCGTGATCCAGAATGTAGTCAATCAGTTCCTTAATGCCGTTGTCGGGATAGTAAATGTCCATGTTGAACTTCAGAGTTGTGTTTGTGATCCATCCTGCATCTGCTTTGGCTCTACAGTCAAGGCCGCAGCAAAGGTATAGAAAGTGGGTGAGAAATGAATGGATAGACGTGAGTTTAAGAAGTTTTAAGGACATTCGGCCCATAAGTAACTACTCAGCTATAATAAGGGCACACTGACGAGGTTGGTCTGTCAGACCAACACTAAAATGGCATCCCAGCGTGAAAAATCGTTTTTCTTGGCAGTGTCTGCGACCGAATGTATTGCCATGAAGTCTTCCGCTCCTGTCTGACTTCGAAAACCGCCGCTTCGTTTCTGTTTCACTTTCAGTATTCTTATGCCTCCTTCCGAGGCATTGTTATGTGACGGCACCCGCGGGTCTTTCAGA
>JALEZQ010000031.1 GCA_022772475.1 Bacteroidales bacterium | reverse complement strand
TTTCAGCAAGCGGGTGTAGGGCTTGAGCGCCACCTTGCGACCCAAGTCGCTGGCCTTGATGTTCTTGCCGTTGTAGCCCACGTAGGTGATGTGCAGCATATCTTCTGGGTGTGCCTTGATGGAGAAGTCGCCTTCTTGGTGGGTGATGGTGGAGTGGGAGGAGCTGATGTAGACGCTCGCCATGGGTAAGGCGTCGCCTGTAGTCGCGTCTACCACGCGGGCCGTATAGGTGTTCTGAGCGCTGATGTGCGCCAGGGCACATAGCAACGTCATGATGAGGATAATGACTTTTTTCATAATAACTCCTTTCTTAATGGTAGGCGGGGCCCAAGGAACCCATACCCATGGCGCTAACCTGCACATGGGTCTTTTGGCTGTTGTTATAGAAGGTGGCGTTCGCCTTGCTTGTTGCGCCCACTCTTAGGCAGGGGTTCCAATAGAGTGTGCGTCGGTAATCTGCGTACCGGGGCAACTGCCGATGGCTGTAGTCCGGGTGGTAGTATTCGTCGGGCTCGGCAATGCCTGGTAGGACGAGGCTGCGGTCGCGCATGGTGTAGCGTGTGCCGTCGTTGGGGATCGTCTCAAAGTCCAGGGTGACATCGGCCGTCTGGCTGCTCATCTCCATGTAGCGGTCGCAGTTGCGCAGGTCAAAGTCGGTGTAGAACTTGACGGTTTGTTGGCGGCGCAGAAAGAGGTCCTTGTAGATGCTGTAGTTGCTGCGGTTCATGGGAGCCTCCATCATCTTGGTCCTGCCGGTGTCGAAGCTTCGGTAAAAGAGCATGCCGTCGAGGTGCCCTTCCACGTTGAATGTCCACGTGGTGCCATAGTTGCCGAAGAGAAGCACACTTAGCTGATAGGGCAGGCGTCGGAAGTTGACTTTGCCAAACGAGAGGCCGTAATCAGTGGCGAGGTTGTAGAGTTGCTCCGTATCGTATTGGCAGACGGGCCGTCTCCAGTCGATGGCCTGCTTGCTGCGGCGCCGTCGGCCTGTCACGCTCACCTGGGGTAGGGTGATGCTTGGATCGTTGGTCCACGTCTCCGCATGGCCCGCCTCGTCCGTTTGCTGACTCGTAGCGGGGCGATGGGTCTCATACCAAGAATATTTACGCGCAAAGACGGGGTAGAACATATCGAGTTTGACGTAGTAGTCGGGCCACGCTTCCTCGTCGAAGATGTCCTTCGTGTGGTTGGCGTGCCATTCTTCGGTGCTGATGTCCTGCTTATGGGCACTCAGTAGCAGGCGTCCCTCTCCCCAGAAAGGTGCTATCTGAAAATGAAACCGCCCGCCACCTGTGGTCTGTAGCGTGAAAGGTGTCGATTTTTCCCCCTTGGGCCCTATGAGTGTCATCTCGCCCTCGACGGTCACTTCGTGTTTCAGACCAGGGTGATTGATGCCATAATCTTTTTCCACATCCTGCATTTGCTCCTCGTCAGTGGCGTTGTCGTGCGTGTCTTCAGATGAATCGTTTCCCGGTTTGCTTTCCAGCTCGGCTTGCGATAGCAGCACGCCCCGTTCCTTCTCTGCCAGGTATCCTTGTTCTCCCACGATTTTCGTTGAGGCTAACCAACTCTCCAATGCCGGGAAGTTTGCCGGGTTGGTCATTTCGTCATAAGTGCGACCGAAGATACCGTCACGCCAAAGGGGGAGCTCGGCGGGTTCGATAGGGTCGACGACGGGAGCCTTGTAGACAGTGCCGTCTATCTCGATGTTCTTCTCTGGGCTGTAGCGCAGAGGCTTGCCGTTAGTCAGCGCTTTGAAGTCATAGCGCCGCCAGCCCTGCACCATCAGCAGGTTGTCGAGTCGTGCGCGGTGCAGGCTGTCGTCTCGCTCAAAGTAGTAGTAAGGACGCGCCACAAACCCCTGTAGGTCGCTGGTGAGCAGGAGATCGGTGAGAGGCGTTCCGTCATCATACGACGGCTCCATGCCACGCTGGTCGCGAATGGCCACGCTGAGCGTACTTACGTCTCTCGGTGGCGTCAGCGTTAGGTCTCCCTTTTCGTATGGCTGGTACTGGCTCTTTTTCCCCTCGATGGCGATGTGGCGTTGTTCATAGTCGTGGTGATTGACAAAGAACAGGCGGTCGGCCAATACATTGCCGTTTTCGTCATAAACGACAAGGTCGCACACGCCCGTTGGCAATAGGCTTCTGTCATATCGAATGGTGCCATCGCCCTTGGCATCTAATGACACCTCCTTGAGGGATCGTAACATTCCTCGGGTGAGGAAGGCAACCTTGAGATGCTTTGCTGAGAGCCCTCGGCCTTGCAAGGTCACGTTTCCCTCATCGACATGTAGCGTGAGCCCCTGCTGCAGGATGTCGGGTAGCGCAAAGCGATAATGGGTGCCTTTGTAGTCGAAGGTGGCGCATGGCTTACCATCTTCAGGCACATCATATGTAAAGATGCCGCGCCCCATGAAGTCGGCACGTATATCTTGTCCCTCCATCTTGCCTGTCACGTTCACGGCTTCTCCTTCCTCGTTGAGAGCCTCGAAGGCTATTCGGCATCGTGTGCCAGCGATCAGGTTGCCGCCCTCGGGATAAAACTTGACGTTAAGGCTCGGCTTCTTGGGCTTCAAGGCCCGTTGCCTGGGGCGTGGCATCATTTGACGGTCGCTGTAGTCACCCGCTTTCTCGGGGCGCTCATACACAGCCACCACACGCGACCAAACCGTGCCGTAGTCGCGGAAGAAGTCCTTGGCCATCTGTCGGTTGTAAAACAGCTCGCGGTCCTTGCGGTTGTAGGGGCGCTCGGTCACGCAGAAGTTCATCATCCATCGGGTGTAGGCCCTAAGCTCATAATAGCCAGAGTG
>JALEZQ010000062.1 GCA_022772475.1 Bacteroidales bacterium | reverse complement strand
TTGAGGTGCGGTGTGTCAGTTGAGGGCGTAATCGACCATCGTGACGACGCGGACGGTCTTGATGTGCGGCGTATATTGGTCGCGGTCCTCGATGCTGAAGAGGCCCTGTGTGGCCTTCTGGATGTTGCCCAGACGGCTGCCCGAGTCGTCGGCAAATTTCTCGGCCGCTTCGCGGGCTTTCTTCGTAGCCTCCTCGATCATGGCCGGCTTGATGTCGTTCAGACCGCGAAATTCGTACTGCGTGGTGGTG
Organism: Bacteroidales bacterium; assembly: GCA_022772475.1. Lineage (GTDB taxonomy): Bacteria > Bacteroidota > Bacteroidia > Bacteroidales > Bacteroidaceae > Alloprevotella. Next base: position 5,731 of record JALEZQ010000062.1, on the reverse strand, counting down.
CTGTAGTCGCTGGCGGCGATGGCCACGCCCTGCTTGAGCAGTTCGCCCATGCGCTTCATCAGCGCGTTGACGGTATCGACCTTGCCCGAGGCCACGGTGATGGTCGAGGTGACGTTATAGCGCTCGCGGATGCGCCCCTGATCGCTGTAGCGATCGGCGAGCAGGTCGATGACCTGCGGCGCATTGCAGGAGATTTCATCGTCCGTCATGCCGCCGGCCTTGAGGAAGGCCACGATTTTGGCATTGGCCGCATTGACGTCGGCATAGACCGCCTGGAGGTCGTTGCCTGTGGTCTTATAGACGATGGGCCACATCACATAGTCGGCCTTCACCTGCCGCTCGGCCAGTCCACGGACAGACACCGTGCGGCCGCGGTCCGCCATGGACGACAGACCACAGTTGACAAACAGGCCGCACAGCGTCAGGCCGGCAGCCAGCACAAGGGCTTCGATTCGTAGATTCTTCATGATGGTAAGGGGTAAATAGATGATTATAGGGGAATAATAAGGTATGCCCTGAGGCACGCTGCAAATGTAGGGCAAAGGGCAGAACGCACCAAATGCCGGTTGGCAATAAATGTTAATCTTACCCCCGCCGCCAAGCCACTATTCTGAAAAGCGCCTCCCGGCGGGGAAAAAACAGAAAATCCTTCTGCAAAGAGGGGGCTATACAGAAAAAATATCTACGAAACAGCCGCGGGAAAGTGGTACCTTTGCAGTTGTAATCCTCCCACATAGCCCCCCCTTACACGTATAACATTTAACACAGAACAGATATGGCAAAGATTTACAATTCGGTCATTGACCTTGTGGGCCGCACGCCGCTGGTGCACCTGTCCCGATTAGAGAAAGAACTGCAGTTGGATGCCCGCCTGCTGGTGAAAGCCGAGCGTTTCAACCCCGGTGGCAGCGTGAAAGACCGCGTGGCCCTGGCCATGGTGGAAGATGCCGAGCGCAGCGGACGCTTGCAGCCCGGCGGCCTCATCGTCGAGCCCACGAGCGGCAATACCGGCGTCGGCCTGGCCTGGGTGGCTGCCGTCAAGGGCTACCGCCTCATCCTGACCATGCCCGAGACGATGACCGTCGAGCGCCGCAGTCTGCTCGCCGCCTATGGCGCCGAAATCGTCCTCACCCCCGGTGCCGAGGGCATGAAGGGTGCCGTGGCCCGCGCTCAGGCCATCGTGGCCGAGAATCCCGGCGCCATCCTGGCGGGGCAGTTTGACAACCCCGCCAACCCCGAGGCCCACACCCGCACCACGGCCCGCGAGATATGGGACGATACCGACGGCCGGGTGGACATCTTCGTCGCCGGCGTAGGCACCGGCGGCACCGTCAGCGGCACCGCCCGCGGTCTGAAGGCCCTGCGTCCCGACATCCGCGCCTATGCCGTCGAGCCCGACACGTCGGCCGTCCTCTCCGGCGAGGCCCCCGGCCGCCATGCCATCCAGGGCATCGGTGCCGGCTTCGTCCCCGCCAACTATGACGCCGCCGTCGTCGATGGCATCCTGCGCGCCACCGATGCCGCCGCCGCCGCCACGGCCCGCCTGCTGGCCCGCCACGAAGGTCTGCTGTGCGGTATATCCTCCGGCGCCGCCCTCTGGGCTGCCATCACCCTGGCCCGCCGGCCCGAGAATGCGGGCAAGACCATCGTGGCCCTGCTCCCCGACACGGGCGAGCGCTACCTCTCCACGGGGCTCTTCGCCGCCGAATAACGCTCGACCGCGGGCAGAGCCACCCCGTTCGCCTCTCCGACCTCACAGAACAAAGGACGGGAGATATGCACACTGTGCTTTACAGATGTGCGTGTCTCCCGCCCTAATTCTGCCAAAGTGTAAAGATAATGCGAAAAATGTGCAAGAATAGTTGGCCGTTCCCCCGCATTGTCTTATTTTTGCGCCCTCTTCAAACACTATCATAATTTACCCAAACCACAGTGAACAGTATGAAAAAGATTTACCAATTTCTTGTCCTGCTCCTCGTTGCGACGATGGGCGTCGGCACTGCCGCCCGGGCCCAGGAGGCCGGCGTGGTGTATGACCTGACGCCCACCGTCAGCGTGAAGGACAGCATGATTATTGTCCTCCAGCAAGGCACTTATCAGTCGGCCAGCGCCTACTTCAACCCCTCGGGCTCATACAAGGCCGAGGTGGATGGCAGCTGCATCTATCAGGTGAAGTACGTCGGCAAACTGGACGACGGCACCTCTATCTATGCCCTGTACAACCCCTCGACCAAGACCTACCTGTCGAAGAAGAGCAACGCCCAGAGCGTCGATGACGCCTGGCAGTGCTCCATCGAGGTGGCCGAATTTCAGAGCAAAAACCCGCGCAAGTTTATCTACGGCGTTTGGGGCCAGGAGGACGTGACGGGCCGTGCCCTCATCTTCGCCGCCAAAGACAACGCGCAGGAGTATCTCGTCTATAGCGCCTGTCCGGGCTTCGCCGCCACGCCCTGGTGCAACGACTGGTTTGTCTATGAAGCAGTGGCCCGCGAGGCCACAGCGCGCGACAAGTTTGAGAGCGCCTACCGCGAGGTCTTCGGCAGCGGTTGCGACACAGACCTCTTCCCCGTCGGTGACCACCCGGGCTGCATCACGCAGGCCCTCTACGACGAAATCCAGGCCCTCTACGACCGTGCCACGGCCGTGCGTTCGGACGAGACCTGCACCGACAGCGAGGTGGAGGCCCTCACGGCCGAGCTCGTCGCCATCAAGGCCAAGTATGAAAGCAGCCGCAAGGGCTTCGAGGCAGGCAAGTACTACACCTTCGCCAACCTCCAGTTTGGCGGCACACTGATGTACGAAAGCAACGGCGGCCTCTACGCCACCGTCGGCATGACGACCCTCCCCGACGAGGTGACCACCGCCCATGCCGCCTACATCTTCACCCTCGAGGATGCCGGCAACGGCGCCTTCTACGTCAAGAACTTCCTGACGCAAAACTACTTCGCCGCCGCTCCCGGCCTGCAGAAGCAGTGGCTCACGACGAGCAAGCCCGCCCGCAGTTTCACCATGCCCTTCCTGCAGAACAGGCTCTTCAATATCCAGGACCCCGACAGCCACATGCTCACCGTCGATTACAGCCGCAAGGTGCTGCAGTGGGACGACGCCAACAGCACGGGCAACCAGTTCTATGCCTACGAGGTGAGCGACGACGTCATCAACATGCTCTCCGCCACGGTGGAGAAGAAGCGCGTCGCCGACGAGTATCGCGCCTACTACAACAGCATCAAGACCCTGGCCTCCGACCGCTACTATGCCTCGGGTATCACCAAGGACGGCAACTATGCCAACATGGGCCTGGTCTATGGCGCCACGACGAATGCGCAGGAGACCAGCGAGGGCAGCATCTACTATCTCTTCGATGGCAACAAAAACACCTATTTCCACAGCCGTTGGAGCGGCAGCGTGGCCAAGGACGACGACTACGACTGGCTGCAGTTTGACCTGGGCCAGGAACTGACCGACGTGGCCCTCAAGTTTACCAAACGCTACGGCAACACCAGCAACGCCCCCACACGCATCGCCATCGTGGCTCCCGCCGAGGGGGATGAGGAGAACGGCATCTGGCACGACACCCTCGTGATCGACACCGTCATCTATCAGTATGACACAGACTATCCCTCGGCCACCGTCCCCGCCTCTACCGCCATCTTCAACGTCAAGGCCGGCCACCCCGTGCAAAACCTGCGCCTGGCTGTCATCAACACCACCAGCGACGCGGCTGCTGCCGACGGTCCCTTCTTCGCGTTGGCCGAACTGCGCGCCTATGTGGCCGGCGACAGCATATCGCCCCGCTACCTCATGGTGCCCGAGGACGTGCGCAACAACTTCGACGCCCAGGTGGCCCACTCTGACAGTCTGCTCAGCGACGCCGTCCTGGCCGAGACCGACGTCGAGACCCTGCGCAGCGGTCTGGCCGCCCTCCGTAGCGCTGCCGAGGCCTTCACCGCAGCCTACCCCGACCCCGCACACCTCAATGCCCTCCTCGGCAAAGCCTACCAGCAGGCTGCTGCCGCCGGCATGGAGGGTGACGACTGGGGCTACTTCCAAGCCGGCGCACAGGCCGAACTCCGAGCCACGCTCGAGAGCATCGAGGCCGAAATAGGCGACCGCGCCCTCAGCCTTGCCGAGATTGCCCTCTACGAGGGTAAGGTCAACGACGCCGTCAAGGTGCTCAACAGCCACCTCAATATGCCCGCCAACGGCGAGTTCGTACGCCTCGTGGGCGCCGCCACCAGTTATTCGGGCAGTCCTACCGGCGCCAACGGCCACTACTTCTACGTCACCGATGCCGACACCACAGCCAACCTGGCATGGGGCTATGCCGACGACAGCGACCGCCACATGCGCCTCAACGCCATCTGGCAGGTCGTCCGCCGTGCCGACGGCACCACCGCCCTGCGCAACGCCGCCACGGGCCGCTACCTCTCGAACGTCTATGAGGGTGCCGCCAGCCGCGACGACGTGGATATGGCCAAGGGCATGCTCTCCGTGGCCGCCGAACAGGGCCTGAACTTCATCAGCGCCAGAAAACCGGGTGTCTTTATCCTCCAACTCTTCGACAGCCGCTACGTCAATGCCGAGACCGACGGTACGCTCTCTATCACCAACAGCGAGAAGAGCAGCACGTACATCACCCTCGAGGCCGCCAACGTGGCCGACCTGGGCAGCGACTTCAAGGCCGACATCAAGGCCAACGGCATTCGCATCATGGCCCTGCCTATCGCTCTGTCCTACACCACACCCGCTGCCTACCGCGTACTGGGTGTGAAGGACAACAAGCTCCAACTGGAGAAGTATGGAGAAGACGACATCATCCCGGCTGCCACGCCCTTCATCCTGATTAGCGGCGAGGGCGAGACCGTCATGAACTACGGCATCGCCGAGGCCGACGCTGCCGCCCAGATGGCCAAGGGCTATACCTACGATGCCGTTGAGCAGAACGGTATGGTGAGCGCCATCTGCGCCACCGTCCTCACTGCCGACTGCGGCATTCTGGCCGACGGACAGGTCAAGGGTGCCCTCGACGGCAGCATCGCCGCCGCCGGCACGGGCTTCTTCACGACCTATCCGCAGACGGACAAGACGGGCGACGTGCAGCTCGACATCGACGCGACCACAGGCATCGCCGGCCTCGTCACCACGGCACCCACGGCCACCCGCGGCGCCTACTCCATCACGGGCGTCAAGGTCAACGCCGGCCACCTGCCCGCAGGCCTCTACATCATCAATGGCAAGAAGGTGGTGGTGAAATAAGCCCCGCGGCTCTCCGTCGCCACACGTCTTGTTCTATAGGGCAGGGCGTCACGGCGCTCAGCTACCCGCCGCGACCGTCGCGACGGAGCGAAAAAGATAAATTATCTACAAATTGGCCTCCGCAGCAGATAAATCGTCTGCGGAGGCCGATTTGCATTCCGCCTCCAAATGTTGTATCTTTGCAGAGCAATGATAGATAGGGCCCTCACGCAGGGCCTTTTTTATTGTCCCAAAGGGGCTTATACTGTTTGGGCGACTGTTTTTTCAGTCGCCCAAACAGTGAAATCAGTCGCCCAAACCGTTTTTTCACTTAGCGCGACCGTTGGTTTTCATCTATTACTGTCCGCTAAACCGTAAAGTAGTGAGTCCAACTCCTTGATATGCAGAAATTGGGCTTACTATTTGTATGAGACAAGCCCCTATTTTAGATTTGTGTGCTTTCTGGAGGCGATTCCGAGGCTTCGGCAAGCATGAT
>JALEZQ010000021.1 GCA_022772475.1 Bacteroidales bacterium | reverse complement strand
TTTGACGCACACGCGAAGGTGCGTCAGAATGGTTAAGATGCAAGGCGCTGAGGATGAGGGCGCCGGGAGTGTACTGAAGTACATGACCAAGCCCGAAGACGATAGCAACGCAGCAGATTGGCCATTATGACACACCGTCTTACGTCGTCATTTGTTCTTGGTAATCTGTGCGGTGAAGGTGGCCTCCATCACCACCGTTTCGCCGACGAAGGCGAAGCCGTGCATGGACGATATGCCGTGGCGGATGGGTTCCATCAGTTCTACCTTGAACAGCAGCGTGTCGCCCGGCACCACCTTCTTGCGGAACTTTACATCGTTGATGCGCAGGAAGTACGTGCTCCAGCGCTCCGGCTCTTCGACGGAGTTGAGCACCAGCAGTCCGCCGGCCTGTGCCATCGCCTCGATTTGCAGCACGCCGGGCATGACGGGCTCCTGCGGGAAGTGGCCTTGGAAGAAGGCCTCGTTCGCCGTGACGTTCTTCACCGCTACGATGTGGTTTGCTCCTGTCTCCACCACCTTGTCCACCAGCTGCATGGGGTAGCGGTGGGGCAGCAGTTCGCGGATGCGGTTGACGTCCATCAGCGGCGTGTCGTTCGGGTCGTAGTTGGGTGCCTGAATCTCGTGGGCACGTATCTCGCGGCGCATCTGGCGCGCAAACTTGTTGTTGATGGTGTGTCCGGGGCGTGTGGCGATGATGCGTCCCTTGATGGGGCGTCCGATGAGCGCCATGTCGCCGATGATGTCGAGCAACTTGTGGCGTGCCGGCTCATTGGGCCAAACCAGAGGGCTGTCGTTCAGGTAGCCCAGTTTGGTGGCGTCCTTGTGCTCCACCTGCATGCTGTCGGCCAGGGCGTCGAGGTCGGCCTGCGGAATCTCGCGCTCGTAGATGACGATGGCGTTGTGCAGGTCGCCGCCCTTGATGAGTCCCGCCTGGAAGAGCGGCGCTATCTCGCGGACGAAGACGAAGGTGCGGGCCGAGGCTATCTCGGTGGCGAAGTCGGCCATGTTGTCGAGCGTGGCAAACTGGCTGTTGATAAACTGCGAGTCGAAGGCGATCATCGCCGTGATGGAGAACTGCTCGTCCGGCAGGATGATGATGGACGAGCCCGTCTTCTCGTCGCAGAACTCAATCTTCTTCTTGATGACGTAGAAGCTTTTGGCGGCGTTCTGCTTGACGATACCTACGCGGTTGATATTCTCTACATATATCTTAGAACTGCCGTCGAGGATGGGAAACTCGGGGCCGTTCACTTGTATGAGGCAGTTGTCGATGCCCAAGGCGTAGAGGGCTGCCATGCCATGCTCGATGGTGCTGCAGCGTGCCTCGCCCTTGGCCAGAACAGTGCCGCGCGATGTATCGACCACGTTTTCGGCGATCGCTTCGATGATGGGCTGTCCTTCCAGGTCAATGCGCTGTATTTTATAGCCGTGGTTTTCGGGGGCGGGGTTGAAGGTTACCGTCAGGCTGAGGCCCGTGTGCAGGCCTTTGCCGAAGAGGGAGAAACTGCCCCCCAGGGTCTGTTGCTTATTCATAGTCGTCTTAATATCTGCTGTTTGCCGCGCGGTACTTACTTATTCCTGCTTGCCGGCTTTCAGCGCTTCCAGTTCTTCTTTCATTCGGTAAAATTCGCGGTACATCTCGGGTAGATTCTTAAATACCGCTGAGGCGCGGGCGAACACCTTGGCGTCGATGGCCGGCGAGCCCTGCACCGTGACGTGCCCCTTGCGTATGCTGCCGGCGATGCCCGCCTGTGCGCCCGAGAGGGTGCGGTCGCCGATGAGGGCGTGGCCCGCGATGCCCACTTGTCCGCCAAACATGCACCATTCGCCGATCTTCGTTGAACCGGCCACGCCGACCTGTGCCGACATGACGGTGTGCGAGCCCACTTCGCAGTTGTGCGCCACCTGTACGAGGTTGTCCAGTTTGACGCCGCGGTGGATGCGTGTGGCGCCCATCGTCGAGCGGTCCACGCAGGTGTTGGCGCCGATTTCCACGTCGTCCTCAATCTCCACGCGTCCTATCTGCGGAATCTTCTCGTAGCCTTCCGCTCCCGGGGCGAAGCCGAAGCCGTCGGCGCCGATGACGCAGCCGCTGTGCAGGATGACGCGCGAGCCGATGACGCATTCGTGGTATATTGATACGTTGGGGTAAATCAGGCAGTCGTCGCCGACGCTGGCGCCTTTCTCCACCACGCTGTGGGCATAGATTTGCGTGCCGCGGCCCACTGTTACGCCTTCGCCGATATAGACGTAGGGGCCGATGTAGCAGTCTTCACCCACGCTGGCGCTCTCTTCGATGACCGCTGTGGGGTGGATGCCCTTACGCTTGGCCATCTGGCTTTCATAGAATGAGAGCAGGCGTGCGATGGCCTCGTAGGCATTGGGCACGCGGATGAGGGTGGCCTTGACGGGCTGTGAGGGGGAGAAGTCGTTGTTCACCAGCACCACCGACGAGGCTGTGGAGTAGAGGTAGGGTTCGTATTTGGGGTTGGCCAGGAAGGAGATAGCCCCCTCCATGCCTTCTTCTATTTTGGCAAAGGTCTGTACGGTGGCGTCAGCATTTCCTTCGATGGTGCCACCGATGAGACCCGCAATCTGTTGCGCGGTAAACTTCATATTCTGAGGTTTCAATATATGTTTTGGCAAATATCGTAAAAAAGTTTGAAATCCGGGCCCTGCTTGGCCGATTATTTTTGTTTTCAACGAAAAAGTCCGGCCCGCGTCTTCTTGTGTGACGGATGGGCCGGACTTCTATGCGTATGTGTGTCCACCGCCTGCTTGCAGGTTGTGCGATGGACTGATAATTGACAAATGTCGGTTTCTTTGGCTTATGCCTTTACACGGTTCAGGTACGAGCCGTCGCGGGTGTCCACTTCGACAGTCTCGCCTTCGTTGATGAAGAGGGGCACGCGGATTTCTACGCCTGTCTCCAGTTTGGCGGGCTTGAGGGTGTTGGTGGCGGTGTCACCTTTCAGGCCGGGCTCGGTATAGACAATCTTTAGCTGCGTCTTGACGGGCATTTCGGCGTAGAGGATGGTGTCGGACGAGGCGTCGCTGACCACTTCTACCACGTCGCCTTCCTTCATGTAATCTACGCCCGTGATGAGGCCTTTCTCAATCACGACGTCGTCCCATGTTTCCTGGTTCAGGAAGTGGTAGTGTTCGCCCTCGGCATACGAGTACTGGAACTGGCGGCGTTCTACGCGGACGTCTTCGAGTGCTTCGCCGATGTTGAAGCGGCGCTCCAGGACGCGGCCCGACACCACGTCTTTGAGGGTGGTGCGCATGATGGTGTTGCCCTTGCCGGGCTTTACGTGCAGGAAGTCGATGCAGAAGTAGAGTTTGCCGTCCAGGCGGATGCAAGTACCCTTCTTGATGTCTTGTGATTTGATCATGGGAGATATACGATATTTGCTATGTTTTTATTTTGCGGTGCAAAATTAGTGATTTTTGGGAAAACAGGCACTACCGATGGCGAAAAATAGTGTGCGCCGCGCGGTGGCCTGTTGGTGGCCTGTTGGCGGGCTGTTTGTGGTCCGCCGATGCTACTTTATCTCTTCGAAGTCCACGTACTCGCCTTCGTCTTTTTCGAAGAAGCGGCCTTGGTGGTTGCGTGGGTTCTTCTCGGGGCGTTTGTCGTTAAATCCGAAGGGGTCGTCCTGCCTGGTCTGTTGCTTGGCATTGCGCTGCTGGGGGCCGGCTTGTCCGTTTTTCATGCGGTTGAGGCTCTGCTTGACGCCGAAGGCGACGCGCAGGATGCTGACCAGGATGGAGATGAAGAAAAATATGAAGAGGGTAAGGATACCCAAGATACATCCGGGCATTATGCGATGTTTAAGTTCTGTAGTGAGGTAAGTGGGTGCTGCGTGTGTCGCCCGTTGTGCCCTTTCGCTTTAGCGGTGTTGTGTAAGGAGCGAGAGCAGGACGTAGAGGACTACGGCCAGGGCTACGGCCACGAGGCCGAAACTGATGATGAGGGCGGCCGAGACGATGAGGAACGTGTAGCGCAGGGCGTTGCCTTTCCATCCGAAGTGCTTGAACTTCAGGGCGAACATCGGCACTTCGGCCACCAGTATGAGCGACGAGGCTACGACGCCTGCCAGCAGGGCCCATGCGGCCCATGGCGTGGTGGCGATGTGTGTGTGGGCGGCAGTGGCCAGAGCGCCCCAGAACAGGGCGTTGGCGGGGGTGGGCAGACCGATGAACGAGGTGGTCTGCCGTTCGTCCAGGTTGAACTTGGCCAGTCGCAGTGCCGAGAAGGCGGCGATGAGGAAGGCGGCGAAGGGCAGTGCGGTGGTCGCCCAGTGGCCCTCGGGGACGATGGCGGGCACCGTCTGCCGGAGCATGGCAAAGACGATGGCGGCCGGTGCCATGCCGAAGGTGATGTCGTCAGCCAGCGAGTCGAGCTCCTTGCCCAGCGGCGACGAGACGTGCAGCAGGCGGGCGGCGAAGCCGTCGAAGAAGTCGAACACGGCGCCGCCTATGATGAAGTAGAAGGCTGTGGCATACTGTGGCTCGGGCTGCAGCGCCATATAGGCTGCGATACAACCGCAGATCAGGTTGCACAGCGTCAGGGTGTTGGGGATATGCTTTTTCATGCTTCCGTGCGTGGATAGGGGGTACAGCCTGTGGCAGGGGGGGGGGGCTATTTCTTGCCGCTCAGACGGGCTACGACGGTCTGGTTGCCCACGGTGCACTGGCCGAACTTCACGAGGATTTCCGAGTCGAGCGGCAGATAGACATCCACGCGCGAGCCGAACTTGATAAAGCCCATGTGTTCGTCGATCATGCACTCGTCGCCCTCTTGGGCATAGGTCACGATGCGGCGCGCCATGGCGCCGGCCACCTGTCGCACCAGCACCTCCTGCCCCTGCGGTGTCTCGATGACGACGGTCGAGCGCTCGTTTTCGGTCGAGGCTTTCGGCAGCCACGCCTTGTAGAAGTTGCCGTTGTAGTGGCGCACCACCTTGACGGTGCCCTTTACCGGGAACCAGTTGGCATGGACGTTAGCCACCGACATGAAAATCGACACCATGATGCGGCGGTCCTTGAAGTATTCCGGCTCTTCCACCTCTTCGATGACCACCACCTTGCCGTCGGCGGCCGCCACGGCGATATTGTCCGTCTCGCCGTTGAACAGGCGTATGGGGCAACGGAAGAAGTTCACCACCACGGCATAGACCACGATGGTGACAGCCAGCAGGATATAGAAGGGGATGAGGGTGAGATGTTGCAGAGCCAGATAGGCCAGGACGTTGACCACGACGAGGGCGGCGAAACCCAGTTGCAGCGTGGTGCGTCCTTCGCTATGGAAGCGGGGCTTTTTGATATGCTTTTTGATGTTTGCCATGCGCTGTTGCGAGTGTGTGCGGTGAGATGCAGCCGGCTTGCCGGCAGGTTGCGTCGGCGTCTTGTATTTGTTGGTTTATACTATGCCGACGCGCAAAGATAGTTTTTTTTTCTCAGACGGCCAAATTTGGCCTTATATATAAGGTGTGGCGAAGATTCTGTGGGGTGTCGTGGGGTGTCCTCGATGAAGATATGGCAACGATGTTGCCGTCAATCGCCATCTCCTGTCCGTATGAATATACTCCTTAATGCATACTTATACACCCTACCCCTTCTTTACGACAGTCTTTGGCACGTCCTCTTGATTTGACGTTTAACAAACTTTGAGAAAGTTTAACGTTGCGTTAATACTATTCATGAGAAAAAGCGGGCGAAAACAGCGTCAGCCGTACGGAAGTTTCAGTTTGGGCGACCGGTTTTACGGTTTGGGCGACAGAAAAACCGGTCGCCCAAACCGTAAAACCGCTATTAGATACGAATAAAGGGGCCGCTGATGGGCCCCTTCCTCTTTCTGCTATGCAAAGATACAACGAGAATAGACGAAATGCAAATCCGTGTTCACAGGGTTTAACAAATGCCTCCAACCGTCGCTTTGCATGGATATGCGGTTTGGGGCGAAGGGAAGCGGCCCTGTGAGTAGTGCCATATCCATTGACGTGGCACGGTGGTGTTTCAAAATGAAGATGGTTGAGCGACGGGGCCCGCTGGGAGGTGCCTCTTATTCCTTCACCTCCTCCACAAACCGCCACTGTGTGGCGTCGAAGAGGCCGCGGTCCGTCATCTTCAGGTCGGGGATGACGGGCAGACACATGAAGGCCATCGTGATGAACGGCGCGTGCATCGGGCATCCCGCGCGGCGTGCGGCGCTGGTCAGTGCGGCCGTGCGTCGTGCCACCTCGTCGCCATCCAAGGGCGACATCAAGCCCGCTATGGGCAGAGCCACTTCGCAGACCTCTGTGCCCGCTATGGCCACGGCGCCGCCGCCCATGGCGATGACGCGGTTGATGGCCTCCGTGATGCGGGCGTCGTCCGTGCCGATGGCCACGATGTTGTGGCAGTCGTGCGCCACGGTGGCCGCCATGGCGCCGTCCTTCAGACCGAAGCCGCGGACGAAGCCCACCATCGGGCGAGCCCCCGCCGTATAGCGGTTGAGCACCACCATCTTCTGTACCCCCTGCCATTCGCTGCCCTCGCCGAAGGGCGTGGCCGGCGTGAGGATGTCGTGGCCCGTCAGCAAACTGCCGTCGGTGGCCACGATGACGTGCACTTCGCGCCCCGGCATCTGCGGCGTGGCGATGTCCGCCTCCGCCAGCGGTCGGGCTTCCATACGGTTGGGCCATGCGCCGCCCTCCTTTTCGTGCGATGCCACGCCGGTCGTCGTGTCGTTGCCCGCCTCATAGACCACCTCGCCTCGTACCACCGTCTGCATGATTTGCATGTTCGCCGTCAGCGTGTTGGCGGCGACGAAGGTGGCGGGGTCGCCCGGCCGGAGCAGTCCGCAGTGCAAATGGTAGTGACGCTGCGGTGCGGCCGATGCCGCCTCCAGCACGTGCCACAGGTCGTGGCCGCCGGCCAGCGCGCGGCGCACCAGCAGGTTGATATGTCCGCGCACCAGGTCGTCGGGGTGGCAGTCGTCCGTACATAGCATCACCTGTCCGGGTGCCTCGTCGATGAGTGTCTCCAGCGCGGTGAAGTTTTTCGCCGCCGAGCCCTCGCGGATGAGCACCTTCATGCCCGCCGCGATGCAGGCGCGTCCCTCGTCGATGGTGGCACATTCGTGGTCCGTCGAGATGCCCGCCGCGGCATAGCGCCGGCGCTCCTCGCCCACCAGTCCCGGCGCGTGGCCGTCGATCGGTTTGCCGGCGCGGCGTGCCGCCTCGATGCGCGCCAAGACCTCGGCGTCGCCCGCCAGCACGCCGACGTAGTTCATCATCTCGGCCAGAAAACCGATGTCGGGTCGTGCCAGCAGCGTGGCCAGTACCTTGCTGTCCAAGCAGGCCCCCGCCGTCTCGATGTCCGTGCCGCACGACGGCACGCACGACGGCGCGCCGAAGCAGAAGTGGAACGCGGCCTGCCGGGCGTTGTCCGTCATAAAGTCGATGCCCGCCGTACCCAGGACGTTGGCAATCTCGTGCGGGTCGGCCACGGCGCCCACCGTACCGTGCCGCACCGCCACGGCGGCAAAGGCAGCCGGGGTCATCATGCTGCTCTCGATGTGGACGTGGCTGTCAATGAAGCCCGGCAGCAGATAGGGCGCATCTGCCGGCAGACCGTCGCAGGGCGTGATGGCGGCAATCGTGCCGTCGCTGACGATGATGGTGCCGTCGTAGATGCGGCGGCCGGGGATATCAACGATATGTCCGCTGAAGGTGGTGGGGTGGGGAAGTGGCATAGGTGGAAATGCGGTTAGAGGTGGTTAAAGGTGTGCGGCAAAGTTACGTATTTTATGCTTGCCGAGGCTAAAACCCTTGTCTCAAATGTGCGTCGCCATGACCGCGCGTGTTAAATAATATCGTATATTTTATATATCTTTGCGTAGTGTAAGGCGGTGTAGTCTATCCAAGTCTATCCAACATTCTTTTTGTCACTACCACTCCGAAGGCATCATGAAGGACAGGACTAACGTTGATAGGGCTAGTACCTGCTTGCACAATACCCATAATTCTTTTCTAACGATGACACACATATTATTTGTATGCCTTGGCAACATCTGCCGCTCGTCCGCCGCCGAGGAGGTGTTTCGCACCCTCGTGGCGCGCCGCGGCCTCTCCGCCCAATTTGTCGTAGATAGCGCCGGCCTGATTGACTACCACGAGGGCGAACTCTCCGACCCGCGCATGATAGGCCATGCCGCCCGCCGCGGCTACCGCCTGACCCACCGCTCGCGTCCCGTCACCGTGGCCGACTTCGCCCGTTTCCACTATATCGTCGGCATGGACGAGCGCAATATGCAGGGCCTGACCCGCCTGGCCGCCAGTGCGCCGCACGTCGAGGCACAGATGCTCCGCATGGCCGACTTCCTCACCACCCACACCGCCGACCTCATCCCCGACCCCTACTATGGCGACGATGCCGACTTCGAGCACGTCCTCGACCTCCTCGAAGACGCCGCCGGGGGCCTGCTGGAGCACCTGACGGGCGAGGATGGTGATTGACCCGCTTAGAGGAGGCTGCTTCCATTCTATCGCGATGTTGCGTAGCCTACGCTTGATAGTGGAAGGACTCGTTCTTAAAGAAGCAGCCAATTCCGCTACTGTCTGCTTATTCTCTTGATACATCTTCCATAGTTCCAAGTCTGGTGGAAGTCTGCTGTTGCGAAAACGATGACCACAATCTGCACACTTGTACGTTTGGATACCATTGCGGACGCCATACTTAATTGTATGTTTAGAACCGCATACAGGGCACTTGCTTTTGTTCATTCTAATTTTCTTTGAAGAGGTTGGATCTTCTGTAAAGCTAGTCTTTAATGGTAAATACTACTTTGCACCACGCAAAATGACCCATAGGTCACCGAGGTTGATGCAGGGGTCGGAATAGGCCGAGGAACTGGTGCTTTTGCCCTGTATGCGGCGCAGCAGTTCCGCGTCCGAGGCCTGCCGCGCGGTGGTTTCTTCCCTATCGGCTGTGTTGAGGGAGTTCAGCGCCGCTGGCGTGATAATACCTGCGCGCAGCATATTGGCCACGGGCAGTGGCAGTTCCTTGGTGCAGGGTTGTCCGTCCGCATCGTAGTATTTGGTGAGCAGCGACACGCCCGCGGCACTGGTCTTGGTGGCCATTCCAGCAGCAAAGACGGCCTCGCCCACGAATTGGGCGAGGTCAGTCAGCACGCCGCCCACTCGGGTCGCGGTATTCTGCTGCATGGCGGTTTCGTCCCGGACTTCCGCCGCAGCTTTGAGAATGTCAGTGAGTTCCTTTGCCATGGAAAAAACGTAGATGGTTATATGGCAAAGGTAGGAACGAGAATGGGAGGCAGAAAAGACACGCCGCCGGGCTGGTTAGGCTCGGCGGCGGGATTTTAGATTTGTACAATTTTGAAGGGCTTGCCTTTTTCTTTGGCATAGTCAAGAGTGAACTTCGTTCCTCTTGATTGGCCGTCCCAAAAGGCAAGCAGGCAATCGCATTCCTCGACTATGAGTTTGTTACGAATGAGAGGTGCTTGCCTGTCGAATTTCTCGTAATCGGGATAGAAGATAATCAACTTCAAGCCGTGTCGGCGAACAAAGTCCATCGCGTAAGTGTCTGCACCCCTGACGCCGCCACTTACGATGGTGTCTGGGATAAATTTGAGGTGCTCCTCAATATTTATCTGAGGACAATTTCTGCTCCCGATAATGGCTAATTCATCATTTTTTAGGTTCCTTGTTTAGACGAAACGAAATGTTGAACATCACATATCGTCTCAGCACATTTCTGTAGCTCTCGGTCTGCATCTGCGCGTTCAGGCTGTAGCTGCGGCTCGACATCTGGTTCAGCAGGTCGAAGGCCTCCACTTCCACGCCCAGACGGCCGTTCAGGAAGAAACGCTTGAGGCGGGCGCTCCAGATGAGTTGCGCCGTGTTGAAGTTGTCATCGTCATAGCCATAGCGCGTGGTCAGCAGCAGCGAGGTGTTCACCTGCAGTTTCCACGGCAAGGGCATGCCGCCGCTCACGCGATAGTTGATGTTGAACACGTTCTGATTGGCGAAGCGGGAGGAGATGGCATGTATCCATTCGCCGTTCACCTCGCCCGAGAGACTGTAGTAGTTGCGGGAATAGTACACGTTGAACCGCTGCTTGGTTAGCACACGATCGGTGCCCACACGCTGGGACGATGCGCTCTGGGCCAAATTAGCATAGTCCTCGCTGTGGCGATAGTTGACATTGGTGGTTAGCTGGTAGTTCCATTGGTTGTGCTTGCCCATGGTGCTACCGAAATAGGCTTGTGCCGTCAGCGCGCGGTTCCCGTTGATGTTCTCGGGGCGGTAGGTCCTCACGCCCGTCTTCAGGTCGTAGAGCATGGACTGGGCCACGAGGTTGTTCCACTGGTCATACGTCACATTCCAGTTAAAGGTGTACACGCGCTTGGTGATGTATCTGTTCTCCACCGACAGCTCCGCGCGGTGATGCGCGCTCGCCTTCAAGCCGGGATTGCCCGTCCGCACCACCAGCGGGGTCGCATCATCGCGATAGTCCGTCAGATACTCGCTGTAGGGCCTGGCATGCGACAGGTTATAGGTCAAGGTGGTGTGCCTCTCCAGGTTGTAGGTATGCTTTTTCCCGTTGTGGTCGATGCGGTACCGCACATTCGGCTCAAAATAATAGTAATTGCGGTGCAGCCGTGTGTCTATCCGGCCACGTTGGTAGTCATAGCTCAACTGCTCCATGCGCACGGGCAGGGATAGGTTCACGGTGTTCGACCTGCGGTGCTTGTCGTTCCACCAATACATATAGAGGCCTAGCTCTGGTTTGTGCGTGCGCTTCCATTCATCGGCGTATGCCGAGTTGGTGAGGTCGATGTACTGCGTCAGCACATCCTTTATGGAGGCCAGACGGTCGAAGGGCTCGCCGGCATATTCCGTATCTTCCAGCCGGTAGTAGTCCTTGTTGCTCGACTGATATTGCTGGCGGTAGCTGTAGCCCGGGCTGATGTCCAGTGAAATCTTCTTGAAATGGTAGGAGATATTATAGCCCACATTCCCGCTGAGGTCATAGCTGTGCGCGTCGTTGTCCGAATAACGGTTTTGCATTGATGTCAGGTCGTAGGCCGCACTCTCAAACAGATTGCGGTTGGCCGACAGGCTGTAATAGCCCGCCCCCCCCACATAGAGGGTGCCGTAGCCGTTCAGGTCCCACGAGGTTCCCAGGTCGCCCTTGGTATAGAAGAGGTGTCCGTCATTCTGCTGCGTCTGGCGCAGGCTGCTGATCAGGTTCTGGCGGTAGATGTCGCCGCTGCCCTCGGCAAACAAACTGTCCAGGGCCTCGCCCATATACCGCTCCGTCATGCGCTGCTCCCACTCGGCCCGGCGCGAGAACGAGGTTCTTCGGTAGTTATTGTACCAAATCTCGGACTTCAGGTTGATAGAGTAGTTCTTCTCGTTCTCATTCATCTGATAGTCAAATTCGCCCATATCGCGTATATACCAATCGCGATGCTCCGTGTGCGAGCGGCTGATGCCGTTGATGTCTTTTGTGTCCAGATAGTTTGTGGTGTGTTGGTACTCGTCGTTCTTCTGCTCCTTCCACTTGAAGCTGGCCAGGTTCTTGATCTTGTACCGTTTGTTCTTGTCGTTCACCAGCAGGTCCGAGGAGAGTTCGTGCGTGGTCTGGTTATCGCTGCCCCCGGGACTTTGCCAGTTTCCGTTGGCATCATAGTATGAATTACCATATACATTATTGGAATACCCCATGAAGGCCAGGCGGCTGTGGGGCGTGAAGCGCAGGGCAAAACCCTTGGCGGCGTAGTGCTTGCCCGTGCCGTAGCCCGCACTGCCGTTGGCAATCCACCCGATGCTGTATTTCTTCTTCAGGTTGACATCCATCACCGTGGTCTGCGACCCACCGGCCCACATTCCATCGCGCACGTTGATGTTCTTGTCCACCATCTTGTTCAGGTCGGGCTTCAGGTCGTAGACCTTGATGTTCTCCACCATGTAGCCCGGCAGGTTCTCCAACGCTATGCGCGGATTGCCCCGGAAGAAGTCCTCGCCGTTAACCAGCAGGTTGGAGATCCGCTTGCCGTTCACGTAAATCACGCCGCCCTCGCGCAGCTCGGCACCGGGCAGCATGGCAATTAGCTGGTCCAGCATTGACCCCTCGCGAAGTTGAAACGCATCGGCATTATACTGTATTGTATCTCCCTTCATCACCATTTTTATTCTGGTGGCAGTTGCGACAGCTTCACCAAGTCTGCGCTCCGTCAGAGAAGGTTTCTTTTTCATCAGTACACGACCAAAAGTACCTCCTGTTATACGGTATTTTTGGTAGCGAAAGTTTACTGTTTTATACGTATCTTCATAACCTCGTTTAGAAAAATGCAGAATATATTTTCCTGGGGCACTAATACTCTCTCCAAAACTGCGGTTGTTTCTTTTTGTTTCATCTTTACTGACAAAACGTTCGACTTCTGTGCTGTCGGTACGGAGAAATCTTACTGTTACGGAATCTATAGGGTCATAAGTGAAATCATCTACTATTTGACCCATTACCCAGTATTTTTGTGCATTCGCGTTCAAACAGCATACACAAAGAAAAATGATGATGTTTAGTACTTTCATTACTTTGCTTATTTTATGGATTTACGACTACAAAGATTGTGCAAACCGAGAATAGAAGAACGTGTTCTTATGCCGAGGTGCAGCCAATCTTCGCAACCATTCGATTGCAAAACAACAAAAAACTGCATAAAAAACGACTCGGCGAAGCCCGGAAACAGGTCGCCGAGGGTGCAACTCTAAAACTAGTTAAAGAAAAATCTGAAAATAAAGGCTCAAACCGCAATGATTTGAGCCAAAAACGTGTGTTATTTCTCTTTGCCGAAGG
>JALEZQ010000019.1 GCA_022772475.1 Bacteroidales bacterium | reverse complement strand
TTGCATCCTGCTACTAATTCATTGGTAGAGGTATGAATAATAGCATTGCAATCTTCTCTTGAATCAAATACAGGATTAGCCGCATCCACCACCATACGTTCAAGATTGCTGCAATAAGAGAAGCATGCCTCTCCTATACTCATGACGGAGTTGGGAATGGTGATGGAGGTCAAACCTCTGCAATTCGCGAAGCAGCTTTCTCCCAAACTCTTGACGGAGTTGGGAATGGTGATGGAGGTCAAACTGCTGCAATAATAGAAGCAGCTTCCTCCCAAACTCGTGACGGAGTTGGGAATGGTGATGGAGGTCAAACCTCTGCAATTCGCGAAGCAGCTTTCTCCCAAACTCTTGACGGAGTTGGGAATGGTGATGGAGGTCAAACTGCTGCAACCATAGAAGCACCATTCTCCCAAACTCGTGACGGAGTTGGGAATGGTGATGGAGGTCAAACTGCTGCAACCATAGAAGCACCATTCTCCCAAACTCGTGACGGAGTTGGGAATGGTGATGGAGGTCAAACTGCTGCAACCATAGAAGCACCTATCTCCCAAACTCGTGACGGAGTTGGGAATGGTGATGGAGGTCAAACTGCTGCAATCATAGAAGCAGGAACCTCCCAAACTCGTGACGAAGTTGGGAATGGTGATGGAGGTCAAACTGCTGCAACCAGCGAAGCAGCTTCCTCCCAAACTCGTGACGGAGTTGGGAATGGTGATAGAGGCCAAACTGCTGCAACCCTCGAAGCAGGCAATTCCCAAACTCGTGACGGAGTTGGGAATGGTGATGGAGGTCAAACTGCTGCAATAATAGAAGCAGCTTTCTCCCAAACTCGTGACGGAGTTGGGAATGGTGATGGAGGTCAAACTGCTGCAATCATAGAAGCACCTATCTCCCAAACTCGTGACGGAATATGTGATGCCATTATAAATCACTGTTTCAGGAATCACTACGGCACCGGAGTATTCATTATCATACGAGCTATAATCGTTTCCCTCATAAGTGACTGTAGCCGTCTTGTTGGCTTCATCCAGATTGTAGAAGATGCCATCTACCTCTGCGTCATGAGCCCGGGCAGAAAGGGAAAGACATAAAAGGGTAAGGAGTAAAAAGATTTTTTTCATGCTGTAAGATAAAGAAAAGGCGTGTTGCCATTCCTATGCTTGTCTAAAGTCCTAAGTCAATGGGAATGGGCGCGCACTGTGTTGGACTATAGGGAAACTTGAAGCCTCTGTCTAAAATCTTTTGCCTGATCATTGTGCGATGGGCAGACGATGCAAAGGCTTGTGCGTGCGTGGTATGGTGTCTGTTTCGTGGAGGCGATGCTGCTTGCTTTAGGGCTGCGACAGCATGGCGAAGTATATTTTATGGTAAGACATGGCATTCTCTCAGGTGGCAACCGGAAACGAACGAATGCGTGTCCGCCACCGGTTTCGTCAAAATGCGTGTACGCATCCTAACAAGTTGCAAAAATAGAGTAAAATCATCATACAAACAAAAAGAAGGGGGGGGGAAAAAGCATAGCGCCGGCTCACCACGATTCGTCGCCGATTCGCCGCCGCGACAGCGTATAGACGATTCTTCTACAAATTCGCGACATTGTAGATAAATCGTCTGTTTTTCATCGAGCGAAAATCTGCGTATTTTTTAGAATGTTTAACGGAATATCGTTGCTGAGGGCTATCGCGGCGGCTGAAATCCACGGGTGTGCCAACCGGCGTGGCGGTTTGGGCGACGGATTTTACGGTTTGGGCGACAGAAAAAACGGTCGCCCAAACCGTTTAACCCCCTTGGAGACAATAAAAAAGAGCCCCCGAGAGGGCTCTATCTTGCTTTGCGCTGCAAAGATACTACATTTGGAGACGGAATGCAAATGGGCCGCCGCAGACGATTTTTCTACAAATTCGCGATTTTGCAGAAGAATCGTCTTTTTTTTAGCTGTGGCTTGGCAGCGGCGCCGGATCGGCTTAGAAGCAGCTGCTGCCGTCGAAGCAGTGGGTGCAGAGGCGGCATTTGGGCAGGCCGATGGCCTGAACGAGTTGCTCGAGTTTGTTGAAGCGCAGGGTGGTGAGGCCCAGGCGGCGGCGTATCTCCTCGACGAGGCGTTGATACTCGGGTGAATCGGTGGTGGCGTACTTGTCGAGATTGGCGTTTTCATCGCCCTCGAAGTCCTTGATGATGCGGCGGGTGATGAGTTCCATGTCGCTCTTGGAGGAGGTGAAGCCGATGAAGGGGCAGCCGTAGATGAGGGGCGGACAGGCGATGCGCATGTGCACCTCCTTGGCGCCGTCGTCGAAGAGGACCTTGACGTTGTCGCGGAGCTGCGTGCCGCGGACGATGCTGTCGTCGCAGAAGAGCACGCGCTTGCCGTTGAGGACGGCGCGGTTGGCGATGAGTTTCATCTTGGCCACGAGGGAGCGCATTTCCTGGTTGGCGGGGGTGAAGCTGCGGGGCCACGTGGGGGTATATTTGCTGATGGCGCGCTGGTAGGGGCGCTTCATGCCGGCGGCGTAGCCCAGGGCCATGCCGATGCCCGAGTCGGGGATGCCGCAGACGCAATCGACGGGGGTGCTGTCTTCCTGTCCCATGAGTTGGCCGCTGGCGTAGCGGGCTTCCTCGACGTTGCGGCCCTCGTAGGTGGAGGTGGGGAAGCCGTAATATACCCAGAGGAAGGAGCATATCTGCATGCGCTCCTCGGGGGCGCGCATTTGCTCCATGCCGTCGGGGCGCAGGCGTACGATCTCGCCGGGGCCGACGAAGTGGGCTATCTCGTAGTCGAGGTTGGCGAAGGCTGTGCTCTCGGAGGTGGCGGCCCAGGCGCCTTCTTTCTTGCCGACGACGATGGGCGTGCGGCCCCACTTGTCGCGTGCGGCGATGATGCCGTCTTCGGTGAGCAGGAGCATGGAGCAGGAGCCCTTGATGTGGGCGAATACGTTCTCTATGCCCTCAACGAAGTTCTTGCCCTGGATGATGAGCAGGGCGATGAGTTCGGTGGGGTTGGTCTTGCCCGACGAGAGTTCGGCGAAGTGCATGTTTTGCTGGAGAAGCTGTGCGGCCAGTTCGTCGAGGTTTTGTATCTTGGCCACGGTGACGATGGCGAAGCGGCCCAGGTGCGAGTTGATAATGAGCGGCTGTGCGTCCGTATCGCTGATGACGCCGATGCCCGAGGTGCATCCGCGGAAGCGGTCGAGTGTGGGTTCAAACTTGGTGCGGAAGTAGGAGCTCTCCAGGTTGTGGATAGAGCGTGTAAATGTTTTTTCCTCTTTGTTGTATCCTGCCATACCTCCGCGTCGTGTGCCCAGATGCGAGTTGTAGTCTGTGCCGTAGAAGAGGTCGGCTGTGCACTCTCGGAGTGCCACGGTTCCAAAAAATCCACCCATGGTGTGTGATGTATTATAAGTTGTTGTTCTGTTGTCGTGCTTGTGACCGGCGTGGTGTGCCGGCAAGAAAAACGTATAGGAAATCCCGCCGCGTGGTGCGTCTGTGGGGGGATTTCCTATAGGTCTGTTGGTCGGCGATGTGGACTACTCGAGGTAGGTGTAGCCGTAGAGTCCGGAGCGGTAGTTTGAGATAAACTCCTTGCCCTCTTCGACGGTGATGCGTCCCTCCTTGACGGCACGGCTCACCCACGATTCGAGGCGTCGGACGAGGCTCTTGGGGTCGTACTGGACGTATTCCAGCACGTCGGCGACGGTTTCGCCGTCGATGGTTTTGTCTATGCTATAGCCGTCGTCGTCCACGGTGATATGTACGGCATTGGTATCGCCGAAGAGGTTGTGCATGTTGCCCAGGATCTCCTGGTATGCGCCGACGAGGAAGACGCCGATGTAGTAGCGCTCGCCTTCACGTATGCGGTGGAGGGGGAGGTAGCTGGTCTGCTGGTTGTAGTTGACGTAGGTCGAGATTTTGCCGTCGCTGTCGCAGGTGATGTCCTGGAGCGTGGCCGAGACGGTGGGTTTCTCGTTGAGCCGGCTGATGGGCATGATGGGGAACAGCTGGTCGAGGGCCCATGCGTCGGGCATTGACTGGAAGAGGGAGAAGTTGCAGAAGTACTTGTCGGCCATCATCTTGTCGAGCTTGCGCAGTTCGTCGGGCACGTGTTTCTGGTGGTGTGCCAGTTCGGCAATCTCGTGCGAGATGCTCCAGTAGAGGCTTTCTATCTGTGCGCGAGTGCGCAGGTCGATGATGCCGTGTCGGAAGAGGTCGAGGGCCTCGTCGCGTATGTCTTCGGCGTCGTGCCAGTCTTCGAGCATGGAGCGCGAGGAGAGTTTGTCCCATATCTCGGTGAGGTCGCGCACGAGCTGGTGGTCGTTCTCGTCGGGCTGGAAGCTTTCGTCCATGCGGGGCATGGAGACGCTCTCCATGACGTCGAGGATGAGGACGGAGTGGTGTGCGGTGAGCGAGCGTCCGCCCTCGGTGATGATGTTGGGGTGGGGGATGCCGTTCTTGTTGGCTGCATCGACGAAGGTATAGACGCAGTCGTTGATGTACTCCTGTATGCTGTAGTTCACGGAGCTCTCCGAATTGCTGGATCGCGTGCCGTCGTAATCGACGCCGAGGCCGCCGCCGCAGTCGACGAACTCGATGCCGAAGCCCATGGCGTGGAGCTGGACGTAAAACTGTGCCGCCTCGCGGAGGGCGGTGCTGATGCGGCGTATCTTGGTGATCTGCGAGCCGATGTGGAAGTGGATGAGCTTGAGGCAGTCGTGCATGCCCATGCTGTCGAGCAGCTGGAGCGCTTCGAGCAGTTCGCTGGAGTTGAGGCCAAACTTCGATGCGTCGCCGCCGCTCTCCTGCCATTTGCCGCTGCCGGCGGTGGCCAGCTTGATGCGGATGCCGAGGTTGGGGCGCACGCCGAGCTTCTCGGCTGTGCGGGCGATGGTCAGCAGTTCGGGAAGCTTTTCGATGACGAGAAAGACGCGCTTGCCCATTTTCTGCGCCAGCAGCGCCAGCTCGATGAAGTTCTGGTCCTTGTGGCCGTTGCAGATGATGAGGCTGTCGCTGTCCATATTGGTGGCCAGCACGGCGTGGAGCTCGGGCTTGGAGCCCGCCTCGAGGCCGAGGTTGTACTTCTTGCCGTGGCTGATAATCTCCTCGACGACGGGCCTCATCTGGTTGACCTTGATGGGGAAGATGATGAAGTGGTCCGCCTTGAAGTCGTATTCTTTCTCGGCACGAGCGAAGCAGTCTGCCGTCTTCTCGATGCGGTTGTCGAGGATGTCGGGGAAGCGGAGCAGGACGGGCGCTGTGATGTCGCGTGCGGCCAGGTCGTCGACCACTTCCTTGAGGTCCACCTGCTTGCCGTCTTTACGTGGGCATACGTAGGCGTGGCCCTCTTCGTTGATGCCGAAGTAGCTCACGCCCCACCCTTTGATGTTGTACAGTTCTTCCGAGTCTTCAATTCGCCATTTACGCATAGGAATGGGAGAGGATTAGGGAGGTGTGTGTTGGGGTGAAGGATGTGCAGGCCGCAAGGGCCTGCCGGGGGAGTTGGGTATGTGCTGCTCAGTGTGGCGCGTCAGCACCCTATGGTGCGGCGTATGCGCGCCACCAGCTGGCTTATCGTCTCGGGCGTGTCGAGCACGTCGATGTCGATGATGTGCTGCGCCTTCTCGTACCACGGGCTGCGCTCGGCCAACTGCTGATTGACGAACTCGCGGAGCTCGTCGGGCGATTTGCCCTGCAACAGCGGGCGGACGCCGCGGCTCATGGCGATGTGGCGGCAGAGCACCTCGGGCGTGGCGCGCAGATAGACCGTCTCGGCCACGCTGTTGAGATAGTCCATGTTGTCGAAGAAGCAGGGCGTGCCGCCGCCGCACGACAGCACGATGTTCTCAAAGGCTGCCACCTCCTGGAGCATACGGCGCTCCAGGTCGCGGAAGGCCGCTTCGCCCTCGTCGGCAAAGATTTGGGGGATACGCTTGTGGAAGCGCTCCTCGATGTACCAGTCGAGGTCGTAGAAGTTGCACTTGAGCGAGCGGGCCAGCGACCTTCCAATGGTCGTCTTGCCGGCGCACATGTAGCCGATGAAAGCGATACATTTCATGGAGTGAGAACGTGTTTGTCAGGGGGGGAGAGGTGTTCGGGGCCGAGGCATCGCCTTTGGCGCGTCATGCCTTTTTGGCCGCCGTGCGTCGGCGTGCGGGCTTGGCGGCCTTGTTTTTCTCCGCCTCGATGATGGCGCGGCATTCGTCGAGCGTCAGGTTGGCCGCCTCGTCCGCCTTGGCCTTGGGAATCTTGTAGTTTTTCCCCTCGAAGGCGATGTAGGGGCCGTAGCGTCCTGTGCGCACCTCCATGCCCGGCTCTTCGGCGAAGGCCTTGAGGTGGCTCTTGGCTTCGGCCTCGCGCTTGGCGCAGATCAGGGCAATGGCGCGCTCCAGACTGACCGTCAGGGGGTCGTCCTCCTTGCCGAGCGTGGCATACTTGCCGTCGTGGTGGACGTAGGGTCCGAAGCGTCCCACGCCGATGGTGACGGTCTTGCCCTCGTAGTCGCCCAGCGTGCGGGGCAGTTTGAAGAGGTCCAGCGCCTGCTCGAGCGTGATGGTGGCCATGCTCATCTCGGCACGCAACGTGGCGAAGCGCGGCTTCTCCTCGTCGTCGGTCGTGCCCACCTGCACCATGGGGCCGTAGCGTCCGATGCGCACACTGACGGTGCGCCCTGTGGCGGGGTCCGTGCCCAGGATGCGCTCGCCCGCCTTCTGTCCGCTGTTGTCTGCCATGATACGCTCCACTTCGGGGTCGAAGTCGGTATAGAAGCCGCGTATCAGGTCGGTCCATTTCATGCCGCCCTCGGCCACGTGGTCAAAGTCTTTCTCGACATTGGCCGTGAAGTTGTAGTCCATGATGTCGGGGAAGTTGGCAATGAGGAAGTCGTTGACCACGATGCCCGTGTCGGTGGGCAGGAGTTTGCCCTTCTCGGCAGCCCCCTTCTCCTGAACGATGGTGTCGCTGATGCTGCCGCCGCTGAGGGTGAGCAGGTGGCAGGGCGTCAGCGGCGCGGGGCGTTCGCCCTTGACCACATACTCGCGTTGCTGTATGGTGGAGATAGTCGGTGCGTAGGTTGACGGGCGGCCGATGCCGAGCTCTTCCATCTTGTGGACGAGCGAGGCTTCGGAATAGCGCTGTGGCGGTTTGGTGAAGCTCTGGCGGGCGTTGATGTCGCTCGGCAGCAGACGCATGCCCTCCGTCATGGCCGGCAGCAGGGCCTCGTCCTCCGCGCTCTCGTCGTTCTCGCGACTTTCGCGATAGACGCGCAGGAAACCGTCAAACTTGACCACCTCGCCCTGTGCCGTGAAGTGCGCCGTGTCGTCGCCGTCCATGTGGATGGTGACCTGCGTGCGCTCCAGCCGGGCGTCCGCCATCTGGCAGGCCAGCGTGCGCTTGCGTATCAGGTCGTACAGGCGCTTCTCCTGCGGCGTGGCGTCGATGGTCTCGCGCTGCATGTCCGTGGGGCGTATGGCCTCGTGGGCCTCCTGTGCCCCCTTGGCATGCGTGTGGTAGGTGCGGCGCTGGTGGTATTCGGGCCCGAGGGTCGAGGCAATGAGCGGTCCGCAGGCGTCCAAGCACAGCGTGGAGAGGTTCATCGAGTCGGTACGCATGTAGGTGATGTAGCCCTGCTCGTAGAGACTCTGCGCCACGCGCATGGTCGAGGCCACCGAGTAGCCGAGTTTGCGCGCCGCCTCCTGCTGCAGCGTCGAGGTGGTGAAGGGCGGCGCCGGCGTGCGGCGTGTGGGCTTCGTCACCACCGAGGTCACGGTGAAGTCCTTGTCGATGCAACGGTTGAGAAACGCCTCCGCCTCTTCCTGCGTGGCCGGCTTGCGGTTGAGTTCGGCCGTGATGGTCTGCCCGTCGGGCGTGGTGAAGGTAGCGCGCACGCGGTAGAAAGAGGTCGGCGTGAACCCTTCAATCTCGCGTTCGCGCTCCACGATGAGGCGCACGGCCACGCTCTGTACGCGGCCTGCCGAGAGGTTGGGGCGCACCTTGCGCCAAAGCACGGGCGACAGGCGGAAGCCCACCAGGCGGTCCAGCACGCGGCGAGCCTGCTGAGCGTCCACGAGGTTCAGGTCGATATGGCGCGGCGTGGCCAGGGCGTTGACGATAGCCGGCTTGGTGATTTCGTGAAAGACGATGCGCCGGGCGTCGGCGGGATTGATTTTCAACACCTCGGCCAGGTGCCAGGCGATGGCCTCCCCTTCGCGGTCTTCATCGGACGCCAGCCATACCACGTCGGCCGCCTTGGCCTCTTTGCGCAGCGTACTGACGACGGCCGCCTTGTCGGCAGGTATTTCATACTCGGGCTGGAAGGTGGTGAGGTCCACGCCGAAGTTTTTCTTCTTCAGGTCGCGGATGTGCCCGTAGCTGGAGAGCACCTTGTAGTCGGCGCCGAGAAAGCGCTCTATGGTCTTGGCCTTGGCAGGCGACTCCACGATGACGAGGTTCTTTGGCATAATAGTCTTTCTGATTTTGCCCGCAAAATTACGGAAAAATTACAGCCTGCAAGGTTTTGTGGCCAAGAAGTGATGCCGAAACAACCATTTGCCGCCGTTTGCCGCCGAAAATTGCAGCACGGGTTTCCATACGAAGGGTTTGCAGCGCCCGTGACGCCGGCCGGTCCCCGTCACAGCCATGGTATGCCGTAGTCGGCACATGCTGCTTCGGCCACGCCGGTCTCAGCGGGCATGATATGCCGTGCTTTGGCCAGACGTTGCAGGTACTGTGCTCTTATGGCCATGTCCTCCAGTTCTTCCCGCCGCGCCTTGGCTATGGCAAGATACTCAGCCTCTTTTTCAAGGCCCAGATAACGCCGGTCAAGCAGATTGGCTGCGATGCCCGTGGTTCCGCTGCCGCTGAAGGGGTCTAAGATCCATGCCCCGGGCTGCGTACTGGCTTGAATGAGCCGGGCCAGTATGCCCAAGGGCTTTTGGGTGGGATGCTTGCCGCACGATTTCTCCCACTGGCCGATGGCCGGCAACGCCCACACGTCGGTCATCTGCTTGCCCCCGTTGAGGGCCTTCATTATGTCGTAGTTGAAGAAGTTTGTTTTATGTATTTTATTCTATTGTCCTTAGCCAATTTGAATACTCTTCCAGTTGTCGTTCATCCAAAAGATCTGTAATGAAGGAAAGTTTGTCCTCCGCATTATCCGTGGAAGCAAGTTGTTTGCAAATAGCCTCGCAAGGTTCAAAACCTCTCTCCTTAATCCAAGGATTATCCTTCAGCAGATTATCCATAGCATCATGTTTATCTTGACCGTATGCACATCCAAGCAACTGACAATTATCTATGTCTTCGCCGTCCGGACTTTGTGTAAAGCCTTCAGTTGTATAAAATATGTATTTTGTCATTATCTTTCAGCATTTGTCTGTTATGATATTATTCCCGCAATGTACAAAAGCTGTTCGGTTGAGTACATGGTTCGTATCTAAATCTTTTTATAGATACCCCTGCCTTTGAACTCAATTATTCCTTTATCACGAAGAAATTGAAGTTGCTGGCGAATCTTGTCAAGAATGTGATTGTTATATGGATGTTTCTGTTTTAAATCCTCGGCAAACGCATACATTTGATTCAATGTAAATGTCTCATCAAGCCGTTCTACGAGATGCAATGTGTCCATCAACCATCCTCTGCTCTCTACCGATTTTGTTTGCAGGTTGAACACTCTATGATAATGAGAAACGACTTCTTGAACGGGAAGGGCAACACCATTTCTGATGATAGGTATCTTCGCTGTTGCAGGTATTTCTCTCATGAGGATATTGCATCCTTCCCAACCTGCCCGTCTGCATGTATTTGCCAATGCTTTGCGCTTTTCGATAACCGATGGTGTAAAGAAGCATTTGGGAACAATTACTAGATTGTTGACTACATATCGGTCATAATGCATGAAGAAGAAACTAGGATTGTCCAGTGAAGTAATTCTTCGGATCATGGTTCGGTAAACACCATCTGCAACAGTAGCTTGAAAACTATCGCTGTCTGATTTCTTGCTCTTTAGCTCATATTGTGACTTGCAATGTTCGCACTCATAATCCTTTACAGGCGCATTTGGTTCTGCACGTCTAATTGACAGTTCACCACAAATAGGGCAATACATGTTACGTTCCAACCAATTTTCAGTCAGCACTCTTGCTATTTGGCTAGGGCTTTTGTAACCTTCGGCTAATGACGTATTGAATCTTAAATCCATCTCTTACTTCAGATATTTTCGGTTTTCTGATTCTCTTACTGCGGCATATCATCGTTGATATACTCCGCATTGTTCATTACAGGTTGTAGCAGGAATGTATCTTACTGATGGTGGGTGGCTTATACGCCTCTCTCCTCTCACTGTTTGGCGCGGAGCAGGCGGCGTGCGGCCTCGATGAGGGTGTCGGTGCCGCGCTGCAGGTCGTCGTCGAGGAGGTCTTGTCGGATGTCGGGGTCGATGCCCTCTTCGGTGAGCGTCATGTGGCGGTCGTAACTGGGGCAGGCCGAGAAGCGTATGGCCCAACCGTTGGGCAGGTCCGTCTGGAAGGGCAGGCCGGCGCCGCCGCCTGTGCGGTCGCCGAGGATGGTGACGTGGTTCAGGCCCTTGACGTACATGACGAAGGCGTTGGCGGCGCTGTAGGTGCGGCGGTTGGTCAGGATGACGGCGGGCTTCTGCCAGCGCAGGCCCGGGAAGGGGTCGATGACGACGGCTTCGGGGGCGGAGAGGTCGTTGTGGCCCGTGCCCGTCTTGTGCTGCTGGTAGCCGCAGACGGTGGGCTCGTTGAGGAAGAGCGACGCCAGTTTTTGTGCCGTGGTCAGGCGGCCGCCGCCGTTGCTGCGCACGTCGATGATGAGGCCGTCGCAGACCATGAGCGTGCGTATCATCTCGTTGAGCGAGCCATCGCCCATGCCCGTGTCGAAGGTGGCGCAGCGTACGTAGCCGATGTTGTCGGCAAGGACGCGAAATTTCAGTCCGCCGCTGGCGTAGTAGTCTTCTGCGCGGCCCAGGTAGATGCGCTCCAGGGTGTCGGCATAGTTGGTGGGGTAGTCGTCGTACCATGCGCCGTAGCGCGAGGTGTTGAACGAGGAGACGAGGTTGACGTGGCCGTCGCGCAGTTCGTTGCACATCTCGGCGAGCACGCTGAAGAGTTGGCGCTCGTCCATCTTCTCGCTGATGCGTGCGGCATAGCGGCTGTGCACTTCGTTCCAGTCGAGGCCGTAGGTGCGTGCCTTGAGGTCGAAGAAGCAGTAGCGTTGGTCAAGCGTCTGCCAGAGGAAGGAGAAGTTGCCGTAGCGCGTGTTGGGCGCCACTTCTTCGGTGACGCAGGCCGTGAGCGACGTCAGGGCGATGGCGGCCGCCATTATGGTGTGGAGCAAGCGGTGGAGCATGAGGGAAGAAGAGGAGGGTATGTAGGAAGAGGAGAAGCTGGAGGAAGGGGGAAGGGAGAAGGGAGAAGGGGGAAGGCAGGGAATGGCAGCCGTCAGCGTGCCAGATAGACGCGGTGGACGTAGCCCACCACCAGCTGGTTGTTCCAGAGGTGGCGCTTCAGGCCCCCGGTGTCGCTTTGTCGCACGTCGGCGTGGTAGCCCACGGAGAGCGTGGCGCGCCCCAGGGGGATGTGGAGCGTACCGAGCAGGCGCAGCGAGGGGGCGGAGAAGGGCGTGGTGAGGCGGACGTTGCGGTCGGTCTGGCCGAGGGCGAAGATTTCGTAGTACGACTGTCCGTAGTGGGGGGCGAACATCACGCCCGCCACGGGGATGTCCGTCTGCAGGGCCAGCGCCATGGGGCGTCTGAGGCAGCGGAAGGCGTAGGTGGCGCGCAGCGTCAGCGCGGCGTCGGCCGTCAGGCGTCCCTGTGCGGGGTTGTTGCCGCCCATTTCGTTGTAGGTGAAGCCCGTGCCGGCTTCGGCCATGGCGCCGGCGTAGAGGGCGAGGCCGTTGTGGGCGAGCACGCGCCAGTGCCATGCCATGGCCGCCCAGAGGTCGGCATCGTAGGCGTCGTAGTCGTCCGTGGGCGAATGGACGGCCGCGACGTGGGCGGTGAGCAGCGTCTGGCGCGTCAGGCGGTCGCCGCGGCGGCGTGTGGGGCGCAGCGTGGTGTGCGTCACGGACAGCGATGTGCCGGTATATTCCAGGCGCGACAGGTAGGTGTCGAGCACGTTGGCCCGCCCGATGCCCATCAGCCATTCGTGATCCACGGGCCGGTAGGTGGCGGCGGTGCTGTCGGTGCTGTCGGGCACAAGCGGCTGTCCCCCGGCCGCAGCCGTAGCTGTGCCGAGGGACAGAAGGATGAGGGGGATGAGTTGACGTAAAGACATGGGCTTGAGAGGGAAGGATGGCGGGCGCAAGGGCGTCAGGCCCGGCTTCGGCGGATGTAGTATTTTACGGCAAACCACAGGCATACCAGGGCCAGCAGACCGAGGATGCACCAGCCTATCTCGTGGCTGTATTCGGCCGCCTTGTCCGAGATGTCCTTCGCGCTGGTCAGTTCCGGGAACCAGATGTGGATGAGGTAGCCCAGGAGGGCCAGCACGCTGTTCCATGCGCCGGCACCCAGCGTGGTGTAGAGCATGAATTTCTTCAGGTCCATGCGGGCCAGACCGGCGGGGATGGAGATGAGCTGGCGCACGGCAGGCACCAAGCGGCCGAAGAAGGTGGAGGCTACGCCGTGCTTGCGGAAGTACTCCTCGCTTTTCTGCACCTTTTCACCGTTGAGCAGGCAGAGGTGCCCCAGACGGCTGTCGGCAAAGCGATAGACCACGGCGCGGCCCAGGGTGCGGGCGATGAAGTAGTTGACCAGCGCGCCGATATTGGCGCCGATGGTGGCTACGATGATGACCCAGAAGATGTTCAGGTGCGAGTCGGCCATGCAGGCCATGCAGGCTGCGGGTGGCACCACCACTTCGGAGGGGAAGGGGATGAACGAACTTTCGATGGCCATGAGGATGAGGATGTTCCAGTAGTCGAGGCTGTTGAGCCAGCCTTCCAGCAGTTCTGTCATAGGGCGGAGAGTGTGAGGTTTGTGGAGGAGGGTGTGTGGTCAGGATTGGTTGTGCAGTCGCGTCATGGTCATGCCGACGGTGGTGATGCCCGGCAGGTGGTGGTGGCGCATGAGGTGGCGCAGGCTGATGGTGCCCCGCCATCCGGGTGTCAGGTGCAGCGTGTCGGTGTTGAGGTCCGTCTGTAGGATGGCCGTGCCGCGGCTTTCGGTCACGGCGTCGCTGCTGCCGTCGCTACCGGAGGGTGCGTCGAAGCGGATGCATAGGGTGTCGTGCAGGGTGTCGGTGGGGGTGGCCACCGTCTTCTCGATGTAGCACTCGCGGTAGGGGTAGCGCTGTGCCGTCTGTCGGCGTAGCGTCAGCGTCAGTACGTACCGTCCGTCGTCGGCGATGCTGTCGGGCGTGAAGCGCAGGATGCTGTCGGACGGCCATGTACCGCCCATGTTGTAGAAGCGGTGGAGCACGGTGGGGTGTGGCGTACTGCACAGCCACAGCGCGCTGACGGCGGCTGCCAGCAGGGCTGCCGTGGCCGCCAATGGCAGCAGGCGATGGCCGCTGTGCCGTTTGTCCTTGTCCATAGCGTAGGGCCGTTGGGTTTATGGGCGTTCCATAAATTGGTTTACTGTGCGGCGGGCGTCTCGGCGTCACCCTGACCATTGCGTCGCGGGCGCTGTCCCTTCTTGTTGTTCTTGCGGCGTCGCTTTACTTTGTCGAAGCGTGTGAGGTCGTCCTGCTCTGCCAGGTCGATGGGGCGTGCGGGGGCGGCGCTGCTGCTGTTGTCCAGGCTCAGGGGTTTGTCGCCCTGCTTGTTCAGGCGGATGACCTCATGAGCCCGTGTGGCGCTGATGGTCACCAGGTTGGCCGCCAGGCGCTT
Source organism: Bacteroidales bacterium (assembly GCA_022772475.1). GTDB lineage: Bacteria > Bacteroidota > Bacteroidia > Bacteroidales > Bacteroidaceae > Alloprevotella. The sequence continues at coordinate 3,100 of JALEZQ010000019.1, read as the reverse complement.
GTCTGTGCTGTAGGTGACGAGGCCCGCCAGGATGTCGGCCTTGAAGAAGTAGAACGTGGCGTCGGCCGTCTCGAGGGTGACGTCGCGCGGCGGCAGTTGGCGCGAGGCCTCCATGTAAGTGTCGGTCTCGTAGTTGAGGCAGCACTTGAGCTTGGCGCACTGTCCGGCCAGTTTCTGCGGGTTGGGCGAGAGGTCCTGAAAGCGTGCTGCCGCCGTCGAGACGGAGTTGAAGTTTTTCATCCACGTGGCGCAGCACAGTTCGCGTCCGCAGGGTCCGATGCCGCCGATGCGTCCGGCCTCCTGACGGGCGCCAATCTGGCGCATTTCGATGCGGACGTGAAACTCCTCAGCCAGCACCTTGATGAGCTTGCGGAAATCGACGCGGGCGTCGGCGATATAGTAGAATATGGCCTTTCCGCCGTCGCCCTGATACTCCACGTCGCCAATCTTCATGTCCAGCCCCAGGCTTTTGGCAATCTGCCGCGAGCGTATCATCGTGTCCTGCTCGCGGGCCTTGGCCTCCTCATACTTCTCCATGTCGAGGGGGCGCACCTTGCGATAGACGCGCTTTATTTCGGTGCCGGGCTTGAGGCAAGCCTTCTTGATCTGCAGCGGCACCAGTTGTCCCGTCAGCGTCACCACGCCGATGTCGTGTCCCGGTGTAGCCTCGACGGCCACGATGTCGCCTTTGGCCAGCGTCAGGTGGTTGTCGTTGCGGAAGTAGCCCTTGCGGGTGTTCTTAAACTGCACCTCGACCAGGTCGCTCACGCCTTCGGGCAGAGGGACGCCGGCCAGGTAGTCGTAAGTATTGAGCTGTTTGTCCTGACGGCCGCACCCGCATGCGCTGAAGCCACGCAGGCAGCCGCCTATCTTGAAATCTGTGTTCACGGTGAGAAATGTTTATGGTGCAGGCCCTTGCCGGCGCGTAAGTCCGGCGTGGCCTTTGAAAAGGTCGGGAGGGGGTGGAAACGGCTGTCAGCGTCTCACGAGCAGGGCCATCTGCATGGCCAGGTCGAAGAAGACCATGCGGGCGTTGACGTTCTGCTGAATCTCGCGGTAGGCGTCGTCCAGCTGGGCCATGAAGCCGATGACGTTGCGCTCGTTGACGAAGCGGGCAAAGCGGGTGGAGAAGTCGGCCTCGCGCGCATTCATATAGGTCAGGTCGTCCAGATGGAAGTTGGCCATGAAGTTTTCGCGCACCAGACGCTGGCAGTAGGCCAGAAACGCCTTCTGGCGCTCGCGTCCCCATGCGGCGATGCGGTCGGCCCACTGGTACATGCTCTTCACGTCGCTCTGGAAGCACTTGCGCATGATGAGGACGAAGAGGTCGAAAAACTCCGCCGTCTCTTCCTCGACGCCCAGCATGGCGCAGGCGCGGGTGTAACTGCCCTCGGCGTTGTGCGCCAGCATCTTGGCCGTGTTGGCGTCCAGTCCGTGGCGTGCGGTCAGGGCGTCGGCAATCTGCTGCTCGCCGAGGGGGCGCAGGGCGATGCACTGTGTGCGGCTGCGTATGGTCTCCAGCAGGCGGCGGGGCTGCGAGGTGGTGAGGATGAAGTGCGTGTCGGGCGTAGGTTCTTCGAGCGTCTTGAGCAGTTTGTTGGCCGCCTGCTCGTTCATCAGTTCGGCGTGCCAGACGACCACCACCTTGCGTCCGCCCTGCGAGGCGTGCAGGCTCAGGCGGCTGATGATGGCGTTGGCCTCGGCCACGGTGATGATGGGCTGCTGGTTTTCCACGCCCATGGCCTCGAGCCAGCGGTCCCACGCCACGTAGGGCGATGCCGCCACCATGTCGCGCCATGCGCCGACGTACTGGTCGCAGGTCACCTGCTCGGCGCTGCCGGCGTTCTTTCGGCGTATGATGGGGAAGGTCAGGTGCAGGTCGGGGTGGGCCAACTGTGCCGCCATACGGCAGTTGCGGCAGTGGCCGCAGGGCTCGCCCTCGGCCGTCGGCTGCTGGCAGAGCAGTGTCTGGGCCAGCGCCAGCGCCAGTGGCAGTTTGCCGCATCCCTCGGGTCCCGTCAGCAGCAGGGCGTGCGGTATGCGGCCTTCGCTCACGGCGAGGCGTACCATCTGCTTGGCCTCGTCTTGGCCTATGATGTCGGTGTAGCGCATGGGGTGGGAGAGAGGGTGGGAGAGAGGGGTCAGTAGATACGGCGTGCTATTTCGGCAATGCTCTCGACGGCCGATACGGTGTAGAAGTGGATGCTCGGCACGCCGTGTGCCATCAGTTCTTTACACTGTGCCACGCCCCATTCTATGCCCAGCGCCTTGGCCTCGTCGTCCGTTTTGCACTTGAGGGCCTCTGTGGCCAGTTCGGGCGGGAAATTGCAGTGGAACGTCTTGGGCACCGTCTGCAGCTGCGACAGTTTGGCGAAGGGCTTGATGCCCGGGATGATGGGCACGGTGATGCCCGCCTTGCGGGCGCGCTCGACGAAGTCGAAATAGGCCCGGTTGTCGTAGAAGAGCTGCGTCACGCCATACTCCGCCCCCAGTTCCACCTTGCGGCGGAACCACTCCAGGTCGCTCTCGGGGTTGAGCGCCTCTTCGTGCTTCTCGGGGTAGCACGCCACGCCGTAACTGAACGGCTGGCCCGGCACCTTGATGGGCGTGCCGTCAACAAACTCGCCCGCGTTGAAGCGGTTGATCTGCTCCTGCAGTTCGGTGGTGTGGCAGTAGCCGTCCGGCGTGGGCTTGAAGTAAGGGTCCTCCTTGGCCTTGTCGCCACGCAGCACCAGCAGGTTCTCGATGCCCAAAAACTGCAGGTCGAGCAGCACATACTCCGTCTCCTCGCGCGTGAAGCCCGAGCAGAGGATGTGCGGCACCACCGGCACGCCATATTTCTGCTGCAGCGCCGCCGCCACCGCCACCGTGCCAGGCCGGCGGCGCAGCCGGCTGCGCTGCATCATGCCGTTGCCCATGTCGCGATAGACGTACTCTGAGCGGTGGGTGGTGATGTTGATATATTTCGGGCCAAAGTCCATGAGGCGCTCCACGTTGCGCTCCAGCGTGGCGATGCCCGTGCCCTTGAGCGGGGGCAGCACCTCAAACGAGAACGCCGTCTGGTGGCTCTGGCGGATAAGTTCGGCGATAGTCATACGCT
>JALEZQ010000006.1 GCA_022772475.1 Bacteroidales bacterium | reverse complement strand
TATATTTCGGGCCAAAGTCCATGAGGCGCTCCACGTTGCGCTCCAGCGTGGCGATGCCCGTGCCCTTGAGCGGGGGCAGCACCTCAAACGAGAACGCCGTCTGGTGGCTCTGGCGGATAAGTTCGGCGATAGTCATACGCTTTTCTATACAGTTCTATATTATTCTTCGCGGCAAATTTACCGCTTTCTCCCGATTCCTGCAAGAGATAGCCGCCGCCGAATGCCCGCCGCCGCGCGGTGTCGGATGAACAGGGTGTGGAGAAGGAGAAAAAACATGTGTGCAATACCGCTTTTAACTCTCGTTAACCTCGAGAGTGCCCGCGAAATCCACCGCCCGTCCCCGCGGGCGCAAATGACGCAAGCATGGCGCACTTGTTTTTGACAATAAAGGAGAAAATCAAGGGCGTCAGCCGGCTTTTAGTTAAATCTATTGAAAATACGGCCCCACAAGCCCGCAAACCGCCCTCGCCGACCCACCAAAGGGTAAGCCATTGGGCGGTCAGAGTAAGCGTTACAGGATTTTCTGTAACGCTTACAGGAAAATCTGTCGCCCAAAGTGTGGCCGACCAATGCCGTTTCCGCTCGTCGGCACGCCGTTTCGCTTCTATTTTCCGGGCAGAGGCCGTTCACTTTTTTGGCCGGAAAATTCACGTTATTGATCACGTGTGCAATCATCCACGTCCCCTGTTTCCACCACCGACCGGGACGCCGTGCCATCCGCCGCGCCCCCGGTGCGCCCCTCACGCGCGCGATTCCTAAATAATACTAACGCCGCCGCCCCGTCACGCCCCCGGCCGGCATCGTGACGACGGATGTAGAGCACTTTGAATCACGGCATTCCGCGCCGCGCCCCACACGCCGGCAGATACAGGGCCGGCGCGGCGATGCCGTGCAAAAAATGCAGACAACGCTTTGCCCATCGGCGCGCAAGCCGTAACTTTGCAGCGCAAAACGTATGACCTGTTGCGGCATACACCCTTACCACACCCCCATGAACCTGACCATCGACATCGGCAACACCAGGATGAAAGTGGCCGTCTTTGACGGCGACCGCCTCGTGGTGGAGCAGGGCTTCGAGGAAAGCGACCCGCGCCACATTCGCCACATGGTGGAGCGCTACCGCCCCGAACGCATAGCCCACTGCACCGTGGCGGCCGAAAACCCCGCCATCAACGCCGTGCTCGATGACCTGGGGCTGCCCGTGCTCCATGTCACGGGATGCACCCCGGCGCCCGTCAGCGTGGGCTACCGCACGCCGCACACCCTCGGCGCCGACCGTCTGGCCGCCGTCGTCGGCGCCGCGGCGCTACAGCCCAACACCGACCTGCTGGTCATCGACGCCGGCACCTGCATCACCTACGACTTCATCACCGCCGACGGCCACTACCTCGGCGGCAACATATCGCCGGGCGTGGAGATGCGCCTCGAAGCGCTCCACGCACGTACCGCACGCCTGCCACGCATCGAGGCCGACGGCGACACGCCCGACGTGGGCTACGACACCACCACCGCCATACGCGCCGGCGTGGTGCGCGGCATCGGCTACGAGCTCCAGGGCTGCATACGCCATTGGCAGAAACGCCATGCACGCCTCAAAATATTCCTCACCGGAGGCGACCGCTACGCCTTCAGCGACGCCGTGCGCGTCAACCTGCTCACAGACAGCCACCTCGTGGCACGCGGACTGAACCGCCTGCTGCAGTATCAGCAGGAGCAGCAAGGGCAGCACGCGCGCTGAATGCCCCTCTCCCCCTCCCTCACCCCTCTCTCCCCCTCTCCAAACCTCTTACGAATACCCACCCATACCCCATACCGCATCATGAACCGCAACATAAAATGCTTATCGGCCGCCCTCCTGGCCATCGGACTAACGGCAGGCTTCAATCCCGCCAGCGCCCAAACCAACGGCAGCAACTCGCCCTACTCGCGATACGGCCTCGGACTGCTCAGCGATGGGGCACAGGGGTTTAACAAAGGTATGGCAGGCGTGGGCTATGCCATGCGCGCCGGCAAGGACCTTAACGTCAAGAATCCGGCGTCCTACTCCGCCCTCGATTCGCTCAACTTCATCTTCGACACGGGCATCTCCCTCCAAAACGCCAACCTCAAGCAGGGCGGCACCAAGGTCAACGCCCACAACACCAGTCTGGACTACTTCTCCATGGGCTTCCGCATCGCCCCGCACGTGGGCTTCTCGCTCGGACTCATGCCCTACAGCACCATCGGCTACGACACCACCAACGAGTATGTCATGCCCGACAACCGCGACGTCACTCAGACCGACAACTACAAGGGCGACGGCGGACTGCACCAGGTCTATATCGGCGCAGGCTGGCAGGTGCTGCCCAACTTCAGCATAGGCGCCAACGTGGGCTACCTCTGGGGCGACATGACCCACACCGTGCTGAGCCAGTTCAGCCAATCGACCATCGCCTCCTCCCGCCGCCAATACACCACCGACATCCGCACGTACAAGGTGGATTTCGGCGTGCAGTACGAATACCGCCTCGGCCGTCGCAACAGCCTGCTCTTCGGTCTGACCTACGGCCTGGGGCACGACATCGACTCCAAGTCGCTGCTCTACAACCAGAAGGTAGAGAGCGGCTCCGCCCTGGGCGACACCCTCGTGGCCCACAAGGCGTACGCCCTGCCCCAAACGCTGGGCGCCGGCGTCACCTGGCAGTGGAGCAACAGCCTGCGCGTCGGTTTCGACTACACGTTCCAGAAATGGACCGACGTGCGCAGTCCGGTGCTCAGCACGCTGGCCGACGGCACCTACCGCTACGCCGCCGAGAAGGGACAGTATGACGACATGCACCGCTACGCCCTCGGTGTGGAGTATGTCGGCGACCCCGACGCCCTGCGCTGGTGGCGCCTGGTACGCTACCGCTTCGGCGTGGCCTACACCACGCCCTACGCCCGCATCGACGGACGCAAAGGCCCCAAGGACTATCTGGTGAGCCTCGGCGCCTCGCTGCCCATCATCAACCGCTACAACAACCGCTCGCTGCTCAACCTCGCCGTACAGTATGAACACGTCAAGCCCGGCATGCCCGGCATGATCACCGAGCGCTACCTGCGCCTGTGCGTCGGCCTGTCGTTCAACGAGCGCTGGTTCCAAAAATGGAAAGTACAGTGATGCCCGCCACGTCCCGCCCGTACCTCCTGCGCCTTTCGGGCCTTCTGCGCCGCTGTGCGCCCCTGTGGCTGACGGTCCTCGCCCTGCTCTGCAGTCTGGCCGCCGGCTGCGGCAACGACGCCCCGCCCACAGGCGCCGCCGTCGAAAACCGCGACTCGATGCCCGTCATGGTCACACGCGGCGTGAGCAAACTCATCAGCGACTCCGGACTGGTGCGCTACAAGATCATCAGCGAAGAATGGCGCGTTTACGACAAGACCACGCCACAGCGGCAGGAATTTCTGCGCGGCATCTACTTCCAGCGCTTCAGCACAAAGTTCACCCCCGACCTCTACATCATCGCCGACACCGCCTTCTGCTACAACAACAGCCTGTGGGACCTGCGCGGCAACGTCTTCATCAAAAACTTCGAGAACGCCACCACCTTCGCCACCGCCCAGCTCTATTGGGACATGAACCGCCACGAGATATGGTCGTACAGCCACATGCACATCATCACCCCCGACCGCGACCTCGAGGGCGACGCCTTCAGCTCGAACGAGGCCATGACGCGCTACCACATCTCCCGATCGAAAGGCTTCGTGCCCATGCCGCGTGACGGCGAAGAAAGCACCGACGACGAAGTGATCATCGAGGAAGACACCACCGAAATGTTCGACCCCCTGCCCCCGCGCGAACGACCCACACCGCGACGCAAGGGCGTGGCCCCCGAGGCGCCCGAAATCATGTGAGAATAAAGATTTTCAGAAAAAGAGAGTAGAAATACCCTCTTTTTTTATAACTTTGCGCGGCGTATGCGCACACGCGGCAAGCCCATGGCAGCTACCTGCGGCAACCGCCCGGCCCGCGACGCCCCGATACAGAAATAAAAACAAACAAAAATATAACTCTAAATGGCAGCATTACAAACCTTACGCAACAGGCCCGGCCTCCTCATGTCAGTCATCGGCGGTGCCCTCTTGCTCTTTATCGTGACGCTCACCGACCTCAACTCCTGCGCTACACCCGACAAGGTGGGCGAGGTGGCCGGCAAGGAAATCAAGTATCAGGCCTTCGAACAGGACGTAGCACAGGAAGAAAACCTGATGAAGATGCTCAGTCGCTCGGAAAACATGACCGCACGCGAACAGGCACAAATTGCACAGGACGCACGCCTCAGCGTGTGGAACCACTTCCAGACCTACAACATCGTGGCCAAGGAAGCCGGCAAGTTCGGCCTCACCGTTGGTGAAAACGAAATGAAGGACGCCCTGTCAAGCTTCAACGCGCAGAACGTACAGCGCCTCCTCATGGGCCTGCAGTACGGACAGATTCAGGTGGGCCAGATGTCCTACTCCGAAAAACTCATGGTCCTCGCCGCAACCTACCTTCAGGTCAGCGACCTCCAGGGCTATAAGCAGTTTATCAAGGACGTCGATAAGACCATCGCCGAACTGCAGAAGCAGAACAACCCCAACGCGGAAATCCTCGCCAACCTCAAGAACGCCTGCCTCTACTGCGAGCAGCACATCGCCGAAGACCTGCTCATCCAGAAGTATCAGACGCTGATGAGCCTGGCCTTCATATCCAACCCCATCTCGGCCAAGATGACCTACGACGAGCAGACCGCAACCTGCAACCTCGACATCGTCTCCGCACCCTACACCCTCATCCAGGACAAGGACGTCCCCGTCACCGACGAGGAAATCAAGGCCGAATACGAGAAGGTAAAGCCCCTCTTCGCCATCAACGAGCCCACCCTCTCGCTCAAGTTGCTCCACGTACAGGTAACGCCCAGCCAGGAAGACTATCAGACCGTCTATAACGAAGTCAAGGCCATCGAGGACACCCTGCGCGGCGCCACCACCATGGCACAGGTGACCGACATCATGCGCTCCACCAAGAGCGCTGCCAACTACCAGAGCGCCTACTACAAGAAGGAAAGCTTCGCACAGGCCAACATGAGCGCCGTCACCGCCCTCATCGAAAACCAGGCCGTAGGCGCCGTGAAGGAAACCACCCTCGAAAGCCCCGACCGTCAGGACGGCATCCAGTATATGACGACCTATAAGTACGTCGGCACCATCACCTCGCCCGACAGCGTACAGTACACCAGCCTCATCCTCGACTCGCGTGCCGCCGTCGATTCTGTCATCGCCGCCGTCAAGGCCGGCAGCACCCTGAGCGCCGAAGCCAAGAAGCACGAAGCCGCCGTACGCGCCTATCAGGCCAAGGGCGACACCACATGGGTGGAACTGCCCTACTACGTGCCCGCCGAGAAGATGGAGGGCGATACCCTCGGTGGCGAATATACCGACATCTGCCAGATTCCCGCCGGCGAGGTGACCTTCTTCGGTCAGAAGAACCCCCAGACGGGCAAGACCATCTACACCGTCATCCACGTGCTCAACACCAAGGCCGTCTCGACGAAGTACAACGTGGCCATCGTGAAGTATCCCTACAAGTTCTCCAAGGCTACCTTCACCGCCAAGCGCAACGCCCTCAACGACTTCCTCAGCAAGAACCGCACGCTGGCTGACATGGAGGCCAACGCTGCCAAGGCCGGCTTCCAGGTGATGACGCAAAACTTCTCCGCCGCCAACGCTGCCGAAACCGGCGTGCGCATCGGTGGTCAGGGCATCAAGGACGCCTTCAAGTGGGCCTTCGACGAGGCCAAGGAGGGCGACATGTCCAAAGTATATGAAGTAGGCACCGAGAACGACCAGTTCCTCGTCCTCGGTCTGGAAGCCCGCAACGACAAAGGCTACGCCGCTTGGGACCAGCCTTCCGTCAAGGCCGCCGTCAAGGCACGCCTCGTTCAGCAGAAGAAGGCCGAGAAGCTCATGGCCCAGTATAAGGACGTGAAGGACCTCAACGCCGCCGAGAAGAAGGTGCAGGGCGCTTCGCGTCAGCAGGCTCCTACCGTCAACCTGTCGGCTCTCGTGCAGAACGATCCCGCCTTCGCCGGAGCCATAGAGCGTACGGGCAAGGGTAAGTTCACCGGCCCCGTGGCTGCCGCCAATGGCGTGCTCTTGGCCAACGTGGTCGATATGACGAACAGCGCCCCGCAGGCATGGGCACCCGCCTACGGTATGCTCATCCAGGGCTACATGAACCAGCAAGCCGTCTTCGACCAGAACCACGGCATCATGAACGTCCTGAAGAACAATACCAAGATTGAAGACCTCCGCTACCGCTTCTAAGCGCCGGACGGAACACATATGCTTATCCCCTGTGCCGCCAACGCTGCACAGGGGATTTTTCATTCTCCTCCATTCCCCTCTCCATAGCCCTCCTAGGCTTTCTAGATCTTCTAGAATTTCTAGGCTTCCTGGCCTTTCCTGGCCTTTCCTAGCCTTTCCGGCCATTCCGGCTTTCATAGCCCCCTCGTTCCCTCATTCTCGCCCCTTTCCCTTATATTCCCCTCCCTCAAACCTTCCACCCTATGCTACGCGCCACATTCCTTGACCTTATGAAGGCGCAGGAAGCCACGCTCACGGCCATTGCCTGCGCTGCCCGCGACCTGCACGACAGTGTGAACCAAAAGTACAACGCCACCCTGCCTTACGGCTACCATCTCGACATGGTGGCCCGCTATGCCGCCGACTATGGCCACGAGGTGCTGGCCGATGCCGCCGACCTCCTGCCGCTGCTCTTCGGCGCCTATTTCCACGACAGCATAGAGGACGCCCGCCTCAGTTACAACGACGTCACGCGGCGTGCGGCCGCCTTCATGAACGATGCACAAGCCTATATGGCCGCCGAGATAGTCTATGCGCTGACCAACGACAAGGGCCGCACCCGCAGCGAGCGCGCCGGCGAGCGCTACTATGCCGGCATACGCGCCACGCCCTACGCCCCCTTCGTCAAACTATGCGACCGCGCGGCCAACACCGCCTTCAGCTCCCGGGCTGCCGACGGCGGCAACAGCCGTATGTCCAAAATCTATGCCAATGAGTGGCCCCATTTCCTCGCCGCCATCCGCTTGGAGGCTACCGCCGACGTCCGCTTCACGCTCCCCACGGCGCTGATAGCCCACGTCGAGGGCCTGATGCGCCGGTGACCTGCTCATGACGTGGCGCGGCCGGCGGCGCCCTTACTCCGCCCTGTTCCCATCTTTGCGCCTGATAAAACAGCAGGAGGGTGTGTCAGAACCAATATGTCTGACACACCCTCCTGCCTTGCATTGCCGAGGCTTACTCGGCCTCGCGTTGCCGCAAGGGCTTATTTCTTGCGGCGGAAGATGTTTGTGAGCGGGCGTTTCTTGGTGTCTTCCCTATCGTGGTAGTAGCCGTAGCCATAGCCGTAGTTGTAGCCGTGGCGGGCGCTGCTGCCGTTGACGACGCAGCACAGGTTGTTGAACTTGCGCTTCTTGTACATATCGTTGAGCAGGGGCAGGAAGTCCTTGCGCTCCTTGTTCATACGCAGGGTGAAGAGCGTCACGTCGGCTACGCGGGCCACCACCGAGGCGTCGGCCACGGCAAAGACGGGCGTGGTGTCGATGACGATGTAGTCGTATATCTGTCGGGCCTCGTTGATGATTTCTTCGAAGCGGTCGGTCATCAGCAGTTCGGTGGGGTTGGGCGGCATTTTGCCGACGGGCAGGAAGTCAACCCTGTCGTGCAGCGCGCTGGGTATGATGAAGTCCGTGAGCTTTAGCGTTTTCTCATCGTCGCTGAGCAGGGCGGTGAGGCCGGTGCTGTTGCCCAGCGAGCGGCTTGCCGTGCGCTTACGGATGTCGGTGTCGATATAGAGCACGCGCTTGTCCGAGGTGCCGAGGATGTAGGCCAGGTTTTTCGAGATGAAGGTCTTGCCCTGTCCCGGCACCGACGAGGTCATTACATACACCTTGGCGCTGTGGCTCATGAAGTTGATGCCGTAGCGCAGCATGCGGAAGGCCTCCATGATGGGTGCGTCGAAGTTCTCGCCGGCGATGAGGCCGTTGGGCGATGTGCCGTCCCATTCGGGAATTTCGCCGACGATGGGTATGCTGCAGGCGCTCTCTATCTCGCTGCGCGACTTGATGGTGGTGTCGAAGAGGTGGACGAGATACAGGATACCGGCCGGGATACCAATGCCGATGATCAGGCTGATGATGAGGATGACCGTGCGGCGCGGCGCTACGGGGAACATGCTGCCCAGCGGCCCTTCCACCATGCGGACGTTGGCTTCTTCCACCGCCATGCGCAGGGCCACCTCCTCGCGCTTGTTCAGCAGGTAGGTGTAGAGCGACGATTTCAGTTCCTGCTGTCGGATGATGTCCAGTCCTTCGCGTTGCTTGCTGGGCACGCTGCCCATCTGTCCGAGGATGGACGCTTCGGTGGCGCGGGCGTGTGTCAGTTGCAGGCGGACGGCTTCGAGGTAACTGTTGAGCGAGGCGAGGATGGCATGGCGTTGTGCCTGTAGCTGGTTGTCGAGCGTGCGTACGGCCTCGGCCTCGGCGCTCGAGTTTTCGGCCATGCGGTTGCGCTCTATCATCGCGCGGTTATACTCTACGATGAGCGTGGCCACCGACGATTCGCCCAGCGACAGCACGGGCACCGTCTCGTTGCGTTTGCTGCGGTCCTGCAGAAACTCGGCCAGGAAGCCGGCCACGGCCAGCTGCGTCTCCAGTTCGATGCTCTGCTTGCGTGCCGAACTGCTTTCCGTGAGATAGACCTGTGCGTTCTGCTGGAAGTCGATCAGGCGGTTGCTGCTCTTGAAGTTGGCCAGGTTTTCCTCGATGGTACTCAGGTCCTTGCCGATGAGGTCGATGCGTGCGTCGATGAATGCGGCGGTGTTTTGCGCCACGCGGTTTTTGTTGTCCACGACGTCCTGTTTGTAAGCCTCGAAGATGGTGCGTAGCAGGTCTTCGGCACGTGTCGGGTCGTCATCTTGGCAGCCCAGGACGATGAGCGAGCTCTCCTTGTCATACTCGTTGGCGCTGATGCGGTGGGCGTAGTAGGCGGCGGCCAGCTTCACCGGCCAGTGGGATACGCGGATGGTCTTGTCGGCCGGAAATTCGTCGAAGGTTTTCTTGTGGATGCGCAGGGTCATCTCGCCGGCCGGCGTGCGCACCGTCTCGCCGTCGCTGAGGGTGAAGGTCAGCGATTTGTCCATCTCCTCTTTGCCCACTTGGAAATTCTTGAGCATCACCGTGCCGTCCTCCTGCTTGATGGCGTCGAAGGTGGCCGGCAGCAGTGCCCGCCGGGCAAAGTCAAACTCCAGCGGGCGGTTGTTGTAGAGCGGGATATTGTGCAGCGACTCTCGCGTGGTATAGTCTTCGTCAAGGTGCAGCGTATCGACTACGCGCTCCATAAGGCGGATGGATGTCAGGATGAAAATCTCGTTTTTCAGGTTGCCTCCCACCGATATGCCGTTCAGTTCCATCAGTGCGCTGACGCTCGAGCGGCTCTTGCGCGCACTGCTCATCGGGCCCGAACTGCCGTCCTGCCCGTCTTCAATCAGCATGACGGCCTGTCGGCTGTAGATGCGGGGCTGGCGCTCCAGGTAGATGCGGCCCAGGGCGTAGCATACAATCAGCGATAGCAGGAACCACTGCCAGTAAGTCAGCAGGTAACTCCAGCAGGTCTTGAGCATGGGGATGACGTTTTGCTCGTTTCTTTCGAGGTTGGTCTGGTTTTCGTTGTTCATTCGGTAGATGTATATAAAGGGATGGCCGCCGGCTTGTGGGTCTGCACAAATCAATTTGCAAATTTAGACAATCTTTTATAATACATGCCTTCTCCTTCCCTTTTTTTGCCATATTGCTGCGGGCTCTCGCTGCCAGCCCATTGTTCATATAAATTTAACCGCGCTGCGTGCGGCCGCCTCTTGGCTTTTTCACAACTTTGCAGTGTCTGTAAACTCTTCCCTTACTCACGACAACGAAACGTATGGCAAAGAAACTCCTGATTGTAGATGACGAGCCCGACCTGCGCGAGATTCTCCAGTTTAATCTTGAAAGCGCCGGCTACGAGGTCGATGCCGCCGCCTCGGCCGAGGAGGCGCTGGCCCTGCTCGGTCCGACGCATGCCCTCATCCTGCTCGACGTCATGATGGGCGGTATGTCCGGCTTCCGCATGGCCGAAAAGGTGCGGCGCGAACTCCACAGCGACATCCCCATCATCTTCCTCACCGCCAAGGGCAGCGAGAACGACATGCTCACCGGCTTCTCCTCCGGCGCCGACGACTATATTGCCAAACCCTTCTCCGTCCACGAGGTGCTGGCCCGCGTCAAGGCCGTCCTGCGCCGCGCCCATGGCGACGACAGTACCGTCCCCGTCATCACCCAGGGCAGCATCAGCGTCGATAGCGTGCGCAAGGTGGCGCAGGTCGGCGGACAGGACATCCGCCTCTCGCCAAAGGAGTTTGGCATACTGTGGCTCCTCGTCTCGCACGTCGGCCGCGTCTTCTCACGCGAGGAGATTCTGGCCCATGTGTGGCACGGCGAAGCCTACGTCCTCGACCGCACCGTCGATGTGCACGTGGCACGCATACGCCGCAAACTCGGCGACGAGGGCTACCGCATCGTCAACCGTCAGGGCTACGGCTACTGCTTTGAATAAATGCCCGCCGCTTTTTCACGCTGTGCCTATGCTTTCCTATCGTTCCAAACTTCTGCTCAACTTCACCCTGGTCTTCCTGGCCTTTGCCGCCGTGCTCATCGTCTTCCAGCAGCACCGCGAGAAGACCTACCGCCGCGAACTCGTCGAGGCGCGTCTGCATGCTTATGCCGACCTGGTGGCCGGCGTCGTGGGCAGTGATGCCGGCCGGGCCAATGAGCGTCTGACCGACTCGCTGCGCCATGTGCTGCCCGCTGACCTGCGCCTGTCTGTCATGGACCGCCGCGGCACCCTCTGCTACGACAGTGACGGCCAGGCCATGGCTGCTCGTGAGAACCATGCACTGCGCCCCGAGGTGCACGCCGCCCTCGAGGGTATTGAAGGCAGCGACATACGCGACTCTGAATCGACGGGCAAGACCTATTTCTACTATGCCCGCACCTACGGCCCCTACGTCGTCCGCGCGGCCCTGCCCTACGACGAGTCGCTCATCCTCTTCCTTCAGGCCGACCACGTCTTCCTCTGGTTCGTCGTCCTGCTCTTCCCCGTCGTGCTGGTGATGCTCGTGCGCCTGTCGGGCCACTTCGGCAAGTCCGTGGCCATGCTCCGCCGCTTCACCGACTCGGCCGAGCGCGGCCTCGTCGATTACGACCGCATCCGCTTCCCCCGCTCCGAACTGGGCGATGTGGGCCGCACCGTCATGGCCGCCTACCGCCGTGTGGACGAGCAGCGTCAGGCCCTCGATGCCGAGCGTGAACGCCTGTTGCGCCACTTCCACTACTTCGACGAGGGCATAGCCATGTTCACCCCGCGTCGCGAGTGCATCTATGCCAACCCCCGCTTCATGCAGTATGCCAACGTCATCCTCGACCGCCCCACGCCACGTATGGACACGTTGTGGCAGAGTCAGGCCTTCGCTCCCGCACGCGAGTTTATCGACAGTGTGGCCATGCCCAAGACCATCCAGGACATGCCCCTCTACCGTTTCCGCGTACATGCCGGCGGCAGCATCTTCGGCGTGCAGGTGCTCGTCTATGCCGACCGCACCTTCGAGGTCACCCTCACCGACGTCACCACCGCCGAGAAGACCCGCGTCCTCAAGCAGCAGATGAGCAACAATATCACCCACGAACTGCGCACGCCCGTCAGCAGCATACGCGGCTACCTCGAGACGCTCACCCTCTGTCCAGACATGGACGAGGCCCGACGCCGCCATTTCCTCGAGAAAGCCTATGCCCAGTCGCTGCGCCTGAGCGACCTCATCCGCGACGTGGCCCTCATCACCAAAACCGACGAGGCGCCGGACCTCATGCCCCGCGAGGACCTGGTCCCGGCCGACGTCATCGCCGACGTGGCCGACGAACTGGCCGAGGCGCGGCAGAAAGCCGGCATGGACCTCGTGGTCAGCGTCCCTGCTGACGCACGGATGCAGGGCAACTACACCCTGGTCCACTCCATCTTCCGCAACCTCATGGAGAACAGCCTGCGCTATGCCGGCCACGGCTGTCGCATCACCATCGACTGCTACAATCAGGACGCCGAGTATCTCTACTTCACCTTCGCCGACAACGGCTGCGGCGTGCCCGACGAGCACCTGCCGCGCCTCTTCGAGCGCTTCTACCGCGTCACCGAGGGCCGC
Source organism: Bacteroidales bacterium (assembly GCA_022772475.1). Taxonomy (GTDB): domain Bacteria; phylum Bacteroidota; class Bacteroidia; order Bacteroidales; family Bacteroidaceae; genus Alloprevotella. The sequence continues at coordinate 490 of JALEZQ010000006.1, read as the reverse complement.
ACGCGCGACGGCGGCGGCACGGGCCTCGGCCTCTCCATCGTGCGTAATGCCGTCCTCTTCCACGGCGGCTCCATCTCCGTTCGCAACGCCCGCGGCGGCGGCCTCGAGTTCGTCTTCTCGCTCCACAAATAGGCGGTGTCCTTTGCGCTCCAAGCGCGACTTCCAGTCCTTTCCAATCCTGTCCAGTCCTTTCCAGATTGGAAAAATAGGAAAGAACGGCCCATAGTGTGGCGGCCGCAGTGCGTTTCCCGCCCCTCGCCCCGCTTTTCCGCTTCTCTTTGTTCGCCCGGGGCCCTTCTCGTTATTGGTCGCAAAACTCACGTTTTGCGCACAGTGGGCAATAATTGCCGGCCCCGCCGCCCAAACATCTTCATTTTGACACACCCTCCATTTTCCCCGTAGGCAAAGCATGATTCCCATCGCGCAATCCGACATTTCTACAAATTCTCTTTTAGGAAAGTTTAACGGTGTGGGCGGTGAATAAAGCCTG
>JALEZQ010000103.1 GCA_022772475.1 Bacteroidales bacterium | reverse complement strand
GGTGTGTCAAAATGCAAATTTTGACGCGCACTCAAAGGTGCGTCAGAATGGTCAAGATGCAAGGCGCTGAGGATGAGGGCGCCGGGAGTGTACTGAAGTACATGACCAAGCCCGAAGACGATAGCAACGCAGCAGATTGGCTATTATGACACACCGCCAATGGAAGAGCCACGCCATACCACAAACAAAACACGAAAACCTTTTCTCCCCCGACATACCGACATGAAACTTTCCCAGTTCAACTTCAAACTCCCCCAGGAGAAAATAGCCAAGTACCCTGCCCCCCACCGCGACGAATGCCGCATGATGGTGCTCCACCGCTCAACGGGCGACATCGAGCACAAGATGTTCAAGAATGTGCTCGACTCCTTCGACGAGCACGACCTCTTCGTCTTCAACGACACCAAGGTGTTCCCCGCCCGCCTCTACGGCAACAAGGAAAAGACGGGGGCACGCATCGAGGTGTTCCTGCTGCGCGAACTCAACCGCGAACTGCGCCTGTGGGACGTGCTGGTCGATCCCGCCCGCAAGATACGCATCGGCAACAAACTCTACTTTGGCGAGGACAACTCCATCGTGGCCGAGGTCATCGACAACACCACGAGCCGCGGCCGCACGCTGCGTTTCCTCTACGACGGCGACCACGAGGAGTTTAAGCAGTCGCTCTACGCCCTGGGCGAAGCCCCCATCCCCCGCTTCATCGGCCGCGAGTCGGAACCCGAAGACCTGGAAAACTTCCAGTGCATCTTCGCCCGCCACGAGGGCGCCGTCACCGCACCGACGGCCGGTATGCACTTCTCGCGAGAGATGATGAAGCGCATGGAAATCAAGGGCATCGACTTCGCCTTCGTCACGCTCCACTGCGGTCTGGGCAACTTCCGCACCACCGACGTCGAGGACCTGACGAAGCACAAGATGGACTCCGAGCAGATGTTCGTCAACCACGAGTGCTGCCAGATGGTCAACGCCGCCAAGGATGCCGAACACAAGGTGGTGGCCGTCGGCACCACCGTGCAGCGCGCCCTCGAAGCCGCCGCCTGCGCCAACTGCCGCATCAAGGAGTTTGAGGGATGGACGAACAAGTTCATCTTCCCGCCTTACGACTTCCAGATTGCCGACGCCATGCTGTCCAACTTCCACCTGCCCTACAGCACGCTGCTCATGCTCACCAGCGCCTTCGGCGGCTACGAGCACACGATGCACGCCTACGAGGTGGCCCTCAAGGAAGACTATATGTTCGGCCCCTACGGCGACGTGATGCTCATCACGGACTAAGGGGCACGCCATCTACCCACAACCTCCACTATTATGAGTTTACAGACCGCAGTCATCGCCCTTGGCGCCAACCTGGGCGACCGCGAGGAAACCATTCATCGGGCCTGCCGCTTGCTTGCCAAGACGGTAGGCCCTTTGCGTGCCTGCTCGCCACTGGTCGAGACGCAGCCCGTTGGCTTTTCCTCGGCGCATACCTTCCTCAACGGCGTGGCGCTCTTCGACACCACGCTCGACGCCCACGCCCTGCTCGACGCCACCGAGGCCGTGGAGCGCCGGTTGGGGCGCACTTGCAAAAGCCACGACGGCGCCTATGCCGACCGCACAATCGACCTGGACCTCATCATGCTGGGCCGGACGGTGTGCGCCGACGAGCGCCTGACGCTGCCCCACCCCCGCTACCACAACCGCCGCTTCGTCCTCGAACCGCTCATGGCCGTGGCGCCCGAGATGGCCGACCCCGTCAGCCGCCTCACAGTGGCCCAGATGATGGAGCGCCTCAACCGCCCCCGCATCGACGCGCTCCCCCCACAGGTGGCCGATGATGCCGAAGCCCTCACCGCCGCCTGCGCCGACATCAACGCCCTGCTGCCGGCGCTCACGGCCCACGCCGCCCCCTTGACGCCGGCGACGCTGGCGGCCCTGCTGCGCAACGCGATGACCACCATCTACCTGTGCCGCGACGAGGAGGAGCGGGTGGCGGGCATGGCCACGCTGTGCCTCTGCGCCTCGCCCACAGGGACGAAGGCATGGGTGGAGGACGTCGTGGTGCGCCCCGACTGCCGCGGACGCGGCTACGGCGCGGCGCTCATCGCCCACCTCACGGCCGAGAGCCGGCGCATGGGGGCGAAGAGCATCAACCTGACCTCAAAGCCGCAGCGCGAGGCCGCCAACCGCCTGTACCAACGTATGGGCTTCGTCCTGCGTGAAACGAACGTCTATCGGAAAGAAAGCCAATAGGCTCCTTCTCCTTTCCTTCTCACGCCCCATCTCTCATCCACTTACTTCACAGAAACTACCCCATGGGCATCTTTATCCGCAAACCGCTGGACCTGCTGCAGGCTGAAGCGCAGGAGAGCGGCAAGAACACCCTCCGGCGCGTCCTCGGCCCCATCGGCCTCATTGCCTTCGGCGTGGGCGTCATCATCGGCGCCGGCCTCTTCTCCATCACCGGCACCGTGGCGGCGCAATACACCGGACCCGCCATCACCCTCTCGTTCGCCATCGCGGCCATCGGCTGCGCCTTCGCCGGCCTCTGCTACGCCGAGTTTGCCTCGATGATTCCCGTGGCGGGCAGCGCCTACACCTATTCCTACGCCACGATGGGCGAACTCATCGCCTGGATTATCGGCTGGGACCTGGTGCTGGAATATACCGTGGCGGCCATCACGGTGAGCATCTCCTGGAGCCAATACTTCGTGCGCTTCCTCGCCGGGGCGGGCATCGACCTGCCGCACGCGCTGACGGCCTGCCCGTGGGACGGCGGCATCGTCAACCTGCCGGCGGTGGGCATCGTACTGCTGATGAGCGTCTTCCTTATCCGCGGCACCCGCGAGAGCGCTTGGGTGAACAACATCATCGTCTGCCTGAAGGTGGCGGTCATCTTGGTATTCGTCGTCCTGGGGTGGCAGTACATCCGTTCGGAAAACTACACGCCCTACCTGCCCGATAACACGGGCGTACTGGGCGAATACGGCTGGAGCGGCGTGCTGCGCGGCGCCGCCATCGTGTTCTTCGCCTTCCTGGGCTTCGATGCGGTGAGTACGGCGGCTCAGGAGACGCGCAACCCCCGGCGCAACATGCCGCTGGGCATCCTGATGAGTCTGCTGATATGCACCCTGCTCTATATGGCCTTTGGCCACGTCATGACGGGCGTAACCCACTACACGGCCTTCGCCGGACAGGAGGGCATCGCCCCCGTGGCCATCGCCATCGACCACATGGGCATGCCCGACGCCACGGGCGCCATCGTGCCCGACTATCCCTGGCTCAACAAGGCCGTCGTGCTGGCCATCCTCGTGGGCTACTGCTCGGTCATCCTCGTGCTGCTCATGGCGCAGAGCCGAATCTTCATGTCGATGAGCCGCGACGGCCTGCTGCCCAAGGCCTTCGCCCGCATCCATCCGCGCTTCCGCACGCCGGCTGTCAATAACGTCATCTGCATGTGCATCATCGCCTCGCTGGCGGCCTTCGTCCCGGCCAACGTGGCGGGCGAGATGACGAGCATCGGCACGCTGCTGGCCTTCACCCTGGTCTGCGCCGGCGTCCTCATCGTCCGCAAGACCATGCCCCACATCCCCCGCACCTTCCGCACGCCGTTAGTGCCCTTCATCCCCCTGGCGGGCATCCTGACGTGTCTGGGTCTGATGGTGTTCCTGCCGGCCGACACGTGGCTGCGGCTGGTCATCTGGATGCTCATCGGCATCGACGTCTATCACCACTACGGCCTGCGCCACAGCGCGCTGGAAGGGGGCACGCAGGCCCGCCGCCACGAGGGACTTATTCCCGCTCTGGGCATGGGCCTGGCCACGCTCTGCATCCTCACCGGCTTCTGGCACCAGCAGACGGCGGGATGGGACACGGACAAGACGCTGCTCATCATCGCCGTGGTGCTGGGTCTGACCCACGTGGGCTACTACATGATGAAAATGTGGCAACGCGCCACGCCGCGCCACTGATTGACGATAGTGAGAACCCTTGAGTAAAACCATCCTGAAGACTTCCTTAAACCTACATACCACATGCACAAGATTCTCCTCACCCTGACCGCCCTGCTCCTGGCGCTGCCGCTGTCGCTGGCCGCCAAGGACGGCGGGAAAACCAAAGTGGCCTGCGTGGGCAACAGCGTGACCTTCGGCTACGGCCTGGCCCACCGCGACACGGAGGCCTATCCCGTGCGCCTGCAGCAGATGCTGGGCGACGCCTATGACGTGCGCAATTTCGGACACAGCGGGGCCACCCTGCTGCGCCACGGCCACCGCCCGTACCACGCGCTGCCGGAATATCAGGCGGCCATCGACTTCGCCGCCGACATCGTGGTCATCCACCTCGGTCTGAACGATACCGACCCGCGCAACTGGCCGCAGTATGGCGACGAGTTTGTGGCAGACTACCGTGCCCTCATCGATGCCTTCCGCAAGGCCAACGCCAAGGCGCAGATTTACCTGTGCGTCATGACGCCCATCTTCCACGACCACCGGCGCTTCGACAGCGGCACGCGCGAATGGCACGGCCTCATCAACGCCCGCATACGCCAGATTGCCGCGACGACGGACTGCGGCCTCATCGACCTCTACACGCCGCTCCACTGCCGGCCGGACCTTTTCCCCGATGCGCTCCACCCCAACGCCGAGGGAGCGGCCATCCTGGCCCGCACGGTATATAGCGGCCTGACGGGCAACTACGGCGGCCTGCGCCTGCCGGCCATCTACGGCGACGGCATGGTGGTGCAGCGCGACAAGGACATCGTCTTCCGCGGCACAGCCAATGCGGGCGAGAAGGTCAGCGTGACCTTCGGCCGTGAGAAGCGCACTACCACGGCGGCGCCCGACGGCACATGGCGCGTGACCTTCGCCCCGCGCACGGCGGGCGGTCCCTACGAGGCCCGCATCACGGCACGCAGCGGTGAGCGCCGTCTGAGCGACATCTGGGTGGGCGAGGTCTGGCTCTGCTCGGGACAGTCGAATATGGAACTGCGGGTGAACGAGACGCTGTCGGCGCAGGCCGACATGGCGGCGGCCGACACGCTGACGCGCGTCCACCTCTACGACATGCCGGCCATCTGCGCCACCTATGCCGTGGTGTGGGACAGCGCACGCCTCGACTCGGTCAACCGCCTGCAGTACCTCCGCGACGGCCAGTGGCGACGCCCCACGGCCAAGGGCGTGGCCCGCTTCTCGTCCATCGCCTACAACTTTGCCCGTATGCTGGCCGACAGCCTGCAGTGCCACGTCGGCGTGATAAGCAATGCCGTCGGCGGCTCGACGACGGAGGGCTGGATTGACCGCAGTACGCTCGAGGAGCACATGCCGGGCGTCCTGCGCCAGTGGAAGCACAACGACTACGTCATGGGCTGGGCCCGCGAACGTGCGCTCTATAATACGAAGAACGCCACCTCGCCCCTGCAGCGCCACCCCTACGAGCCGGCCTATCTCTACGAGAACGGCATCGCGCCGATAGCGGGCTTCCCCCTGCGCGGCGTGCTGTGGTACCAAGGGGAGTCGAATGCGCACAACATCGAGTTGCACGAGCGCCTCTTCACCCTGCTCGAGCAGAGTTGGCGCCGGGCTTGGCACGACGCCTCGCTGCCGTTCCACTTCGTCCAACTCTCGGGCCTCTCCACCCGCCCGTCGTGGCCGTCGTTCCGCGACAGCCAGCGGCGCCTGGCCGACCGCCTGCCGCACACGTGGATGGCGGTGTCGTCCGACCTTGGCGATTCGCTCGACGTCCATCCGCGGCGCAAGTACGAGGTGGCGCGCCGCCTGACGGTGTCGGCGCTGGCGCACACCTACGGCCGCCCCACCGTGGGCAACGGTCCGCACTACGACGGCTTCCGCACGGAGGGCCGGACGCTGCGCGCCTTGTTCAGCACGGCCGACGGCCTGCACGCGGCCGACGGCGCGGCGCTGCGCGGCTTCGAGGTGGCTGACGAGGACGGCGTGTTCCACCCCGCCAAGGCGCGCATCGACGGCACGACGGTGGTGCTGGAGAGCCCTGCGGTGAAGCACCCCTGCGCCGTGCGCTACGCCTACCGTCCCTATACGGACGCCAACCTGGTCAACGGGGCCGGACTGCCGGCATCGACTTTCACGGACGAACCTGCCTTTGAGGGCGCAAAGAACCTGCGATGAAGCATCTTATTTCTCTCCTTCTGCCGGTGCTCTTCACAGCCGCCGGCACCACGGCTGCCGCTGCCGAGCGCACGACGGCCGACACCCTGCACCGCCGTATCATGACCTACAACGTGCGCCACGGCGAGGGCATGGACCACCGTCTGGCGCCTGAACGGCAGGCGGCGGTCATCAACCGCCTGACGCCCGACGCCGTCGCGCTGCAGGAACTGGACAGCGTCACCTCGCGCGTCAAGGGCCGCGACATCCTCGGCGAACTGGCACAGGCCACGCAAATGCACGCCACCTTCGCCCGCGCCATCCCCTACGGCGGTGGCAGTTACGGCATCGGCATCCTCTCGCGCGAGAAGCCGCTGGCGGTGCGCCGCGTGCCGCTGCCGGGCCGCGACGAGGCTCGCGTGCTGCTCGTGGCGGAGTTTGAGGAATGGTGCCTGGCCTGCACCCACCTCTCTCTGGACGAAGACGAACAAATCGCCTCGGCCGACATCATCCGCCAAGAAGCGGCACGCACCGCCAAGCCGTTCATCCTTGCCGGCGATTGGAACGCCCAGCCGGACTCCCCCACCGTCAAGCGCTTGGATACGTATTTCGTCCGACTAAATGATGGCTGCTCACCCACATGGCCTGCCGACCGGCCAACGGACTACATCGACCACATCGCCCTGGCCAACAACGGCGCCGCCAAAGAGGCCGACGCCACGGGAAAGACCGTCAACGAGCCCCTCGCCTCGGACCACCGCCCGCTCTATATCGACCTGCGCCTGTGGCTCAACCGATGAAACGATACGACAGAAGTATCTTCATTAGGATATTTTGAACTAACTTTGCACAACCCAACGATTACCAAAACACCATAACATACCCATGAGCCAACATCGCGACACCATCTGCGTGCAGGGCGGCTGGCAGCCCAAGAAAGGCGAGCCCCGCGTCCTGCCCATCTACCAGAGCACCACATTCAAGTATGACAACAGCGAGCAGATGGCCCGCCTCTTCGACCTGGAAGAGAGCGGCTATTTCTATACCCGCCTGCAAAATCCCACCAACGATGCCGTAGCGGCCAAAATCGCGGCCCTCGAAGGCGGCGTGGGTGCCATGCTCACCTCCAGCGGACAGGCGGCATCGTTTTTCGCCGTATTCAATATCTGCGAGGCGGGCGACCACTTCATCGCCTCCAACACCATCTACGGCGGCACGTACAACCTCTTCGGCGTGACCATGAAGAAAATGGGCATCGACTGCACCTTCATCGACCCCGAGATGGCGGACGAAGACATCGAAAAACTGTTCCGCCCCAACACCAAGTGCGTCTTCGGCGAGACCATCTCCAACCCGGGCTGCCACGTCTTCGACATCGAGCGCTTCGCCCGCATCGCCCATGCCCACGGCGTGCCCCTCATCGTCGACAACACCTTCGCCACGCCCATCAACTGCCGTCCCTTCGAGTGGGGCGCCGACATCGTCACGCACAGCACGACGAAGTATATGGACGGCCATGCCGCCACCGTCGGCGGCTGCATCGTCGATAGCGGCAACTTCGACTGGATGGCGCACGCCGACCGCTTCCCGGGCCTCTGCGCTCCCGACGAGAGTTACCACGGTCTGGCCTACGCCAAAGCCTTTGGCAAGATGGCTTACATCACCAAGGCCACCGTACAACTCATGCGCGACCTGGGCAGCATCCAGAGTCCGCAGAACGCCTTCCTGCTGAACGAAGGTCTGGAGACGCTGCACCTGCGCATGGCGCAGCACTGCCGCAACGCCCAGCGCGTGGCCGAATATCTGGCGGCCGACGAGCGTGTGGCATGGGTCAACTATCCCGGTCTGCCGGGCGACAAGTACCACGCGCTGGCCGAGAAGTACCTGCCCAACGGCGGCTGCGGCGTCATCGCCTTCGGTCTGAAGGGCACGCGCGAAGATGCCATCCGCTTCATGGACAGCCTCAAGTTCATCTGCATCGTGACGCACGTGGCCGACGCCCGCAGTTGTGTGCTCCACCCGGCGAGCCATACCCACCGCCAACTCTCGGACGAACAACTGAAAGAGGCCGGCGTATCGCCCGACCTCATCCGTCTGAGCGTGGGCATCGAAAACGTGGAAGACATCCTGGCCGACATCCGCCAAGCCCTCGACAGCATGGCCTGACGACGCGCGGCGCAGCACACTACTAACCAACACCATTTACTCGACTCCCCGCTCTGCCGCTGCAACGACGCAACGGCAAGGCGGGGAGTCGGCCGTAATGGGGGCGTGCTCCCCGCATAAATTTCTGCCGGCCGCGGGCGAAAAAAAGTCCCAGCCCTTGGGAATCAAATTCCCAGCCCTTGGGAATCGAATTCCCAGCCCTTGGGAATCAAATTCCCAGCCCTTGGGAATCAAATTCCCAGCCCTTGGGAATCGTGTTCCCAGCCCTTGGGAATCGTGTTCCCAGCCCTTGGGAATCGTGTTCCCAGCCCTTGGGAATCGAAGTCCCAAGGGCCGTGGGAATTTCGACAGGCTCAGGGCGGTGTCTTTTCCTGATTTCACCAGACACTTTCTTGCTATATTACCTGAAACAGTTGACACTTATGTGTTAGCCATACGGATTCGCTATTATTGCTGTCCGGTAAAAGCGTTGCGGGGCGGCGGATGGCTGAAGGCCATCCCAAACCCGACGAAGGCGGATTTGCTTGTAGCCCGGGGTCAGCGACCGAAGGGAGCGCCACCCCGGGTAGGCCGCCAGAGCGATCCA
>JALEZQ010000069.1 GCA_022772475.1 Bacteroidales bacterium | reverse complement strand
CAAAAGCAATATGATGACCGAAGAACGTTTTCATGAAGACGAGAGCAGAGGCCATGCTCGTATGGACTATGCCGAGGCAAGGAAAAAGTCGCATGAAATGCAACAGCGTATAGAGTGGCTTCTGGAATTGCAAGACCACCCTGAGCAACTGACTGACGAACAGTTGCAGCAGATACTCGCCGATGACGAGATGCGTCACCTCGTGCAGCAACTTGGATTTGCCAAGCGTGCCTTCAAGCACGACGCGCTTAAAAACGACACCCCAGATGTGGAGGGCGAATGGGAGAAGTTTGCAGCCAGCCATTCAGAAGAGTTGGAAATCCTCGACGAAGGAGAATATAAGCCCCGTCTTCGCGCTTACCTCGCACCTCGCAAGATAGCAGCATCCTTCATCGGTGTACTCCTGGCTTCGGGCATTGCCTTTGCTGCTATCCAAGTTGTGCGAAATATCAGCATGCACAAACCGCAACAGCCCACAACAGAGCAAACGACAGACATTGATCCAGTCACTTCCCTGCCAGCAAATACGGTTCAGGCCGACTCAATTTCCTTTGAGCCATACATTTTCGACAATGTGCCGCTCGACTCCATGCTCACAGCCATTGCTACAGCCCACGGCGTCGGCGTGAAGTTTGAGAATGAAGCGGCCCGGCACCTTCGTTTCCACTTTGTATGGAAGCGTGAAGACAGTTTCTCGCGTGTTGTAGAAAAGTTGAACACCTTCGAGGCCGTGAACATCGGCATGGAAGACAAAACATTGGTAGTAAAATGAGACGTACGCTATATACTCTGACGCTCGTGGCCTGCATCCTCTGCATGCCACTTGGCACCTTCGCCCAGCGTGTCACGCATACATATAATAATGTGTCGCTCAGCGAGGCCCTGCTCCAGTTGAACAATGAGCAGACGCAATACGTCGTCAACTTCCTCTACAACGAGCTGGAGGACTTCCGCATCACAGCCACCATCAAGAACAAGAAACTGCCCGATGCCATCCAGCAGATGATAGGCTTCTACCCCGTCCGCATGACTGTGAAGCCCGACGACCACGAAATCTATGTGGAGTGTACCCACAAGACCGACCGCCACTTGACGGGAACCGTCATTGATGAACAAGGACAGCCTGTGGCATACGCCAACATTGCCATCCTCAATCCTGCCGACTCCACGCTGCTTAGCGGTGGTGTCAGCAACGAAAGCGGTTACTTTGCTATTCCCTACGAACAGGCCACCGTGATCGCCCGTATCTCCTACGTCGGTTACAAGACCGTCTACAGACTCTGCGACAAGGCCGAGGTGGGGACAATTCGGATGCAGCCAGATAACTATACATTAAAAGGAGTTACCGTTAAAGGTCATAGGCTGCTATATACTTCAACAGACAGGGGCCTGCAGGTCTCGATTCAAGGCACTCCTTTGGAGCAATTCGGTTCTGCCAACGAAATGCTCACCCGTCTGCCCTTGATGATGAGCAACGGCGAGATAGCAGGTCATGGAAAGCCCGAAATCTACATCAACAACAAGAAAGTGAGAGGAGAGGACGAATTAGAGCGTCTGCGAGCAGATGAGGTCAAGTCGGTAGAGATTATCACACAGCCAGGAACTGAATATGACGCAGCTGTCTCGTCGGTAATCCGCATCAAGACTGTCCGTCGCACAGGCGAAGGCTGGAGCGGCAACTTCTCTGGTGCTTACCGACAAGGGCACGAACATTATGAGAGTGCCAATGCTGCCCTGAACTATCGCCTACGGAACGGTATGGACTTCTTCGTTCGAGGTTACCTGACAGACAACAACACACAGACGGTAAAAACAACAGACGAACAATTGCAGGCATCGTCCATTTGGAACCATCGAAAAGAAGAGGAATACAAGTATCACATGAAATACTATTTTGCCGACCTCGGATGGAACTGGGAAATCAACGACCACCATTCCATTGGCTTTACCTATACGGCCAACAACTATATCAGCGACCGAAAGTATATCTGCGCCAATGACATGCAAACCATGCAGGACGGTATGATGGTGGACGAAGGGCATAGTACGACAAAGACGCTGACTAAGCCTAAGTTAAAGCATAGTATCAATGCCTATTATATCGGAGGAATCGGGAAGTGGAAGGTGGATTTCAGTGCAGACTATTACAATGCCCCTTCCCAAAACGAGATGAGCGGAGGCACAGAGGGCGAGACACCCGTTAGCAGCAGTACGGCCACGAAGAACCAACTGATTGCCGAGAAACTGGTCATCACAGCCCCTGTTCCCATTGGCAAGCTAACCTTTGGAGAGGAGGCATCCACCGTTGACCGCACCAGCGACTTCACCCAAAGCGGCTTCTCCGCCGACAACCACATCCGACAGCAAACTGATATCTGGAGCGTTTTTGCCAATTACTCGCTAAAAGTGGGGAGCCTCTCCGTCAATGCAGGCCTGCGCTGGCAGAATGAGCACAACCGTTACGAACTTGACGGTGTGCGCAACGACGAGATGAGTCCTAACTACCACGTGTTGATACCCCGGTTGTCCATCAGTTATCAGCACTCACTTTGGACCCATTCGCTCTCCTACCAGTGTACACGAAACAACCCGCCATATTCCATCCTGTCATCGGCAGTCACCTATACCAGTAAGTATGAATACAATAGTGGCAACCCTTTCCTTCAGCCCCAAACCAACCATCGTGTTGAGTGGAAATCGCAGTGGAAGTGGATATACGCCGAAGCCATTTACGGGTATCAGGAAAATGTATATCACTCTATACGTTCTACCTACGACGATGTCGACCATCCTGGTGCGATTCTAACCGACTTCCGCACCGTTCCAAAGACACAGTACTACATGATAGTCCTCAACGCCACACCCAAAATCGGCATCTGGCAGATGAACTATTCAGTAGAGTTCGCTGTACAAGACCATGATTACGGGGAGTTGGGAATCGCCCACAACTGGCACGGACTGATGACTGACTTCACGTTCGACAACACTTTTACCCTGCCTCACGCATGGATGCTGAATGTAACGGGAAGCATCACGCCCTATCAGAAGTCAGCCTATTGGATAAACAAGACAACTGGAAGTCTCGACCTCCGCCTTAGCAAACAATTCCTGCGGGACAAAAGCCTCAATGTAGCCCTCGTCGCCAGTGACATCTTGCGCACTAAATACGACGAAGGAACGGCATATGGCGGTATAGGGTACAGGAATATCTTTCGTCTTTATCGCGATGCCCGTCGAATCGGGTTCAATGTATCTTGGCGGTTCAATGCCACGAAGAGCAGATATAAGGGTAGCCACGCCGGACAAAGCGAGCGCAACCGACTATAATCTCTCTCGTTTCGATGGGCAGTCGTCGGCCTTGTGCTGACGCTGCCCCATCCATAGGACTGGCAGATGGGCCGGCGGGAGAAAAAAACTTTAGCATGTAGCCTTGGCATTTTGCCTGCTAAAGCGTAACTTTGCAAAATGGGCACAGGCTATGAGCAACAGATGTGCCAAAGCGAAGTAAGAAATAATACCTCAGATATGAAAATTACCATCTCCAGCGAACTGCTTGCTGCGCGCCTGCAAAACTTAGGGCGCGTTATTAGTCCGAAAAGTCCAATGGCCATCTTGGAAAACTTCTGCATAGACATTCATGACGGCGTCATGGACATCATGGCCTCAGACAATGAAATCTGCATCTATTCCACGCTGGAACTAAACTATTGCGACGAAGGCCAAATAAAGATGGCCATCAATGCCCGCATCCTACAGGACGTCGTGAAGGAAATTCCCGACCAGCCCATCACCTTCATCATCAACGAAGAGACCCTGGAGATACAACTTGAGTATGCCAACGGTCATTTCCAACTGGTGGGCACGCCGGCCGACGACTACCCCACGCCGCCCGCCGAAGAGCCCGAGATACTTGAAGTCGTCGTGCCGTGTGGCTCGTTCATCAGCGCCGTAAGCCGCTCCCTCTTCGCTGCCAGCGATGATACCGCACGCCCGGTGATGAACAGTATCGCGCTGGACATCCACGAAGACGACATGGTCGTCGTCGGCAGTGACGGTCACAAACTGGCCATGACTACGCTGACGGAGATTAAATCGGAGCGCGCCAAGGTGGCTATCGTTTCCAAAAAGCACGCAGGTATCATCAAGGCTGCCATGGCACGCGAAGAGGGCGACATTCAACTTCACATTGGCGAACGCGGCTTGACGCTCTATTCGGTAAACTATACCATCAACTGCTCGTTGGTGGAGGGAATGTACCCCAAGTATTCGCTGGTCATCCCTAAAGAAAATAACAACATACTCACCATCAACCGTCCCGCTTTGGTCAGCGCCCTGCGCCGCGTACTTATCATGTCGGCCGGCAATGCCAATTCGCTGGCCCGCCTGTCCATCAGCCGCAGCAACGTAGAGGTGACAAGCCAGGACCTTGACTACGCCCGCTCGGGAGAGGAGAACGTCCTCTGCGAATATGATGGCATGCCCATGAACATCGGGTTCAAGGGCGTATTCCTTGTAGAACTTCTGGCCAACCTCACGCAGGAGGAAATCAACATCAAACTGTCGGACCCTTCCCGCGCTGCGCTTATCCTGCCCGTGGCTGAGGATGAGACCGAGAAGGTGCTGATGCTCATTATGCCCATGATGCTGGCCGATTAGCCTTCCGACTTCGACAACTGTTCTTATTGAGTAAGGCGCATGGCGTAACATGCCTGCGTTCTTACTCACTCCTTTATAATAAATAGAAGAGGTTTCACTCTTTGCAATGCATTTGTAATACATGGAACTGCATCTGACGCGCCCGCTCATCTTCTTCGATATTGAAAGTACAGGACTGCAAGTAAGCACAGACCGCATCATCGAACTGTGCTACATCAAAGTCATGCCCGACGGCACCGAAAAAACGGTGACACAGCGTTTCAATCCACAGATACCTATTCCGGCCGAATCGACAGCCGTCCATGGCATACACGACGAAGACGTGGCGCAATGCCCGACCTTCGCAGAGAAAGCCGCACAGATTGCCGCCGACTTTAAGCACGCCGACCTGGCCGGCTTCAACTCCAACAACTTCGACATCCCCCTGCTCTATGAAGAGTTCGTGCGTGCCGGCGTCGCCATCGACCTGTCCAACTGTCGCATGATAGACGTACAGAATATCTTTCACAAGATGGAGAAGCGCACGCTCGAAGCGGCCTATCAGTTCTACTGCGGCAAGACCCTTGAGGACGCCCACTCTGCCGAAGCCGACACCCGTGCTACCTACGAAGTGCTCAAGGGGCAGTTGGACCGCTACGGCGCCGAACTGCAGAACGACGTCACCTTCCTGGCCGACTTCTCCCGCCGCAACCGCAACGTTGATTTCGCCGGGCGCATTGTGCTGGACGACAATGGCACGGCCGTCATCAACTTCGGCAAGTACCGCGGCAAGCCTGTGGTGGAGACCCTGCGCCGCGACCCCGGCTACTACAACTGGATCATGCAGGGCGACTTCACACAGAACACCAAGCAGGTGTTTACCAAATACAAGTTGCTGACCAAGAACAACTGACCACGCCATGGACATCACTTCACACCTCTCACTGAAAACGGCGGGTGCCGGCGGCCGTCCCGCCCACATCGTACTGGGCATATCGGGCAGCATCGCCGCCTACAAGTCGTGCACGCTGCTGCGCCTGCTCATACGGGCCGGCGCCGAAGTACAGGTGGTCATCACGCCGGCCGGCAAGGAGTTCGTCACCCCCGTTACCCTCTCGGCGCTGTCCGGCAAGCCCGTGGTGAGCGAGTTCTTCAACCAGACGGACGGCACTTGGCACAGCCATGTCGATTTGGGGCGCTGGGCCGACATAATGGTCGTGGCCCCGGCCACCGCCTCCAGCATCAGCAAGATGGCGCACGGTACGGCCGACAACATGCTCATCACCACCTACCTTTCGATGAAAGCCCCCGTGGTGGTGGCACCTGCCATGGACCTTGACATGTATGCCCACCATACTACGCAGCAGAACCTGCAGGCTCTGCGCCGCATGGGCGTAAGCGTCATTGAGCCCGCCACGGGCGAACTGGCCAGTCACTTGATGGGCAAAGGACGAATGGAAGAGCCTGAGAATATCTTTGTTCGAATAGCCACCATGCTGCGCCAGCGCGACGAACTCCAGGGCGTAACGGTGATGGTGACTGCCGGACCAACTGTAGAGCGCATCGACCCTGTGCGCTATATCAGCAACGACTCCACAGGGAAAATGGGCTTCGCATTGGCCGAAGCATTGGCCGAGCGGGGCGCGAATGTCAAACTCGTATGCGGTCCGACGGCTCTGCAGACCGTCCATCCGGGCATAGAGCGCATTGACGTACAGAGCGCCGCAGCGATGTATGAAGCCGCCACGACGCTCTTCCTGCAGTGTCACGCCGCCATCCTCTGTGCCGCCGTGGCCGACTTCACGCCCGAGAACACTTCTGACACCAAAATAAAACGCGGCGCGGACGACATGATTATCCGCCTAAAGCCTACGCAGGACATTGCCGCCACGTTGGGACGGACGAAGCGAGCCGACCAGGTGCTGGTGGGCTTTGCCTTGGAAACGCATGATGCCGTGGAGCATGCCAAGGATAAACTCCGAAGGAAGAATCTGGACTTCATCGTGCTCAACTCATTGGCCGACCCGGGCGCCGGCTTCGGCTACGACACCAATAAAGTGACGCTGATTGACGCGGACGACTGCGTCGAACTGCCCCTCATGGCTAAAACAGAAGTAGCAGACCATATAGTAGAACAATTATGCGCAAAATTAGATGCGTTGCACTCCTGATACTTAGTATCGTGGCCCGGACTGCCGCTTTGGCGCAGGAACTCGACTGCACTGTGACCATCAACCACCAGCAAGTGCAGGGCACGTCCACGCAGATTTTTGAGAACCTGGAGAAGAACCTGACGGCGTTGCTCAACGAGCGCCGTTGGACAGAGCACCAGTATGCACGCCACGAACGCATACGCTGCCAGATGAATATCTCCGTCACGAAGTACACCGAAAGCGAGAACCGCATGGAGTGCCGCCTGACGGTACAGAGCCAGCGGCCCGTGTTCAACACCAACTACACAACGACCGTGTGGAGCATTGTCGATCCGAACTTCAACTTCACCTTTCAGGAGTATGACAAACTGGAGTTCCGGCCTGACGTCATCACCGACGACCTCACGGCGATGGTAGGCTTTTACGCCTATCTTATCATCGGGATGGACTTGGACACCATGTCGCCCCTCGGCGGCACGGAGGTGCTGCAAACCGCGCTCAACGTCTGCCAGAACGCGCAGAACCTGACCACCTCGGCCAAGGGATGGAAGCCCTTCGACAGCAACAAAAACCGCTACGCCATCATCAACGACTACCTTGATGCCGCCATGGCGCCGTACAGGCAGATGCAGTATAAGTATCATCGCGAAGGGCTGGACGTCATGGCTGAAAATCCCGACCGCGGGCGTGCCGCCATCACGCAGGCCATCGACTTGCTGGCAGAAGCCCATCAGGCCAAAGCGCTGAGTATGCTGCCACAGATATTCACCGAGTACAAACGCGACGAACTGGTTGGCATTTATCAGGGCAAAGGCTCGCCAAAAGACAAGGAGCACATCGGTGAAGTGCTGTCCTCCATCAACGCATCGCAAAGCAACTATTGGAACAAACTGAAGCGCTGATCGGTCACCTGAAGCCGAGGCACAAAAGGTGCTGCAGGACCTCTTGGCATTCTTGCCCAATGGTTTGGGTACACTCATCCCAAACCCAATACTATCCCCACTCCATTCCTTATGCTTACCCACTTACATATCGCTCATTTTGTGCTCATCGAGCAACTGGACATTGACCTCCACCACGGCTTTTCGGTAATCACAGGCGAAACCGGTGCCGGCAAGAGTATCATTCTTGGGGCGCTGTCACTTCTGACGGGAGCCAAGGCCGAGCAGCGTATGGTAAAGGAAGGGTGTAAGAAATGCGTCGTTGAGGGCGTCTTCGACATTGAGACCCCGGGCATCGAAACCTTCTTTACTGAGCACGACATTGATTACGACCCCGACGAACACCTCTGCATCATCCGCCGCGAAGTGACGGCCGCAGGAAAGAGCCGCGCTTTTGTCAACGACACGCCCGTGCTGCTAACGGACCTGAAGACGCTCTGTGCTCACCTTATCGACATACACTCGCAGCACCAGAATCTGCTCATGGGGCAGGCCCACTTCCTTTTGGACACGCTGGATGCCGTAGGCGAAGGCGCGTCCATCATGCCGGCATACCGCCAAGCCTATCAAACCTGGCGCGACGCCAAGGCCTGGCTCGACGACCTGCGCCAACAGCAGCAAGAGGATGCCGACCAGGCCGATTTCCTGACCATGCGCTGCCGCGAGATTGACGACGCTCATCTTCAGGAGGACGAACAGGCGACGCTGGAAGAAGAAGCCGACATGCTGGCTCATGCGGGCGACATCAAGGAGGGACTGTACAGCGCCATGTCCGCCTTTGACGAGAACGGCACCGATGTAGCGGGCCATCTCCGACAGGCCACGGCGGCGCTTGAACGCATAGCTCGCGTCTTCGCCCCGGCAGCCGAACTCCGCGACCGTATCGACAGTGCGCGCATTGAGATAGAAGACATTGCCGATGAGACGGAACGCCTGGCCTCGCGTGTGGATTTCGACCCCCAGCGCCAGATGGTGGTCGATGACCGGCTGCGCATGATTTACGAACTCGAGAAGAAGCACCACGTCGAGACCATCGCCGAGATTCTTGATATTAGAAACGACATGGCGGAGCGTTTAGACCGCTTAGCCTGCGGCGACGAGGCTTTGGCCGAAGCCGAAGCCCGCGTGGAACAGGCGGAGAAACTCTTATACAAAGAAGCCGGCCGCCTTTCCGAAGCCCGCCAAAAAGCCGCCACAGAGATGGCCAACCACCTCACGCAGACGCTGGCCTTCTTGGGGATGCCCCACGGCAGGGTATCGTTTGCTTTGGAAAAGACGCCTACGCCCGGCCCTATGGGAGCCGACATGGCCACCCTGCTCTTCAGCGGCAATGCCCACCTCACGCCGCAAGACGTCAGCCAGATCGCCTCGGGCGGCGAGACGGCTCGCCTGATGCTCGCTCTGAAGGCTTTTGTAGCGCAGCGCAAGACGCTCCCCACGATTATCTTCGACGAGATCGACACGGGCGTTTCGGGCAAGGCCGCCGAAAAGATGGCCCGCGTCATGCAACAGATGGCGGACCATTGCCAAGTGCTGTCCATCACGCATCTGCCGCAGATAGCCGCCCTTGCCGCGCACCACTTCAGGGTGTATAAGAGCGAGGAAGATGGCATTGTCGCCTCGCATATCGTTCCCCTGTCAGCCGACGAGCGCATCACCGAAATAGCCCATATGCTGAGCGGCGAAGTCATGACCAATGCGGCTTTGGACAACGCCAAAGCCCTGCTCGGTATCGCGAACTAAGAAATCACAGGCCACATCATCGTGACCAACCCTTATAACCTATTGTTCATTCCTATCATGTCTATCCTGAAAAGATGCTGCGGCCTGCTCATCGCAGCATATGCTATGTCCCTCGGCGTCCACGCCGCTCCTGCCCGCAGTTTGTCCCGAGGACAAGCCGAACCTCCCGTAGAGGTCAAGAAGGCTTCTCGCGCCATGCTTACCATCCGCTGCTATGATGCCGGCGGTCAATGTATCGCCATAGGTCCTGCCATTTTTATCAGCGAGGAGGGCCATGCGGTCTGCGCCTATAGTCTGTTGGATGGTGCCACACGCGCCGAAGTGGTTGACGAGAAGGGCAAGGTCTATCCGCTACACCGCATACTGGGCGCATCGGCGCTCTACGACTTGGCCAAGTTTTCGGTGGAAGGCGTAAAGAAATGCGCGTGGTTCAGCCTGAAAGAGCAGGCTACGGTGCCCGGCACCGGCGTCAGTTGTCTGCGTCCGCAAAGCGGAAAGAAGGACGTGCCCGCAACTTACGTCATCACCCAGGCAGACGAGTACAACCAGTTTCAGTATCTGCACACCTCTGTGCCCAATGACAGCACATTGATAGGTTGTCCGCTGATGGATGGCGAAGGCCGTATCGTCGGTTTCCTGCAGCGCGGCACGCTCCGCACCGATTCTACCGCCTATGCCATGGATGCCCGCTTCGTCAACACGCTGACCATCACCTCGCGCAGTGCGCTAAGCAGTGACCTCCGCGCACTGAAACTGCCCAAGGCTCTCCCTGACGGTGCGGACGATGCGTTGACCTACATCACGATGATGGGCACCACCGACACGGCTGCCCTCTCCCTCGCCATCCACGATTTCATCACGGCCTATCCCAACCGCGCCGACGGCTATACCAATAGGGCCATCACGCTGCACGTCCCCGCCGGGCGCTATGCCGACGCCGAGGCCGACTTTGCCACGGCTTTGGAGCGCAGCCGTCAAGAAGGCTCGCCCGTTGGCCCCGACTGGGTGCACAGCCAGTGGTGTCAGGCCATATTTCAGAAGGCACAGACCGTCTCCGACAGCATCTATGGGGCGTGGAATTTGCAGCGGGCGCAGCAAGAAGCTGCTCAAGCCTACGCCATCAAGCCCATGCCGTTCTACCTCCTTCAGCAGGGCCGCTGCTACTACAGTATGCGGCAGTTTGCCCCGGCCTGCGACACCTTCATCCGCTTGGCCACGCAGCCCGACAGCGTGGGCGGAGAATGGTCGGCCGTAGCGCGTGCCGAGAGTTGGTTCTTTGCCGCTCGCTCACAGGAGATGCTGGCTGACGACAGCCTGCGCGTCATTGCCCTCATCGACAGCGCCATTCAGGCATCGCCGCGCCCCTACAACGAGCAGGGCAAGCAGTATTTCATCGAGCGTGCCAGCCGCCTCTTTGCTGCCGGACAGTATCGCGCCGCCATTTCCGACTACAACACGTATGAGTCGCTCATCGGTCCGTCGCGCCTGTCGTCGCGTTTCTACTACATCCGCGAACAAGCCTACCTCGAGGTGCACGCCTTCCAGCAGGCCCTCGACGACATCAACAGCGCCATCAGCAAGGCGCCGCAGGAACCGCTCTACCAGCTCGAGGCCATCATCATTTACCTCCGTGCCGGCGAACTGACCGATGCCGAGAGTAAGGCCCGACAGTTTGTCCAGGCCTTCCCCGACATTGCCGAAGGCTACAAACTCTTAGGTCTGGCTCTCGGCAATCAGGGTAAGAAGAAGGAGGCCGTACAGGCCCTTCAGCAAGCCGTGACGATGGGCGACAGCACCGCCGGAGAATACATTTCGCGCTATAAATAAGTCTAACATACCCCTTCACGGCAGACCCAAGTCAGCGTTCTTGTGTCTGCCGTTTTTTTTATCAACATTCAACCTTCTACGCTTATGTACATGCAGATATGGCTCTCGGCTGCCGGTTTGACAGCCGCCTCTGTACTCGGTTCGCTGCTGGGCTTCGTCGTGCGCCGCGTACCGCATTCTTGGAACGACGTCATCATGGGCTATTGTGCCGGCATCATGCTTGCCGTTTCGGTACTTGGCCTACTATTGCCCGCCTCAGAGATGGTGGCGGACAGCGGCTTTTGGATGGTCGTCGTCGGGGCTTTGGCCGGTGCGCTGTTCCTCAATGTCATCGACCTTTTCCTGCCCCATCTTCACCAGTTGTCGGGCATCGACCCCGAGCAGCACCATCATAACGCCCGGCTGAACCGCGTGTTGCTGTTTGTGCTGGCCATCGCCATCCACAAACTCCCCGAAGGCATCGCCGCCGGCGTTGGCTTCAATGCGCCCGATGCCGATAATGCCTGGACCGTCACCTGGGGCATTGCCCTTCAGAACATCCCCGAAGGCATGGTGGTCATCACGCCGCTGCTGCTCTGCGGCGTCAAACCGCTGCGCACCTTTGTCATCGCGTTGGTTATCGCCCTTCTTGAGGTAGTCGGCGTGTGGTTGGGCTATGCGCTGGGTGCTGTGTCTGAGATGCTTCTGCCCGTCATGTTGGCCTTTGCCGGCGGCACGATGCTCTATGTCGTCAGCGACGAGATGATTCCCGAGACCCATGCCCATGGCTACCAGAAAAGCGCCACCTACGCCCTGCTGGCCGGCTTCCTGTCCTTGATGCTGATGGAGCGATTCTTGTAAAGGGCGCGTGTCGTGGCAACAACCGCGTACCCAGCCTTTCGACTGTCCCCTTTTTTTACCCTTCAAAATACCACAGCGCTTGGGAACACGATTCACCAAGGGCTGGGAACACGATTCCCAAGGGCTGGGAACACGATTCCCAAGGGCTGGGAACTCAATTCCCAAGGGCTGGGAACACGATTCCCAAGGGCTGGGAACATGATTCCCAAGGGCTGGGAACACGATTCCCCGCGGCTGGCACTCGATGTACCCGCGGCTGGCACTCGATGTACCCGCGGCTGGCACTCGATGTACCCGCGGCTGGCACTCGATGTGCCCGCGGCTGGCACTCGATGTGCCCGCGGCTGGCACTTCGATTGCCTGCGGCTGGCACTTCGATTGCCCGCGGCTGGCAATGCGATTGCCCGCGGCTGGCAATGCGATTGCCCGCGGCTGGCAACGGGATTGCCAAGGGCTGGGGCAATTTCATTGTCCCAAATGGAGCATAGTGGGCCGGGGCGGCCGCAGAAATAGCCTCTTTCATTTTGCTTATCCCCCATCTTACACTAACTTTGCGGGTTAAAAGCACGAGCAGGACCGCAACGCGGCAGGATGATGCCCGAAAGTCCTGCTCAGACGATAACTATAGCCCACTAACGGACACTTGCCCACTTAATATGATATTTGACGAAGAAGGACAAAGCCCCATCTCTCTTGTCGCCGACTTCAGCGGCGACATATCCTCCCTGTTTGAACTGAAAGACATCACCACGCTGCCTTTGCTCCCCCTGCGCAACATGATGTTGCTGCCCGCGGTAGTGGCGCCGGTATCTATTGGCCGCAGTTCATCGCGTATGCTCATTGACAAGGCGGTGAAGTCGGACCAATATATCGGCGTGTTCTGCCAAAAGGATGCCAACGTCGATGTGCCGCAGTTTACCGACCTCTACAACATCGGCGTGCTGGCCAAGGTGATACGCCGTATCGAACTGCCCGACGGCAACTGTACGGCCATCTTGCAGTGCTTCGACCGCATCATGCTCACCGCCGTGACGCGCCAGCAACCGTACTTGCGCGGCAAGGTGCTTCAGATGGAGGAGAAACTGCCCGAAAAGAACGACAAGGAGTTTGCCGCCGTAGCCGACGAGATAAAAGACGCCATGCGCCGACTGGCCAAACTGACGGAGAATGCCTCGGAGAGCGTGCTCTTTGCCGTGCGCAACATGAACAACCCCGTTTTCCTGGTCAATTTCATCGCCTCGCACCTGCCCATCGAGATGTCTGAGAAACTGTCGCTCATGAAGGAAGGCGACGTCAAGCAGAGAGCCTACCTCCTGCTCGAACTGCTCAACCGTGAAATACAGTTTGCCGCCCTCAAGCGCAATATCCAGCACCGCACACGCACCGAACTGGACAAGCAGCAGAAAGACTTCTTCCTGCAGCAGGAGATGAAGAACATCCGCGAGGAACTGGGCGAAGACGAAAGTTCGGATACAGAGCGCCTGCGCGAAAAAGCCAACGCGGCAGGAATTGTCGGAAAGGAACGAGAAATTTTTGACCGCGAACTGGAGAAACTTGGGCGCATCAGCAACCAGTCGCCCGACTATAACGTTCAGGTCAACTATCTCGAGACCTTCGTGTCGCTGCCGTGGAATAAACAGTCTGAAGACAATACCAGCATCACCGCAGCCAGCAAGCGTTTGGACGCCGACCACTATGGGCTGGAAAAGGTGAAAGAGCGCATCCTGGAGCATTTGGCTGTTCTCAAGTTTCGTGGCGACTTGAAGTCGCCCATCCTCTGCCTGTACGGTCCTCCGGGCGTGGGCAAGACCTCGCTGGGCCGCAGCATTGCCGAAGCCTTGGGCCGCAAGTATGTGCGCATCTCGCTGGGTGGCGTCCACGACGAAGCCGAGATTCGCGGCCACCGCCGCACCTACGTCGGCGCCATGCCCGGCCGCATCATCAAGGGGCTGGCCAAGGCCGGAACCAGCAACCCCGTATTCATCCTCGACGAGATAGACAAGGTGTCGGAAAACAACCACAGCGGCGACCCGCAGTCGGCCCTGCTCGAAGTGCTCGACCCCGAGCAGAACGTGGCCTTTCACGACAACTTCCTCGACGTCGATTTCGACCTCTCGCACGTGATGTTCATCGCCACGGCCAACAACCCCGCTACCATCCCCGCACCGCTGCGCGACCGCATGGAGATGATTGAGGTGGACGGCTACCTGCAGGAAGAGAAATACATGATAGCGCGACACTACCTTATCCCCAAGGCCAAGGCCGAGTTTCATCTGCCCGCTAACATCCAGTTCCAGCCCGCCACAATCAACAAAATCATCGAGGACTATACCCGCGAAAGCGGCGTACGCTCGTTGGAGAAGCAGATCAACAAGGTGTTCCGCAAGATGGCCCTCAAACTGGCCACCATATCAGAAACCGCAGTCAGGAGCAGTTACACCATACGCCCCGGCGCCCTCCAGGACCTGCTCGGCAAGCCCCTGTACAACCGCGACCGCTACGAAGGCGAAGGGCAGGTAGGCGTTGTCACCGGACTGGCATGGACGGCCGTCGGCGGCGAAATTCTCTTCGTCGAGACCTCGTTGAGCAAGAGCAAGACGCCGCGGCTGACGCTGACGGGCAACCTGGGCGACGTGATGAAGGAAAGCGCCACGCTGGCCTTGGAGTATGTCAAGGCCCACGCCGCCGACCTGGCCATCGACCCCGCCCTGTTTGAAGAGTGGAGCATCCACCTGCATGTCCCCGAAGGCGCCACACCCAAGGATGGACCGTCGGCCGGCATCACCATGGCCACCTCCATCGCTTCGGCCCTGACGCAGCGTAAGGTGCGCCGGGCCACCGCCATGACAGGCGAAATCACCCTGCGCGGCAAGGTGCTGCCCGTAGGCGGCATCAAGGAAAAAATCCTCGCCGCCAAGCGCGCCGGCATCACCGACATCGTCATCTGCAAGGACAACCAACGCGATATCGACGACATCAAACCCGAATATATCGACGGTCTGCACTTTGAATATGTAGAAAACGTCTCCGAGGTGCTCAACTACGCCCTCTGCTGAGACCGGCCTCCCTACCCCATCTTCATACGTTCCCCATTACGACATGCAATTCACCCTCCATACCACCGCCCCCCGCAGCGCCGCCCGCGCCGGCACCATCACGACCGACCATGGCGCCATCGAGACCCCCATCTTCATGCCCGTCGGCACGCTGGGCTCGGTCAAGGGCGTCCACATGCGAGAACTGCGCGATGACATCAAGGCGCAAATCATTCTTGGCAACACCTACCACCTTTACCTCCGCCCCGGCATGGAGGTCCTGCAGAAGGCCGGCGGCCTGCACCGCTTCAACGGCTGGGAGCGCCCCATCCTCACGGACAGCGGCGGCTTTCAGGTGTTCTCGCTGGCCGGCATCCGCAAGATAACACGCGAGGGCTGCGAGTTTCGCTCGCACATCGACGGCAGCAAGCATTTCTTCACGCCCGAGGGCGTCATGGACATCGAGCGGAAAATCGGCGCCGACATCATGATGGCCTTCGACGAATGCCCGCCGGGCACGGCCGAATATGGCTATGCCCGCCGCAGTCTGGACCTGACGAAGGAATGGCTGGAGCGCTGTGTGGCACGCTTCACCTCCACCGAGCCGCTTTACGGCTACAGTCAGACCCTGTTTCCCATCGTCCAGGGCTGCGTCTATCCCGACCTGCGCCGCGAAAGTGCCCACCATGCCGCAGCCCTCAACGCGGAAGGCTATGCCATCGGCGGACTGGCCGTGGGCGAACCCGCCGAGAAAATGTACGAGATGATTGAGGTGGTCAACGCCATTCTGCCCACCGACCGCCCGCGCTACCTCATGGGCGTCGGCACGCCGGCCAACCTGCTGGAGGCCATCGACCGCGGTGTGGATATGTTCGACTGCGTAATGCCGACCCGCAACGGACGCAACGCCATGATATTCACGGCCGACGGCATCATCAACCTGCGCAACGCCAAATGGGCGGACGATTTCTCGCCCCTCGACCCCAACGGCACCTGCTTCGTCGATACAGTCTATACCAAAGCCTATATCCGCCACCTGTTCCATGCCAAGGAACTGCTGGCTATGCAGGTGGCCAGCATCCACAACCTCAGTTTTTACCTCTGGCTGGTGCGCGAAGCCCGCAAGCACATCCTCGACGGCTCGTTCAAGGAGTGGAAGGCCGAAATGCTGCCCCGCGTCACCCGACGCCTGTAATCTCGGGCCTGTCCCCCAACCCCGTACCGTGACCACCATGGCTTGAATCCCCCACCAGAAGAAACGTACTTTGTGACCATGACTGCACACTCCACACCCCGCGGCACGTCGCCCGTTAAGCGCGTGACACGACTGATAGGACAACTGAAAGACTACGTTGTGCCCAAGAAACTGGATTGGTATATCATCAAGAAGTTTCTTACCACCTACGTCTTCCTGATAGCCATCGTCATACTCATCGCCATCATCTTCGACTATAACGAGAAGATTGACAAGTTTACCAAGAGCCACGTCTCGGCCGA
Organism: Bacteroidales bacterium; assembly: GCA_022772475.1. Taxonomy (GTDB): domain Bacteria; phylum Bacteroidota; class Bacteroidia; order Bacteroidales; family Bacteroidaceae; genus Alloprevotella. Next base: position 25,248 of record JALEZQ010000069.1, on the reverse strand, counting down.
TAAGGTCATTTTCGACTACTTCCTGAACTTCATCCCCTACTTTATCAACCTGTTCAGTCCGCTCTTCGTCTTCATATCCGTCATTCTCTTCACCACCAAACTGGCATCGGGCTCGGAGATTGTCGCTATGAAAGCCGCCGGCATGAGTTTCCGGCGGTTGCTGCGGCCTTATATGTTTTCCGCAGCCCTCATCGCCGTAACGACCTTCATCCTCGGCGCCTACGTCATCCCCCGCGGCAACGTGGCACGTGTCAACTTTGAGAACGCCTATATCAAGAAGAAGCCCATCACGCAGGCCGACAACATCCAGATGCAGACCGATACGGGCGTCGTGGCCTACATCACCCGCTTCAACAACGAGACCAAGAGCGGCTACGGCTTCTCGCTCGACAAATTTGAAGACCGCAAACTCGTGTCGCACCTGACGGCGCAGAGCATCCAGTACGATACGCTGGCTGACCGCCGCTACAGTTGGACGCTGCGGAACGTCCGCATCCGCACCCTCAAAGGCATGCGCGAGGAAATCAGCACACACACCACGCTCGACACCATCATCATGATGGAGCCCGCCGACTTCTTCTATGTCAAGAATCAGCAGGAGACGCTGACGCTGCCCGAACTGGCCGAATTTATCGACAAGCAGAAACTGCGCGGCGTGAAGGGCATCAATACCTTCGAGGTGGAATACCACAAACGCTTCGCCACCCCCTTCGCCGCCTTCATCCTCACGCTTATAGGCGTGTCGCTGTCCTCGCAGAAGCGGAAAGGCGGTATGGGCATGGCGCTGGGTGCCGGTCTGGCGCTCAGTTTCGGCTACATCATGTTCCAGACGGTGTCGGCCACCTTCTCTACGAATGCCGGCTTCCCGCCTGCCCTGGCCGTATGGATTCCCAACATCGTGTTCTCCATCATCGCCTTCGTGCTCTACAAGCGCACGCCGCAATAGAAGAAGAAAAGAAATACCAAACGCTGAACACACTACCATATATATATTATGTACTTTGAAGACCTCCCCCTCTGCGACGACCTTCTCGATGCCCTCTACGACATGCACTTCGACGAATGCACGCCCGTGCAGGAGCAGTGCATCCCCCACATTCTCGAAGAGAAGGACCTGATAGGTATCGCGCAGACCGGCACCGGAAAGACCGCCGCATATCTCCTGCCCATCATCAACCTGCTCATGACCAAGCCGCACCCCGACGATGCGGTCAACTGCCTCATCATGGCCCCTACCCGCGAACTGGCCCGGCAGATTGACCAGGCCCTGCAGGGCTTCGCCTACTACACCGGAATACAAGGCGTCGCTGTCTATGGCGGCAACGATGGTGCCCGTTACGACCAGGAGGTAAAGAGTCTGACCAAGGGCGCCGACATCGTCATAGCCACCCCCGGGCGTCTGATTTCGCACCTCAGTCTGGGAAAACTGGACCTGAGCCGCACCACCCACCTTATCCTCGACGAAGCCGACCGTATGCTGGACATGGGCTTCAGCGAAGACATCCTCAAGATTGTGGAATGCCTGCCCAAGGAGCGCCAGACCATCCTGTTCTCTGCCACCATGCCCGAGAAGATCAACACCTTCGCCCGCCGCATCATGAACGACCCCGTGGAGGTACGCATCGCCGTGTCGAAGCCCGCCGAGAAAATTAGCCAGAGCGTATATATCTGCCGCGAGACCGACAAGACGGCCATCATCAACCACATCTTTGCCGACAAGGCTCCCGAGCGCGTCATCCTCTTCGCCGGCTCCAAGCAGAAGGTCAAGGAACTCTACGCTACCCTTTCCCGCAAGGGCTTCAACGTGGCCGCCATGCACTCGGACCTGCAGCAGGTGGAGCGAGACGACGTCATGAACCGCTTCAAGGCGCGCCAGATAGACCTGCTCGTGGCCACCGACATCGTGGCCCGCGGCATCGACATTGACGACATCACCATGGTAATCAACTTCGACGCGCCGCGCGATGCCGAGGACTATGTCCACCGCATCGGCCGCACGGCACGCGCCGGACGTGAAGGCCGCGCCATCACGTTGGTTGGCGAGCGCGATATGCCCGCCCTGCGCGCCATCGAGAGTCTGCTGGGCGAGCCTGTTCCCCGCGCCGAACTCCCCGAAGGCATGACGGCGCCCGAGCACGGACGCAGCCACAGCGACAAGGGCGAGAAGGGTAAGGAAGGACGCGGACGAGGAAGGGACGGCCGCGGCAAAAAGGACAAGCAGGGCGACAAAGGACGCGCCGGCCGCTCGCATGGACGCCACGACCGCCCGCGCCGTGAGAAGAAGTCGGAGAGTCCCAATGCCTCCGACAGTGCTGCCAACAACAGTCAGAGCACAGAAGAACAGAGCCAACAGCCGCAGGGCGAAGGCGCAAAGAAGAAAAGAACCCACCGCGGCGGACGTCGTCACCGCCGAGGGGGTAAGGGCAACGGCGAAGCCACGCCCACTCAGGCATAAGCCCGCCCCATGTGAATAATAACCGAATAGCCATCACACAATAACTTAACCACCTTACCATGAATGCCATCCTTCAGACGTTACGTCGCTTCACGGCGACGCTGATTCTCGGCGCAGCCGCATTGACGAGTGCCACGGCACAAACTGCTGTCACCTACCAGCCTACATCAGATAACATCGAAGCCCGCAAAGCCTTCGCAGAAAGACGCTTCGGCATCTTCATCCACTGGGGCATCTACAGCATGTTTGCCCAGGGAGAATGGTACATGCAGAATGCCAAGATAGACTGTAACGAGTATGCCAAGGCAGCCCAAGCTTTCTTCCCGCACAACTTCAATGCCTACAAATGGATTGACGCCTTCCGGGATGCCGGTGCACGCTACATCTGCTTCACCACGCGCCACCACGATGGCTTCTCCATGTGGAACACCTCGTGCTCAGACTATAACATCATGCACACGCCCTACGGCAAGGACATCGTCGGCCAACTGGCTGAAGCCTGCCACGCCAAGGACATGGGCTTCCACCTCTACTATTCGCACCTCGACTGGACCCGCGAGGACTATCCTCTGGGCCGCACGGGCCACGGCACACGCAAGACGCTCAAGCCCAACTGGAAGAGCTACTACAAGTTCATGAACGACCAGCTCACCGAACTGCTCACACGCTATGGCCGTGTGGACTGCATCTGGTTTGACGGTCTGTGGGACCACGACAGCGACTCCGTGCCCTTCAACTGGCAGTTGGAAGAGCAGTATGCGCTGATCCACCGTCTTCAGCCCGCCTGCCTCATCGGCAACAACCACCACCTGACGCCCTTTGCCGGCGAAGACATCCAGTTGTTTGAGCGCGACGTACCCGGCGAGAACAAGGCCGGTCTGTCCGGTCAGGAGGTAAGCCGCCTGCCGCTTGAGACCTGCCAGACGATGAACGGCATGTGGGGCTACAAGGTACAGGACCAGAACTATAAGTCGGTCAACACCCTCATCCGCCTGCTGGCACGTACCTCTGCCAAGGGCGCCAACCTGCTGCTCAACGTCGGTCCCCAGCCCGACGGTTCCATCCCCGAAGCAGCCCTTAGCCGTCTGCACGAGATGGGCCAGTGGCTGCGACGCAATGGCGACGCCATCTATGGCACGGATGGCGTGGAGTATGCCCTCGGCGGCGACAGCATTGTCTGCACCCGTACCGACAGCCGCCTGTATGTCCATGTTCTTTCGCCCAACGTAAAGAGCGTCAGCGGTCTCCCCGTAGCCTCCAAGCCCAAAGATGTGCGTCCTCTGGCAGACCGCCAGCGCGTCAACTTCCGCTACAACAAGAAGGAGGGACTGGAGATTACGGACATCAACATGCCGGCCAATGCCGCCGACTATGTGATAGAGGTGGTGCTCAAGGATTGATTGCCAACGCCATCCCTCCAATCTCTTAACCTTCTGCGCTAACATGTGCCTCAAGAATATCTTTTGGATTAGCCTGTGGGGCGGACTGGCCCTCACCGCCGGCGCCCAGACCACACGCATCCACCAAGCCACCATCAAGACCGTCACCACCACGGGCAGCGTCCACACCCAAGACGCTGTGCCCGTGGTGCGCCTTGGCGGTGACGAGAGGATAAGCGTGGCCTTCGACCACCTCGGGCATGAAGCGCAACGCTATATCTATACGTTGAGGCACCTCAACGCGGCATGGGAGGATAAGGAGAACTTGCTGCCCACCGACTACATGCGCAGCATTGACGGCGAATGCCTCATTGACGAGGGCGAACTGAGCATGACCACAGCCACCCTCTATACGCACTACAGTTTCCAACTGCCGAACGCCGAGATGGCGCCCATCATCTCGGGCAACTACGCCATCGACGTCTATGACGACAGCGGCGACGAGCGCACCCTGGCCTTCACCACCTATTTCTGCGTCACCGAGGAGAAGGCGACCATCGTTCCCAAGGCTACCACCGACACAGACCGCGGGCGCAACACCACCAAGCAGCAGATTGAGGCCAGTGCGGTCTTTGGTTCTTCGCTCTCACCGAGGACGGCCAACGAACTGATGCTCACTGTGGTGAAGAATGGCGATATGGCTCATGCCGCAACCTTGGTTAGCCCCTATGCCCTGGCGCCGGGTGGTGCCCAGTGGCAGCATCAGGACGCCCTCATCTTCGACGCCGGGAATGAGTACCGCAAGTATGAACTGCAGAGCACGCGCTATCCCGGCATGCACGTAGAGAGTGTCCGGCTCAACGACGACGTCTATCACGCCACGCTGTCCACGGACGAGTGCCGCAAAAACTACCTCTACGATGAGGACCAGAACGGCGTGTACCAACCGGCCATCAGCGGCAACGGCAATGCCGATACCGATGCCGACTATGTATGGTTCCACTTCTCGCTCTATGCCCCCGACCTCAGTGACGACACGCGAATATGGGTGGACGGCCGTTGGGCGGCACAGATTGCGCCTGACGAACGGCGCCTCACCTACGACGCAGCCACAGGTTGCTTCACGGCCCACCTGCTGCTGAAGGGGGGCTATTATTCTTACCGCTACGCCACCGAGAGCGAAGCGACGAACCCCATCGAGAACAATTTCTGGCAAACGGAGAACACCTACACCTTCTTCTTATACTACCGCGAACGGGGCGCCCGCTATGACCGACTTATAGGCAGCCGGACATCCTCCTACCGGCCGCGATGACGCCGCCGTCTGCGCCGCTGCTATCACCGTCTTCTCAATTATCCATCCTTTCCGCATCCCGCCATGCCTTCCATGCCTTCTACACCCTCCTGCCGCATCGTCTTCCTTGACAGCCGTCCACTCAATCCCGGCGACCTCTCGTGGGCTCCGCTGGAACAACTGGGCCACTTCGTCGCCTACGACAAGACGGAGGAGGCTGATATCATCGCCCGCGCCGCCGACGCCGACATCATCCTGCTCAACAAGACACCCCTCAGTCGGCAAACGCTCAGCCAACTGCCCAAGTTGCGCCTGATTGGGGTGGCGGCCACGGGGTATGACGTGGTGGATGTCAAGGCGGCGCGCGAACTGGGCATCCCGGTCTGCAACTGCGCCGCTTACGGCACGATGGCCGTCGCACAGATGACGGTGGCCCACCTGCTCAACGTATGCAATAAGGTGGGCCATTATGCCGAAGCGGTCAAGGCGGGATTCTGGTGCCAAAGTCCCGACTTCTGCTGCTGGGACCAGCCCCTCTTCGAACTGGAAGGCAAGCGCCTGGCCATCGTCGGCGCCGGGCACATCGGTTTGCAGGTACTGGCTCTGCTCCGCACCTTCGGTATGCAGCTGTTTGCCGTCACCTCGCGCCCGGCCGGCGACTTGCCCGCCGACGTCCGCAAGCTCACCCTCGAAGAAGCCTTTGCCACCTGCGACGTCGTCAGTCTGCACCAGCCACTCACGGAGAGTAACAGAAACATGGTCTGCGCCGCCCTCCTGGCCAAAGCCAAGCCGGGACTGATTCTCATCAATACGGCCCGCGGCCGACTGGTCAACGAGTACGACCTGGCTCAGGCGCTGCATGAAGGACGCATCGGCGCCTACTGCACGGACGTTCTGGCCGACGAACCGCCCTCGCCCGACTGTCCCTTGCTCAGCAGTCCGAACACCTTCATCACGCCGCATGTGGCCTGGGCCTCGCAGCAGGCACGCCAACGCATCATGGACATGCTCTGTCAACATATCCGCCACTTTCAGCAAGGCCACCCCACCGGCGTGGTCAATCCCTGACGCCATAGACCCTTGCCCCACAACTAACCCGAACTATACATCATTCAGCCATGACCATCCCCAATATCGACCTCATTCAGGTGTTCGACTTTGTCGGCACCCTGGCCTTCGCCATCTCGGGCATCCGCCTTGCCTCGGCCAAACACTTCGACCTCTTCGGCGCCTACGTCGTCGGTGTGACCACCGCCATCGGTGGCGGTACCATGCGCGACATCATGCTTGGCCAGACGCCTTTCTGGATGACCAACCCCTTCTATCTTTCTTGCTCTGCCATCGCCTTGTTGTGGGTTATCGTCTTCCGCAAGCTCCTCGTACGGCAGAACAACACCTGGTTCCTCTTCGACACCATTGGTCTGGCGCTCTTCACCGTGACCGGTCTGGAGAAGACGCTGATGTGCACTACGGCCGACGGTGGCGCCTATCCCTTCTGGGCCGCCATCATCATGGGCGCCATCACGGGCGCCGGCGGCGGTGTGCTTCGCGACGTCTTCATCAATGAGGAGCCGCTCATCTTCCGCAAGGAAATCTATGCTTTGGCCTGCGTACTCGGCGGCGGCGTCTATTACATCTGTACGCTGTTCAGCCTGCCCTCCGAGATGTGCGCCATCATCTGCGGCATCTCCGTGGTGGTCATCCGCCTGCTCGCCGTCAAGTTCAAGCTGGGCCTCCCTATCATCAAAGGCGAAGAGTAAGTGATGATAAATAAATAACTTGCATCGATTTGACACCTGTCGTCAATATATTCAATCTCAGTATGAGAAAGAGTATTATTCGGACTTGCCACGAGAGTTAGATTGTCTGTTCTTTGATATTCTAATGGCAAAGACTGCTTCAATCAACTTACTGATAGAAACCGGTGCGAGCGAACAACAGATTGTGCAGAACCTTTGCGAGCACAGTTGCCTTCAAAACGGGGACAGTTTCAACCTCACGTCCGATATGCTCGATGACAATCCTCGCGACTACTAAGTGATGATGAAAAGAGAGACGCTTTTAGCGTTGCAGAATACACTCAGATACGAAGTGCGGAATGAAAAACCACAGTATTTTCATTTTTCCCTTCGCTTATTTACACTAACTTTGCACCATATTTTAACCAAAAGCCAGTACACATTCACATGGAAATTGCAGACAAATATAATCCTGAAGAAGTAGAGAAGAAATGGTACGCTTACTGGACGGAGCACAAGTGCTTCTCCTCCACCCCCGACGGTCGTAAGCCCTATACCGTGGTTATCCCGCCGCCCAACGTGACGGGTGTGCTCCACATGGGGCATGTGCTCAACGAGACCATCCAGGACATCCTGGTGCGCCGCGCCCGTATGGAGGGCAAGAACGCCTGCTGGGTGCCGGGCACCGACCACGCCTCCATCGCCACCGAGGCCAAGGTGGTGGCTCGTCTGGCCGACCGCGGCATCAAGAAGAGCGACCTGACGCGCGAACAGTTTTTGGAGCACGCCTGGGAATGGACGCGCGAGCACGGCGGCATCATCCTGAGCCAGCTGCGCAGCCTGGGCGCCTCGTGCGACTGGGACCGCACGGCCTTCACCATGGACGATGTGCGCTCCAAGAGCGTCATCCACGTCTTCGTGGACCTCTACCGCAAGGGCCTTATCTACCGCGGTGTGCGCATGGTCAACTGGGACCCCAAGGCGCTCACCGCCCTCTCGGACGAGGAGGTTGTATATAAGGAAGAGCACACCAAACTCTACTATATGAAGTACCGCGTGGCCGAGGACGACGGCACGGGGGCTACCGGCGAAGAGGGCGAGGTCATCCACAGCGATGCCGAGGGCCGCTATGCCGTCGTGGCCACCACCCGTCCCGAGACCGTCATGGGCGACGTCGCCGTCTGCATCAACCCCAACGACCCCAAGAACCACTGGCTTCGCGGCAAGCGCCTCATCGTGCCCCTCGTGGGCCGCGTGGTGCCCGTCATTGAGGACGAGTATGTAGATATCGAGTTTGGTACGGGCTGCCTCAAAGTCACGCCGGCCCACGATGTCAACGACTACGCCCTGGGCGAGAAGTACCACCTGCCCAGCATCGACATCTTCAACGACGACGCCACCATCAGCGAGGCCGCCGGCATGTATGTCGGTCAGGACCGCTTCGACGTGCGCAAGCAGATTGCCGAGGACATGGTCAAGGCCGGCCTCATGGAGAAGATTGAGGACTACGACAACAAGATTGGCTGCTCCGAGCGAACGGGTGTGCCCATCGAGCCCAAACTCTCCACACAGTGGTTCCTGCGTATGCAGCACTTCGCCGACCTGGCCCTCGCTCCCGTCATGAACGACGAGATTGAGTTTCACCCGGCCAAGTATAAGAATACCTACCGCCACTGGCTGGAGAATATCAAGGACTGGTGCATCTCGCGCCAGCTGTGGTGGGGCCACCGCATCCCGGCCTACTACCTGCCCGACGGCACTTACGTCGTGGCCGAAACGGAGGAAGAGGCGCTCACCTTGGCACGCGAGAACGACCCGCAACTCACCGCCGCCGACCTGCGCCGCGACGAGGACGCCCTCGACACATGGTTCTCCTCGTGGCTCTGGCCCATGTCGCTCTTCGATGGCATCCGCCATCCCGAAGGCGAGGAGTTTGCCTACTACTACCCCACCGACACGCTGGTCACCGGCCCGGACATCATCTTCTTCTGGGTGGCCCGCATGATAATGGCCGGCTACGAATACACGGGCAAGCGCCCCTTCAAGCACGTCTATTTCACGGGTATCGTGCGCGACAAACTGGGTCGCAAGATGTCCAAGTCGCTCGGCAACTCGCCCGACCCGCTCGACCTCATCGCGCGCTACAGCGCCGACGGCGTGCGCATGGGCATGATGCTGGCCGCCCCCGCCGGCAACGACATTCTCTTCGACGAGGCGCTGTGCCTGCAGGGTCGCAACTTCTGCAACAAGATATGGAATGCCTTCCGTCTGGTCAACGGCTGGGAGGCCAGCGATAAGGTGGAACGTCCCGCTGCCGCCGCACAGGCTTCGGCATGGTTCGACGCACGTCTGCGCACCGCCGCCGCCAACCAGGCCGACCTCTTCAGCAAATTCCGCCTGTCGGAGGCGCTGATGGACATCTTCCTGCTCTTCCGCGACGACTTCTCGGGTTGGTATCTTGAGGCCATCAAGCCCGCCGCCGGTCAGCCGCTCGATGCCGCCACCTACAGCGACGTGCTCCGCTTCTTCGACCACCTGCTCCATCTGCTGCACCCCTTCATGCCCTTCATCACCGAGGAACTGTGGCAGAATCTGGCAGAGCGCACCGAGGGCGAGAGCCTCATGTGCAGCGCCGGCACCATCGCCGCACCCGAAGAGGGCGACGAGGCCACTATCAAATGCTTTGCGGACGTCCAGCAAATTGTACAGAACATCCGCGGCATCCGCGCCGCCAAGCAGATTTCGCCCCGCGAACCGCTGAGCGTCGCCGTCGGCGGCGAACTGCCCGTACAGCGTTTTGCCGACATCGTCTGCAAGATGGCCAACGTCACCATCGCCACCAACTCGGCCGAAGCAGCCGACGCCACCAGCCACTTCATGGTGGGCACGACCGAGTACCGCGTCAACCTGGAAGGCCATGTCGATACCGAAGCCGAACTGGCCAAGGCGCAGGCCGAGATTGAACGCCTGAAGAAGTTCCTCGAAGGCATCGAGAAGAAACTCTCGAACGAGCGCTTCGTCAGCCACGCTCCCGAGGCCGTGGTGGCCATGGAGCGCAAGAAGCAGGCCGACGCCACGACCAAGATTCAGCTGCTTGAAGAGACGGTGGCCAAACTGACCAACCGCTAATCCTTTATCCAAGGGGATGACACCTTGCGGGCACTATGCCCACACACAAGGTGTCATCCCCTTTCTGTTTACTATTTTGGGAAAAGTCTCCTCGCCCCATTCTCACCGCCCCATTCTCTCCGCCCCGTTGCCAAACCGGAGACTTCGGGACCATAGGGCCTACATCTGTTCATTATTTACCTTTTATACGTTTACCATGAAGCACCACCCATTCTCCACACTGCGCAAGGCGTTGCTCGTCAGCGCCAGTGCCATCACTTTCTGCTGGACAGCGGCATGGGCCGACGGCGTCTATACCATCTACCCCGTCCCGCAGCAGCAGACTGCCGGTCAGGGCACGGTCACGCTCGCCGCTGACGGCCTCTCCCTCGTCAGGGGCGCACAGATTGACGCCCCCACGGAGCGCCGTCTGGCCGGCATCCTGGCCGAACACCATCTCGTGGCCGATGCTGCCGCCGTCACCTTTGTCAGTGACGCCCCGTCCGCCGGGCCGCGCATCCTTCTGGGCGTAGCCGGCAGCGGCGATGCCGCCGACCAACGCGCCACGGCGCTCAACCTGTCTCGCGACGTCTTCTCGCTCGAGAGCAAGTACGACCGTCACCTTGTCCATGTGGGCACCACCGCCGACGGCGCGGCCGAGATTCTCATCCTCGGCGAGAACACCAACGCCGTATTCTACGGTCTGGCCAGCCTCGAGCAGATGCTCGACGCCTATCCCGCCGGCAGCGCCATGCCGGCCGTCATCATTGCCGACTATGCCGACCAGCAAAACCGCGGCATCGTTGAGGGCTACTATGGCGTGCCCTACCCCATCGATGTCAAGAAGGACCTGATGCGCTTCATGATGCGCTACAAGATGAACTCCTACATGTACGGTGCGAAGAGCGACCCCTACCACTCGTCCTACTGGCGCGATGCCTATCCCACCTCCATCACCGAGACGCAGAAGAACCTGGGCTACCTCTCGCAGAGCATGGTACGCGAGATTGCCGAGGTGTCGGCCGAGACCAAGGTCAACTTCATTTGGGCCATCCACCCGGGCAACAGTTTCCTGGGCTCCTCCACGGTCGTGAGCGACGTGATGAACAAGTTCACCATGATGTACCAGCTCGGCGTGCGCCAGTTTGCCGTCTTTGTGGATGACGTGTCCATCCCCTCCACCGCCGAGCAGTTTGCCCTCAACGCCCAGCGTGTGACCGACATCCAGCGGTCTATCGAGGCCAAGTGGAACACCGAGGGTGCAGCGCCTGCCGACACCGTCAAGCCCCTGCAGTTCGTACCGCAGATTTACTGCAGCGCCTTCGCCAGCGGTGAGACGCAGCGCCGCGATTTCTTCACCGCCCTGGCTGCCACGCCTGCCAACGTGGCCATCTACACCACGGGCTGGGGCGTATGGAGCGTCCCCAACTCGAGCGACGTCAACCAGGTGCGCCAGTATCTGGGCCGCGACGTGGCATGGTGGTGGAACTACCCCTGTAACGACAACGACAACGACAAGCTCTTCCCCGCCGACATGTACACCAACTTCAGCGACGAGAGCCACATCGGTGCCAATGACCGTCCCGATGCCGCACTCAGCCACTGCCTCGGCGTACTGAGCAACCCCATGCAGCAGGGTGAGATTTCCAAGATTGCCCTCTTCAGCGTGGCCGACTATGCGTGGAATAACGACGGCTTCAGCAATGCCAAGAGCTATGCCGCCGCCATCCCGGCCGTCGTAGGCAACGAACGCGCCGAAGCCTTCGCCACCCTCGTACCCTACATCCGCTACTTCGACGACACGGCCCTCTCCACCCTCGTCAACAACTACAAAAACACCCTCAAGGGCGGCCGTCCCAACAGCACCGACCTCAAAGCCAAGATGGTGGACATTATCACGGCAGCAAAGGTCATCCGCGAGATGGAGACCAGCGAGAACGAAAGCGACCGCCTGTTCTTCACGGACCTCAAGCCCTGGCTCAACCGTCTGGACGACATGGCGCAGCAGGTCATTGCCCTTCTCGATGCCGCCGAAGCCAAAACGCCCCAGTCCGCTTGGGAGGCTTATGCCACCATCCCCAGCCTCCATGCGCTGCTCGACACCGACAGCCGCTATGAGGCCCCGCGTCTGGCCGGCAGCGTAGGTGCCAACCTCTCCATCGGCGCCACCAAGGTGCACCCTGCCCACCGCGTGCTCTATCCCTTCATGAGTTATATGCTTGAGAATGCCCTCGGCACCATGCTCAAGCCCGAGAGCACCATCACCAAGGCCCGCCTCATCAGCAATATCGAGGGCGTCAAGGGCAGCGTCTCCACCCTGAACGGCGTCAGTTCGTTCGTCAGCTGTGTCAACACGCTCCAGCCCAATCAATACGTGGGCCTCGTCCTGCCCCAGCCCATGCTGCTGTCGTCCATGACCGTGGCCGACACCCTGACCGACCACTTCGCCCTGCGCCTCTCTGACGACGGCAAGACATGGAAAGACTATGCCGACTACGACGCCGACAGCGACTACGTCCGCTATGTCAAGGTGGTCAACAACAGCGGTGAGCCCCGCAGCCTGACGCTCAAGCGCACCGTCCTCTCCACCGCTGCCCCCGTGGCCACGACGCTCGTGCCGGCCAGCACCACCGTGCCCGGCACCAGCTTCTACGACGGCCATAACGCCACCTACCTCACCGACGGCGACTACACCACCTACACCTGCCTCAACCGCAACCAGCAGGCCAACGACGCCTATGTGGTCAAACTCAAGACGGCCATGCGCGTCGAGGACGTCCGCATCTGCATGGGCACCGTCAACGGCGACTACATGAACGCCGGCCGCGTACAGGTATCGGCCGATGGCAAGAAATGGACCAGTCTCAAGGTGAAGGGCACCAGCAATATCGACTACCGCATGAGTCTGCCGCAAGTCGTGAAATACTCCGACGAGATGTCCTACTGCGACTTCACCGGCACGGCCGACACCGACATCCAGTATGTGCGCCTCTACCTCTCCACGCCCAACACCAGCAAGTGGCTGCGCCTCTACGAGATTGAGGTGAACAAGCAGAGCTATGCGGCCAAGTTCGCCGAGACCGTCACCGATGCTTCGGGCAAGGGTGTCGCCGCCCTCTCCGACGCTGCCGGCCACACGGCCTATGCAGCCTCGACCAAGGGCAGCCTGACCTACCACTTCTACAACCCCGAACCGCTGGGCGCCCTTCAGGTGTTCTCCGATATCACCCCGGGCAGCGAGGTATCGGCCGAAGTGCTCTGCGCCGACCACGAATGGCAGTCGCTCGGCACCGTCACTCAGGCCCTCCACACCTTCTCCCTGACCGACCACCCCTATGCCCGTGCCCTTCGTCTGTCGTGGAACGGCAAGGCGCCGCTCATCTACGAGATGCGCGAGGAGGCCGACCCCAATCCGTCGCCCGAAGTGGTCGGCATCACCACACCCGTTGACGCCGCCACAGGACTGGCCATACGCCGGGAGGGTGCCACGCTCCACCTCACGGCCGGCACCGCTCTGAAGTCCGTCACCCTCTTCACCCTCGACGGCCGTCCCGTCATCGAAGCTCAGGGTCTCTCGGGCACGGCAGTCAGCCTGCCCATGATGAGCAGCGGCCAGACCGCCCTCATCCTCAGCGCCACCATGGCCGACGGCCGCACCGTAACGTCCAAGGTCATCGTCAAATAACAGACCTTCATACAACACATTCACCACATATCGCCGCCCCCGCATCGTCCGACCGACCATGCAGGGGCGGCGATTTGTGCTTGCCGCAGCAGGTTCAACGCCATAGTGCAGATTTTCCTATGGAGACAACTTACGGCACAACACATTGATACCGTCTGCCGGACAGCAATGATAAAAATCCCACGGCGGTTGGGAATTGAATTCCCAGCGGCTGGGAACACGATTCCCAGCGGCTGGGAACACGATTCCCAAAGGCTGGGAACACGATTTCCAAGGGCTGGGAACACGATTCCCAAGGGCTGGGAACACGATTCCCAAGGGCTGGGAACACGATTCCCCGCGGCTGGGAACACGATTCCCCGCGGCTGGCACTCGATGTACCCGCGGCTGGCACTCGATGTGCCCGCGGCTGGCACTCGATGTACCCGCGGCTGGCACTCGATGTACCCGCGGCTGGCACTTCGATTGCCCGCGGCTGGCACTTCGATTGCCCGCGGCTGGCAATGCGATTGCCCGCGGCTGGCAATGCGATTGCCCGCGGCCGGCAATGCGATTGCCCGCGGCTGGCAATGCGATTGCCAAGGGCTGTGGCAATTTCACTACTCAATAAGAAAGTAGGAGATAAACGCCTACGGTCAGCGTTTACCTCCTACTCGTTCAGTAATGGATGCGTAGATTATTCGGTCTTGCCTTCAAGAAAATCTGTTGTGGAATACTTCACCCCCAATGGTCCATAGTTGCCGAGGGCAAGGTGGGCAAGTTGTTTGTCGGGCTGTGTGACGTGATCGATGGGCTCTCCATCTGCATCCTTATAAGCCGTAGGCAGCATGTTGGCGATAGAATAAGGCCATGTGCGGTCCGGCAGGATGTTGCGGTACATGACGGCGAAGACCTCGCCGATGGGTTTGCCATCAACATTGAGTTTTTCGCTGTCCCATACAAAGAGGTTTACATGCTCTCCCCTGCCATTCATTTCTTCTACCTTTGCGCGAATCTCGGAAAGTCGTGGATTGTTCTTCAGGCAGACCACGAAAGTGGCTTTTTCGCCCGAGACAAAATTGGCGTCCTTGTCGCATATCGAATAGTAGGAGCGTGTGTCAGCGCATGACCCAAGACAAATGGACCAATAGCGCGTGACGGATGTGGCATATTCCTCCGGCTTGGTGGGATAAGGGGCGGGAATGAATCGGAACACCAGTACGGAGTCGGTACGAAGATGAGTACGCGCATACAGATAGGCTGTAGAGTTGTTGGGATAGTAACGACTCACAGGCGCCAGGAAGAAGGGCATCGTGTTATTCTCGTCAGACTTCTGCGAGAACACCTTCGATGTAATCGTGTTCACATTCGTTGCCACATGCTCGGGGATGGCCGTTTGTGCTCCGGTATAGACATTGATGGCAGTGATGGCCGGCAGATCTACTCCTCCGTACTCATCAGCCGCTGTGCCAGCCGCGTTCGTACCGAGATACTCCCTCACGACAACAGCCACGCGCTCGACATCAGCATCTACCCGGCATACGTTGCGCAATCCCAATCGGCTTATGGTCTGCTCGTCTATCGTTGACGGAACCACGCAGACGGTAAATGTATGCTCTCCCGTCACCGTCTTGTGGAAAGGATTCTCACAGCCTGCATCGGGGGTGATGTTCCTGTCATCGATGCCGCCTATGACGTCGCCGGTGTTATCGTCGTACAGAGAGAAGCTGAAATAGCGGCAATGTGGAAACTCACCCTTGAAGATAATCACCTTATCCTTGTGGTCTTTGAGGTTGTAGGTATATTCCCAGTAGTTGACATAGAGGTCGGGATAGGCTCCCAACTCTTCGCCGTTACCTTTCAACGTCTTGCTCCATTGTTGCTTGGGGACAGGAGCAGGTATAGGGTCGATGTCGCTGTCATCATTGGAACAGGACATGGTCAGAGCTGTGAATACGAGCCCTGCTGCGATTGTCGCAAATGAACAGAGCGATAGAATTTTGTTCTTCATATCAAGTGCTTTTTTGAGGATTAACTCTGTAGTGTAGTGACCTTCGTATGATGCTTAATTCAGGGCAATACGGATTGGACCGGACACGGAATTGAACAACAAGTCGCCGTTCGGGAAATACTGGATGATGGCGTAAGCGCCATTGCCTCGGTTGTCCTTGCCCAGTTTTACCTGATGGCGTGTCGCGCCCGTGGTCCAATCGAGACCGGTAACCTCCCATCCGGTGGCGTCGTACCAGCCATTGACAAACACCATGTTTGAAGTCGTGCTGAGAGCAGGTATCATGCTCACTGAACTGATGTCTGCGCGGGTCCAACGGGCTTCCCACTCATTGGACGCCGTATTCCATCGCACACACTCCACACCCTTCGGGCCGGTGAGAATGGGGCCGATGGCCAATACGCCAACGATTTTGTCATTGACCTTCTGTTCGCTATCATTGATATTGTTTACGACGAAGGCATCGTAGCCACCTACCACAACCGACTGCTCCGACTGAATCCATTCTGTAGAGGCCGGAAGTCCGCATGTGACATTGAAGATACCGGCGATTCTTGGATTGTTGGCATCTACAGTTTTGGCATCAGCCGGTATGCCCTCACGCCAGAATGCGGTAAGCTTCATCCGCTTTGCACCGTCGGTAATGACAACCAGCTTGTCCTCCTCGCTGCCAAATCCCATAAGTGTGGGTGTCGAGCCTGTGCCATAGCCAAGCTTGATGCATGGCGCCATTGGTCCGCCGTCATATTCTGCCGACCATGCTCCATCAGCATTGGCAGTGGAGAATTTGCCGTTCTTGCATACGATTCTCTGCATAAGGCCCTTACCATCAGGCATCGTGCTGTTGCTTGCTACATAAATCGAATTTTCGTCAACTGCGATGGAGTTGGTGAGGATTTGTCCTTCGGGCAGATTGTAGGTATCCACGACAGTGAGTTGCCTGGTCAGCGTCAGCAACTGTTTTTGTGCCGCTACAACCAAGTAGCCATCGTATGTCATGGATACGCCGACAAGAGTAAACGAACCGGGAATGTAGGGGGTGAGGTCAATATGGTTGACCTGTTCGATGCCCTCCTCCGGCTTGGCTTCATTTTTCAGTCTATAACGGCCCAGTTTGCGACCGGCATTGGAATAGACCATGTTGTCTTTGTCACATAGAACGTAGTTTCCATTCGCTATTGACATTTGAGGCTGCGCCCCGAGAATGGACGTCACATTTTTTTCCAGTTCGCCATACGATGCGTAGGTAGCGCTGAGCGTTTTCAACTCCTCTTGCGTACGCAGTTTGACATCCGGCAGAGCACATTCAGCCAGTCGCTCAAACTTGCCGTCTGATACGCGCAAATAAGAAACGCGGTCGCTGCTCATGCCCCACATATAGTCGGGCGATGTGGAGGCGAGGGTCATCAGGTTGACAGGCCCGCTCCAGGTCGATTGGCATTGCGCCAGGTCCACGTCGTAGATACCGTCTTTGACAGCATAGGCAAAGGCATCGGTCTGTGCCGAATTGAAGTGCGTAATACTGTATGTCTCTTGGGCAAGATAAGGATTTCTGGCCGGTTTTTCCATCTTGTCAACATCGTGACTGCCCATGGAGTCAGTAACGTTGGCGTCATCGTCTGAACATCCGGCCATACAAAGAGCGGCAAGACCGAAACAGAATGTGTGCTTAAGAAGTTTGCTCATAGTTCATTGGTTTATTATTTGATTAAGATATATAGAACACTCAAATCTGTGGCGATTAAGAAGCAGAAGAACAGAATCAGGTAAAGATAGAACTGTTCCTGCTTGACGAAATTAGAGAATCTGAATTTCCGCTTCGAGTTACCTTCAAGATAGAGGCGATAGTCGCGCACCATCATAAAGATGAAGAATGCTGTAAACAGTATCGTGACGATGCTGATGATTATCATGGCATTTTCTTCAAGGATGAAGGCGGATATATCTGTGGCAGTCTCTTTCATATTCTTTTATTTTTTGACAAAGTTGTGGCGTTTTGGGCGATGAAGGCCGTTGCATTGGTAAGATGGTTGTTGCTTTTGTATCAAAAAAGGTGTTGCATTCCAACGAATGCAACACCTTAAAAGACTAAAGCGACTCCCGGATTTCCTCCCATCAGGGTAAGGGAGGCTCCGGGAGGACTGAACAGACCTTATCTCCACACCAATGTTTATGCAGGTTGGGGAGCGGCTTTTAGGCGAACTTGTCGCGCCATTGGCTGGGCGAAAGGCCGGTTTTCTGTTTGAAGAGACGGTAGATCTGCGTGTGTGAAGAGAATCCGCACTCGGCCGAGATGGCATCGTTGCTGTAGGCCGGGAAAGCCTTCATCATGCGCATGGCCTCGTTGAATCGGATGTCGCTGAGCCATGTGCGGAAGTTGGGGTGTACCGACTGGTTGAAGTATTCTGTCAGCTCATTCTTATTACAGCCAATGTCTGTAGCCAAGGAGAAGATAGTGGCGTTGCAGTTCTGGTAGTGCTTTTCAGCGCACCATTGGCTGAGCCGCTGCTCTATCTGTCGTCTTCTTTCATCAGAAAGTCCGGTGGCCGCCTCACATACCGGAATGCCGGCCGCTGCATTACCGTCTGTGCTGCCGCCGGCACCATTGGCCGCGCTCGCCTTTTCCTCGTTCGTCTCCTCGGTATTTTCTTTCGGGATAATATAGTAGCCCAAGGAAATGAACGATTGGATGAAGAATACGATGGTGAGCAGCATCAATGGCCCTATATATAATAATAAGGTGTCGTAGAGAATAATTATAGGGAGAAGGACAGCCGTGAAATACAGCAGCGTAAGGCTGACCCGAGAATATCGCAAGAAGGGAATGAGGTCGCTGCCGTAAGTCTGCTGGAGCTTTTTTGTTCGCTGGGCCGTCTCGTGGCGTATGACGACAATGAAATAGACCATGCTGACGACGAAAAGTCCAAGCATGGCATACAGCAGGTTGCCGATGTGCAGACTGCGGTTGTACAGCACGCCAATGACGAAGAGAGCGATGATGAGCACGTATGCCACGGCGCTGCGCAGGCAATAGCGGCGCAAGTTGTTGGCCGTGCTTTCGACGTTGACAATCGAAAGCGTGATTGCAAAAGAAACAGGAGTATAGAACAGAATGTTGATTACGGCCCCCACGTCGGAGCCCTGAGCTCGCAGCCCTTGGGTCATCTGCAAGAGATAGTGGACTGAGATCAGAACCATAGAGGTAAACAGCAACCATCGCGACACCTCGTAGCGACGCATTTTCCATCTCACCTGCAGGCTTGAGAAAGCAAGTTGAAAGGCCAGCAAGGCCGACACCGTACAGCAAACCAGTTGTAATGTGAATAATGAAGTCATTATGCCATGTCTCAATATAAAGTATAACCGTTATTCTCCGAAGGCGAAGAAGGCAAATCTTGCAAGTAAATGAAATAATATCCGTATATCTTCCTTTACTTACAGCAAAGGTAACTACTTGTTTTGAATGGCAAGAAGATTTTGTGATTGATTCTGCACCACCTCCCCAAAATCAGCCGGGCTTGGTAGCAGGAAATGCATGGGGAAGGGGGGAGGGTAAACAAATTGGTTAGTCTTTCCTAAGCTGAGGTATTGCGGCTTTGGCATTGTTGCCGTACCTTTGCCTCGCATTAAAAACTTAACGTACCTATGATTATAGAAAACATACAATCGCCGGCCGACGTCAAGCGTCTGTCCTTAGAGGAAATGGCTGCGCTCGCCGCCGAGATACGCACGCTCCTCATCGAGAAAGTAAGCCACCATGGCGGCCACTGCGGTCCCAACCTGGGCATGGTCGAGGCCACCATCGCCATGCACTATGTGTTCTCTTCGCCCGAGGACAAGATAGTCTTTGACGTGTCGCACCAGAGCTATCCGCACAAGATGCTGACTGGCCGCGCCGGAGCATTTATCAACGCCGACCACTACGACGACGTGTCGGGCTACAGTGAGCCTTCCGAGAGCGCGCACGACCACTTCATCATCGGTCACACCTCGACGGCGGTGAGTCTGGCAGGCGGTCTGGCCAAGGGGCGCGACTTGAAGGGAGAGCACGGCAACGTCATTGCCATTGTCGGCGACGGCTCGCTCAGCGGCGGCGAGGCGCTGGAGGGCCTGGACTGGGCGGCCGAACTCGGCACGAACTTCATCATCGTCGTGAACGACAACCAGATGTCTATCGCCGAGAACCACGGCGGACTCTACCAAAACCTTGCGGAACTCAGGCTCTCGAACGGACAGTGCAGCAACAACCTGTTCCGCGCCATGGGCCTGGACTACCTCTATGTTGACAAGGGCAACGACATCGGGGCGCTCATCGACGCCTTCAAGAAAGTAAAGGACACCGACCACCCCATCGTGGTACACATCAATACGCTGAAGGGCAAGGGCTATGCGCCGGCCGAGCAGGACAAGGAGCGCTGGCACTGGAGCGCACCCTTCGACAGCGCCACGGGCGAACTGCTCCACCCCGCGCCCGCCGAAACCTACGACGAACTGACGGCCGCGCATCTGCTGCAGCGGATGAAGCAAGACCCTGCCATCTGCACCATCACGGCAGGAACGCCCGGCATTTGGAACTGGACGCCGGAGCGCCGACAGGCTGCGGGCAGACAGTTTGTCGATGTCGGCATCGCCGAAGAGCATGCCGTGGCCCTGGCGTCGGGCATTGCCAAGGCCGGCGGCAAACCCGTATTTGGCGTGTGCAGTTCGTTCATCCAGCGCGCCTACGACCAAGTCTCGCAGGACCTCTGCATCAACGACAACCCCGCCACGCTGCTCGTGCTGTGGGGCTCGCTCACCTCAATGACCGACGTGACGCACCTCTGCCACTTCGACATCCCCCTGCTGGCCAACATCCCCAATCTGGTCTATCTTGCGCCGACGAACCGCGAGGAGTATCTGGCCATGCTCGACTGGAGCATCGACTACCGCGAACATCCCGTAGCCATCCGCGTGCCCTTCGGTCCGGTGGCAGCCGCCGACCGCCCCGTGCCGACCGACTTCTCCGCGCTCAACACCTACGAGGTAGTCTGCCGCGGCAAGGACGTCGCCATCCTGGCCCTCGGAAACTTCTTCGCCCTCGGTCAGCAGGTATGCCGTCTGCTTGAAGGCCGAGGCATTCATGCCACGCTCGTCAACCCGCGCTTCATCTCGGGCACGGACGCCGCCCTGCTGGATAGCCTCGCCACGGATCACCGACTGGTAGTGACGCTGGAAGACGGCGTGCTCGACGGCGGCTTCGGCGAGAAGATAGCCCGCCACTACGGCCCGACGGCAGTGAGGACGCTCTGCTACGGCGCCCGCAAGCAGTTTGTTGACCGCTACGCGCCCGCCGAGTTTCTGGCCGCCCACAGGCTTGTGGACACCATGATTGCCGAGGACATCGTGCAGTCCTTGTCCGCATCACATTAAGCACACCCATGGGGAGGCCGCCGCTTCCCCATGGGTCTTATTCAAAAGTCCTGTGGCGCCCAAGAGCAAGGGCGCCACAGGACTTTCTCTATATCCTCACTCTGAGGATGTCATTCAGGTCGGTCAGGTAGTTGGGACTGCGGTAGTCGCACCGCGCATGCCACGGACTGTCCTTGCCCATGTCGATGGCCGTATGGACGCTGGCCAGACCGAAGCGACCGTTCAGGGCATCGATGGTGCGCATCAACGCCATACGCTGGGGCCGGCGGGAGATGGGATCGAAGAGGTTCAGTTGGCAGGGGTTGGCAGCCTGAACCTGAGAAAGGATGACGCCGGCTTTCTTGTACCACACGCCCGGCCTGTACATTCGGCGCAGCACGGACAGCGCCGCGCGGACAATCTCGAGTGTGTCGGCCGTGGGCACCTGGAAGGTGGCTGTGTCGGCCTGCTGGTGCTGCGCGAGGTCTGTGCGATAGACGTTGCTCGACACAAACACCGTGACGCTGCCGGCCACGCTGCCCTCGGACCGCAACGAACAGGCACAGCCCGTGGCAAAACGGGCCACCGCCTCGCTCAGGTGCTCCACATCGTTGACCATCTGCCCAAACGAGCGGCTGCGGCATATCTGGCCGCGCCGCGCCACCTCGGAGGTGTCGATGCAGGGATGGCCCTGCAGTTCGAGCCAAGTGCGATAGACAGGCAGGGCGAAACGGCTGCGCACCCAGCGCCCGCTCTGCCGGGCAAAGTCGAGGGCGGTGTCCATCCCGCCGGCACGGAGCGCCGCATAGGTGCGCGGCCCGATGCCCCACACGTCGTCAAGGGGAAAGAGCGACAGCGCTCGCAGCCGCTTCTCCTCGCTGTCGATGAGGCACACCGAGCGGTAGCCCTTATACTGCTTGGCAAATTTGCTGGCCATCTTGGCCAACGTCTTGGTGGGGGCAATGCCGGCGCTGACAGGAATGTCGGTACAGCGCTTCACGTCATCCACCACCCGGTGCATGAAGTGCACCAGTGCCTCGCCGCTGCCAAGGCCGCGCAGGTCGCAGAAACTCTCGTCGATGCTGTAGGTCTCGACAGCGCCGATATGGCGGCGCAGCACCTGCATCACCCGTCGGGACATGGCGGCATAGAGCACCATGTTGCCCGAGAAGACCCGCACGCCACCGGCACGCACGATGTGCTGCACGCGAAACAAGGGGTCGCCGCGGCGCAGTCCCAACGCCTTGGCCTCGGGCGTGAGGGCCACAATACACCCGTCGCCCGACGAGAGCACGCATACGGGCACACCTTCCAGGCCGGGATGAAACACTTTCTCGACCGAGCAGAAGAAACTGTTGCAATCTACAAGGGCATACATGGGGGACGTATTATACCAAGGTGAAGGGTGAGGGTCAGTGGCGCGGACTGTGGATGACGTACGTCACGACGCCCCATACGGAAAAACGGTTACCCGGCCCCACTTCGATGGCGGGATAGTCGGTATTGGCGGGGATGAGACGAAAGCCCTCTGAGGTTTTTTCCACATACTTCACCGTATATTCGCCGTCCAGTTCGCACATGGCCACCTGACGCGGCGTGGGCTGGCGGTTGCTCTTGTCCACCACAAGGATGTCGCCCGTATGGATGTCGGCATCGCGCATCGACTCTCCCTCCACGCGAATGAGATAGGTGGCTTCAGGATTGGGGCACAGCATCTTGAGCAGGTCTATGCGCTGCGCCGCCTCATCGCTGTCTAAGGGGATGGGGAAACCGGCCACCACACGCACGTCAAACAACGGCAGGTGCACGCTGCTGAGCCGCGTGGCGGGAATAGCGCGCCCCACGCTGCGCAGAGCCGCGGCATCATCGCCCGATGCCTCCTGACGCCGCACCGTTTCAATACAGTTGACCACAAACTGGCTCTTGTTGTCGTGCATATTAATATACTGCGCCAGTTCGCCACCGGCACGAAAGGCGAACAATTGGCTGTCGCCCTTGGGGCGGCCTGCACCCTGACGGCGCCCGCCGCGCGTAGGGAGAAGAGGGGAAGAAGGGGTTTGGTCCTGCATGTTGGTCAGGCTTTACGAGTAAAACATCGAAGGAAGGGGTATGCTTTGCAAGGACAAAGGTAATGCGAATTTTTGATTTACGTATAACGTTTATCAAATTCTTTTCCACATTCTACGTATTACCCGGCGTCACCCCGTCAACATGAAAAAAGGCGGGCGCGGAGGACGTGGCCAAATTATTGCACACCATGTCAAAAACGTGAGTTTTATGGCCAAAAACGTGAACAGTGCCTGCCGAGCAAATAGAAGCGGAAAAGCGTTGCAACGAGCGGAAATCGCATTTGACCCGCACGGTTTGGGCGACAGAAAATCCTGTTTGGGCGACAGAAATTTCTCTCGCCCAAACAGTGACCGCCCAAACGCCTGCCCTTTGACCAACCGAAAGGGGCCGTTTTGGGGCTCGGAGCACCATAATTTCAAGAGAATTAACTAAAGTGCAGGCGTCGGCTCTGATTTTGACAGAAACCAACCCAAACTAAGTGCGCCATGCTTGCGTTATTTTCGACCGTGCAGGCAGGAGGTTAGTTTCGCGGCCACTCTCGAGGTTAACGATTGTGAAAGGCGTGATTGCACACTGCGTACCACACCATCATGCGCCCCCCCCCTCAATGAGAAGCACACCCCGAGGCAGACTGAGAAAAAGCATCAAATCATGCCCCGTATTTCTTGCGCTTGCATTACCTTTGCAGACAACATACGCATGCAAACCTGTCCTGCCACGCCCGATCGCCATTAATCGTCAGTTTGGGCAGATTGACAGATGCTCCCCCACACTCTCACCTTTTCCCGCTATGAACAAATATCGCAACGACTCGCGCATCGTGCTCACCCTTGACGCCGGCGGCACCAACATGGTGTTTGGCGCCATGCTGGGCGAGGACTATCTGGGCACGCCCATCACGCTGCCCGCCAATGCCGACAACCTGGACCTGTGCTTGCGCACCATCGTTCTGGGTTTCGAGATGGTCGTGAACCAAATAAAGGCCACGCCAGCGGCCATCAGTTTCGCCTTCCCCGGCCCTGCCGACTATCCTCACGGCATCATCGGCGGCTACCTGCCCAACTTCCCCTCCTTCCGCGATGGCGTGGCCCTCGGCCCCTATCTGGAGCGCCACTTCCATATTCCCGTATTCATCAACAACGACGGCGACCTCTTTGCCTACGGCGAAGCGTTAGGGGGCGTACTGCCGGAAATCAATGAGCGGCTCAGCGCGGCGGGAAGCAGCAAGCGCTACCACAACCTCATCGGCTACACGCTGGGCACGGGCTTCGGAATCGGCACGGTCATCGGCGGGCGGTTAAACCGCGGCGACAACTCGTGCGTCGAGACGTTCTGTCTGCCCCACAAACGCCGCAGCGACGTCATCGTCGAAGACGGCGTGGCCATCCGTGCCGTCAAGCGCGTATATGGCGAGGTGTCGGGCAATCCGGCCCACGGTCTGGAGCCGAAAGACATCTTTGAAGTGGCCGAGGGCCTACGTCCGGGTGACGTCGATGCGGCCCGCAAAGCGTTTGCCACCATGGGCGAGATTGCGGGCGAAGCCATCCTCACCGCGGCCACCCTCATTGACGGCCTCATCGTCATCGGCGGCGGCATGACGGCGGCAGCACGCTACTTCATGCCCACCCTGCTCGAGACGCTCCGCGGACAGATACATACCATGGCGGGCGAAACACTGAACCGCCTGCAGATGAAGGTTTATAACCTCGACGACGAGGACGACTTCGCCCGATTCGCCAAAGGCAACGTACGCCGCATAAATATATATGGCACCGACGAGGAGGTGGAGTACGACCCCGAAAAGCGTATCGGCATTGCCATCTCGCGCATGGGAGCATCCAAAGCCACGGCCGTCGGCGCCTACACCTATGCCCTGACGCAACTGGACCGGCAAAGTTAGGTCGCAGAGACGTGTACCAACTATTTAATGCGTCCAGCATGACGGTCAGACAATCAATAGTTTTGCCCCGTCTCCCTAAATCTTTCCCTCAACTTTTATTTTAGTCCATTGTACCCGCTCAAGTTCTCTCCAATCCTCAAGACCACCATGTGGGGCGGTCAAAAAATCGCCGCCTTCAAGCAGTTGCCACCTGCCGGCCCACACATCGGTGAAAGCTGGGAAATATCCACCATGCCGGGC
>JALEZQ010000036.1 GCA_022772475.1 Bacteroidales bacterium | reverse complement strand
AAGGTACAAAAAAACTCCAACCTACGCAAGAGAAACACCAAGTTATTTTACACTTTTTTCGTTGGCCAACAAGCGTTTATGTGCACCCACAGCAGTTCTTGACCGTCTGTAGGGGAAGGGAAGCATTCGCTGAATAGTTACAACGATTTGCCGGACAGCAATCACAGAAAATTAACTTCTCTTCACACTCACCCCTCAGAGGCGGAATGTAAAGAGAGGTTAATTAAGATTTGGATTTCGCGCGCTGACGTTGTATCTTTGCAATAGAAGCAGAGATAGGGGGCCCTTGAGCCCCTTTTTTCGTACCTTTTCGGCCTAATACGACTTGGGCGACCGTTTTTTCGGTCGCCCAAGTCGTATTTTCTATCGCCCAAGTCGTGTTTCGGCTTCCCGGGGTTGTTGGTTTTGTGCCCGCGTCTGCCGCGCGAAATGTTAATACAGTCTTAATTAATCCTAAAGTTTCTTAACCAAGAGAGCGCGTTTGAAGTGCTGTCAGCACCCAAAACGGGGCGATTTTTGGCAAGATACGGGCGGTGGAAGGGGGCTACCGGAAGGTGCTATCCATTGACGGCACCTTCCGGCGGGCACCTTCCGGCGTTCAGCGCATCACCTTGTAGGTGCGGACGCTGCTGCCCTGACGCACGACGACGAGGTAGGCGCCGCGGGGCAGGCCGTGGGCCGAAAGGCTCAGGCTGCGGGTGGCTGTCGTGGCCGTGGCGTGCTGCATGGTGCTGCCGCCGAGGTCGATGAGGGTGGCGGTGGTGCCGGCGGCGATGTCGCCTTCAACACATACCTGTCCGTCTGCGGCACGGACGCTGAGGGCGGGCGCTGCCGTCTGCGGCGTAACGCCGGTGGCGATGCCGCCCAGCGGCGTGAAGCGCAGGGTGTAGGTGTAGGAGCCGGACGACGGGCACTTGTAGGCGCTCAGCGTACCGGTCTGCTGGCCGCAGGATCCGTTGCCGAGGCCCTTCTGCATGTAGTCGAAGTGGGCATAGACGCGGCGCGAGGCGGCATCGGCGGCGCTGAGGTTCCACGGATGGCGTGCCTGGAGCAGGGCGGCATCGTCGTAGGGCAGGAGCGAGAAGGCCACGTTGCCCTGCGTGTCGATGCGATAACCGGAGCCATCGGCGGGGTTGGTCAGGATGAGGTAGCGCAGACCTTCGCGGTTGCCGCACGACTGCGGACTGCTCAGCGGCTCGAACATGTCGGTGACGGTGGTGCTGTAAAGGCCGAGATAGGAACCCGTCTTGCGGTCCACGTAGTTGGCCCAGGGACCGTTGGCATAGTAGGTGACATCGTCGTAGGTGCCGGGCATCTGCATGGCCAGGCCGATGCGGCGCAGGTCGTTGTTCTGCGGGCGGAAGACGCACTTCACATCGACGATGCCGAGGTCGTAGATAGTGTAGGTCAGGGTATAGGCGCAGCGTGTGCCCTGGGCCTCGACGGTGACGGTGGCGCGGCTGCCGTCGTCAGCGAGGGCGAAGGTGGCCGTGCGGTCGGAGATGCCGTTGCCCGTGGCGTAGGAGGAGCCGTAGTAGGGGTCGGTGGGCGAGTCGTTCTCCACCCAGCGGAAGTTGGCATACTCGGGACCGCCGGACGAGGGCACGGTGAGCTGGGTGCCGTTGGCCACCCACGAGGTGACGACGCCCTTGGTGGTGAACTTCATCGTGATGTTGTCGTTGCTGATGGTGACGCCGCTGGTCTTCTCGTCGAGCGTCAGGGGCGTATTGGCCTTGGCGACGGCGGGCAGCGTGGTGCTGCGCTTCTGCAGGGTATATTGGGCGGTGGCTACGGGGTAGCCGGCTTCGGCCCACGGCGTGGCGTCGTTGAGACAGAGCGAGAGGTTGAGCAGGTATTCGCTGCCGCCCTCGGGCACGGTAGTGAAGGGAATGTTGACGGTGCGGGAGTTGCCGGGGGCATGATTCTCAAGGGGGGCTACGCCCTCTTCCACCACTTCGCCATCACGCAGCACGCTGTAGCGCAGGGTGAAGGCGTTGAGGTTGGTGAAGGCATAGGCGTTCTTGATGCTGACCTTCTTGTAGGCCGTATAGTAGGTGCCGAACTTGACATACTGATAGACCTTCTTCACCTCGGTGAGTTTGGCGGTCCATGCGCGGTCGGCGGTGATGAGGCCGTTGTTGACAAAGTTGAACTGGTGGGGGCCACCGTAGTCGTAGCCGCTCATGTAGCGGTTGAAGCCGTTGGTGGTGAGGTTGCCGCTGCGTATGTCGGCGGCGTCGTAGATGGACTGATCTACCCAGTCCCAGATGCAGCCGCCGATGCCCAGCGAACTGCTCTCGATGGCGTCCCAATACTCCTGCAGGTTGCCGACGGCGTTGCCCATGGCGTGGGCATACTCGCACATGAAGAAGGGCTGCGTGCGCGAGTTGCTGTTGGCCTTAACCTTGACCACATTGTCGATGTTGGGGTACATCACGCTGTAGAGGTCGGTGGGGGTGTCGCCGGCGCGGGTGGCGCCTTCGTAGTGGATGATGCGGTTGTCGAGGGCGCGGGTGGCGTCGTACGACTTGTGGAAATTCAGGCCCGAGTTGCTCTCGTTGCCGAGGCTCCAGAAGATGATGGAGGGGAAATTGCGGTCGCGGAGCACCATGCGCGTGGTGCGGTCAACAAACTGCGGTGTCCACGAGGCCTGGAAGGTGATGCCCGACGAGCCGAAGTGCTCCCAGTTGTAGTGACACTCCACGTCGGCCTCGTCCATGCAGTAGATGCCGTAGTAGTCGAACATGGCATACATCTTGGCCTGACGGGGATAGTGGCTGGTGCGGACGGTGTTGACGTTGGCCTGCTTCATCATGACGATGTCGCGGAGCATGGTGGGCACGTCGATGCTGCGGCCCAGGACGGGGTGCGTGTCCTGCGTGTTGACGCCCTTGAAGAGGATGGCCTTGCCGTTGACATAGACCTTGCCGCTCTTTATCTCGACGTGGCGGAAGCCATACTTCGTGGCGAAGGCTTGCTCTTCGTTGCCCTCGGCATCGAGCTGCGCCACCTCGACGGTGTAAAGGTTGGGGTGCTCGGCGCTCCAGAGTTGGAGACCGAAGAGGCCGTCGAAGGTCAAATCGACCTCGGCCTCGGCCTGCCCCTCGGCAAAGGCCGCCGTGCCCTCGCGGCGGGCCACCTCGCTGCCGTCGGGGGCGATGAGGGTGGCGGCGAAACGCTTGCTCACGGCACCGCCGTCGCGGTTGTCGATGGTCAGGTGGACGTTCATCGTGCCGCGGGTGTAGGCCGTGGCCTCAAGACTGCTGGTGATATAGTGGTCGCGGACATAGGTGCGCGGCGTGGCGAAGAGATAGACGTCGCGGTGGATGCCGCTCATGTGCCACATGTCCTGGCCCTCGAGATACGAGCCGTCGCACCAGCGGAACACCTGCACGCTGACATTGTTCGTGCCCGGGCGGACGGCCTCAGTGACGTCAAACTCGGCATCGTTGTTCGAGCCCTGGGTGTAGCCCACATACTGGCCGTTGACCCAGACGTAGGCGGCGCTGTAGATGCCGTCGAAATGGAGGAAAATGCGCTTGTCGCCCCAGGCCTCGGGCAGGTCGAAGGTGCGGCGGTAGGAGGCCACGCTGTTGGTCAGACCGCTGCGCATGTTGATGGCGGGCGGCGCGTCGTCAAAGGCGTAGTTGACATTGATGTAGAGGGGCTTGCCGTAGCCCTTCATCTCCAGGCACGAGGGCACGCTGATGGTGTCCCAGGCGGAGACGTCGGCGCCGTCGGCCCAGAAGTCGGCCTCGCCCGGACGGGCAGAGGGCGAATCGACGTATTTCAGGCGCCACAGGCCGTTGAGCGACAGCACGCGGTCGCTGGCCGTCGCGAGCCAGGGCTTGGCATAGCGGTCGGCATCGGCCCGTAAGGCTTGGGTCGAAGCATAGGGCATGTACCACGCGTGGCCCTTCTCCTTGTTCTGCTCAAAGAAGGTCTGGTTTTCCCAGTCGTTGAGCACGGGGGGCGGCGGGGCCGTCGTGCCCTCCAGGCGGAAGCGCGTGTCGTCGCCGGCTGTCGTGGTCATGGCGGTGCTGCCGTCGGCGGCGGCCTTTATATAATAGGTACTGCCGTTGTAGGTGTAGCCAATGCGGAAGAGGCCGTCCTCGCCATCGACGGCATAGAAGGTGGCCACCTGGTTGACGTTGCCGGCGTTCGTGCCCCACTGCAGGGGTTTCTTGTTGCCGTTGAGGCCGGCGTCGATGGAGAGGTTGTAGTGGGTGTTGGTGATGACGAAGGTGCCCGCCGTCGAAGCGGCATTAAGGGTCCACACCTGACCGTAGTTGTCGGCCTCGTAGGCATCGGCGTAGATCAGTTTTCCGGCCTCGTCGCTGTTGCGGTTGGAGAGGACGCGGTCCGTGCTGACGTGGCGCAGCAGGTAGTGGGCGCCGGGAATGGGGAGGCTGAGCGACTTATCCTGCGCCACGAAGGCAAACACCGAGCCGTCCGACGTGGCGTCGGTGGTCATCTTCAGGTTGCTGCCGTCGGCATTGAGGGCATAGTTTTCGCTGCCGGCCTTGAGCAGGCGGTAGGTGCCGGCCTCGGCATCGACGGCCTGGATGTGGAAGCGCTGGTTGGCGTTGCTGCTCTGATAGGTCCAGAGCAGGAGCACCTTGTTCGTGCTCTCCAGCGCCATGTCGGCGGCGAGCTGGGCCGAGACGCTGTAGAGGGCATAGACGCCGTCGGCCTCGTCGATGGGCACGAGGGTCCAGTCTTGCCCCGCATCGGCGGCGCTCTCGGTGGCCAGCGTGACGGGCGTGTTGCGCGTGGCCTCACTGCCGGTGGTCAGCGCCAGCCCGGAGGTTTGCTGTACAATGTGGTAGATGGTACCTGTGCGCAGGGCATCGCCGGCCTGAGCGGCGATGGCGAAAAGGGCACAGAGCCACGTCAGCCACAGACGGCTGGCACGGCGACGGAGAAAGGAAGGGGAAAACATGGTAGATGTAAGGTAGAGTTCGTAATAGGCTTGTGCCTCACCACAGGAGGGCACATCGGCAAATGTACGCCAAAGTTTTGATATACGCTGGCTGTGCCGGCCACAAATTGCAGGGTCTGCTTCGCACACAGTTCGCACAAAGTTCATACGCACAGTTCGCACACAGTTCATACGCACAGTTAGCACACAGTTCATACACATAGACACGCACAGACACACATAGACACAGACAGCGCCCGAACTGCTTGCTTGCAGTCCGGGCGCTGTGAAAGCGTTGTTCATTCTCTATGGATGTTCTCCGTGGCGTGCCGTCAGTGGGCGCCGCCATTCATGGCGACGGCCTCGGTGGGCGGCAGGTCGCGGTTGCGGCGCTCGGTGGCCTCGACGACGGCACGGGCCAGGGAGGCGAAGGCCAGGGAGGTGGCGGTACCGTCGGTGGCAGCCACGGGCTCGCCTTCGTCGCCGCTCTCGCAGATGCTCTGAACGAGGGGTATCTGCCCGAGCAGGGGCAGGTCCATCTCCTGTGCCAGGCGCTCCACGCCGCCGCGGCCGAAGATGTAGTAGCGGTTGTCGGGGAGCTCGGCGGGGGTGAACCACGCCATGTTCTCTACCAGTCCGAGGATGGGCACGTTGACCTTGTCGTTGAGGTACATGTCGATGCCCTTGCGGGCGTCGGCCAGGGCCACAGCCTGTGGTGTGGAGACGATGACGGCGCCGGTGAGGCCGAGGGTCTGAAGGAGCGTCAGGTGGATGTCGCTCGTGCCCGGCGGGGTGTCGAGGATGAAGTAGTCCAGTTCGCCCCAGTCGGCATCGGCGATGAGCTGCTTGAGGGCATTGCAGGCCATGCCGCCGCGCCAGAGGGTGGCGGTGGTGGGGTTGACGAAGAAGCCGATGGAGAGAATCTTCACGCCATACTTGAGGGCGGGGAGGAGTATCTGACGGCCGTCGCGCTCCTCGCAGAAGATGTTCTCGCTCTCGAGGTGGAACATCTTGGGCACGGAGGGACCGAAGATGTCGGCGTCGAGCAGGCCCACCTTATAGCCGCTGCGGGCCAGGGCGACGGCCAGGTTGGCGGCGACGGTGCTCTTGCCCACACCGCCCTTGCCCGAGCTGACAGCGATGATGTTCTTCACCTGAGGCAGCATCTTGGGCGGCTCGGGGGGCAGTTGGCGGCGAAACTTGGCCTGCACCGTCACCTGCACGTCGGGGCTGACGTAGGCGTGGATGGCGGCCTCGGCGGCCTTGAGGACCGACTTCATGAAGGGGTCGGGCTGCTTGTCGAAGAGGATGGAGAAGGATACCGCCATGCCGTCGATGCGCAGGTCGTCCTCGACCATCTCGGCCTCGACAAGGTTCTTGCCGTTGCCGGGGTAGCGCACGGTGGCCAGGGCATCGTGGATGAGTTTGGGATAGAGTGTCATGAGGATTGGGGGTGAGGGGGATGAAGAAGGGAGGGCGAGCCGGACGTCAGCGCAGTTCGTCGGCGCGGATATGGAGAGCGGCCATGACGGAGAAGCCCAGATTTTCCCATCCGAAGCCTCGGCCGCCGGTCTCCTCCATCGTGATGAGGGTGACGTCCTTGCCGTGGGCGTCGCGACAGAGCTGCCGCAGGTCGGCGGCGGCGGTGTCGGGCTCGGCTACGACGACGATGCGCTGCACGCCGTCTTTCTGCAGGGCGCTCTGCGTGAGTTCGCGCAGAATGGCGGCGGTGGAAATCTTGTCCATCGTGGGGCATGCAGCCATGACAAACTCGCCATGCTCTGTTTGGAAGGCTTTTCCGTTGATGTCCTTCTCCATGTCGTCGGGCTGGAAGTTGGCCAGCGTGGCGTGGGCGCCGTCGTGGACGAAATAGACCTCGACGTGGTTGTCGCCCGGGCGCAGTCCGCCGTCGAGGGCCACGCAGGTGAGCCACTCGGCCAGGTCGGCCTTAGGAATGCGGCGCTCCAGAACGCGCTCCATATAGACCGTCATCTCAAAGACGACGCGGTCGATGTAGGCGGCATCGACGAGGACGAGCGTGTCGGGAACGACGGCTGCGGGCGTGGCAGCTGCGGGCGTCGGCTGTGCGTCCATCATTCGGCGGCGTTTTCGGCGGCGTCGGCATGGCCTTCGCCTTCGGCGGCAGCCTCAGCCTCAGCCTCGGTTTCTTCTTCGACGAAGGAGGTATAGCCGTTGTTCACCAGGATGTTGTACCACTGGGCCAGTTTCTTCATGTCCGTGGGATAGACGCGGTCGCGGTCGTAGTTGGGCAGGGCACGGGCCATGAAGTCGGCCAGTTGCTCCTTGTTGGCGTGCTTGATGTCGATATCGACGGCCTTGCCTTCCCACGTATTATATATGTTCTGGAAGACCTCCATGAGGGCGACGTCTTCGTCGTCGGTGTACATGGACACGTCGTTGAGCGAGGTGACGCGGTCGCGGTCGCCGGCGGGCATACGCTTTTTGGCGGCGTCGATGCTTTCTACGATGAGCATGTTGCGGCCTCGCGATACGAGGCGATAAAGTCCGGGCTTGCCGGCGATGGCTAAAATTACATCTTTCATGGTTGGGGGTGGGGTGTTTCTTGTGGTTTTGTTACTTGGTCTATCATGGCTTGGACGTCGGCCATCAGCCGGCTGTCGTCGCCGTTGTTGTGGATAAGGTAGTCGGCTTTGTCTGTCTTCTTCGCCTCCGGCCACTGCAGGGCCATCCATGCGCGGGCTTTCTCGGCGCTGACGCCGTCGCGCTGCATGACGCGCTGTAGGCGGACCTCCTCGTCGGCGACGACGGCGGCGGTGCGGCCGACGAGGCGGTCGAAGCCGCTCTCGAAGAGCAGGGCACACTCCATAAAGGCCAGCGGGGCGGTCTGCTGCTCGGCCCACTGCCGGAAACGCTCGGCCACGCGGGGGTGGACGATGGCATCGACGCGGGCGGCCTGCTCGCACCCGCCGCAGAGGTAGGCGGCGAGGACGGCTTTGTCGAGGCGGCCCTCGGCGTCATAGACGGCGGGGCCGACGAGGGCGGTGAGGTCGCGGCGCACGTCGGCATCGGTGCGGATGATGGCCTTGGCCTCGTCGTCGCAGAAGAAGACGGGATAGCCCATGGCGATGAGGCGGCGGCACACGTGGCTCTTGCCGCTGCCTATGCCGCCGGTGATGCCGATGGTGTGCGGCATGGTGTGCGGCATGGCCTGCGATATGGCCTTCGGCCGGTTCACCGGCTTACTGTTCGCTGAGTTCGAGGACATATTCCACTTCGTTTGTGCTGAGGCGGGCAAAGCGGGCATTGGCGGGGGCGCGCTGGAGTGTCACGCGGCAGCGGTTGCCGCTGATGTCGCCCAGATGGTGGTAATCGACGGTGACGCGAAACTGCTGGGCATTGGTGCGGCGGTAGTCGGACATGGCCACCTGACAACTTACTTCCACCTGTGCGGGGAAGGTGCGCAGCCGGACGCCGGCGGGGAAGTTTTCTCCCACCACATCGACGCGCACCTTCTTCTCCACCAAGCGCTCGGTGCGGGTCTGTATGCGGACCCGGGCGGGCTGTATGCGGGCGCCCTTGATGGCGTTGACGGGAAGCAGGGTGTCGGCCGGCGTGCTGGCGCCGTGGAGGTCGGTTGCGGGCAGGGTGACGTAGCGCAGGGTGTCGAGCACGGCCGAGGCGCCCCATATCGTGACGCTGTCGGGGACGAAACGCGTGCTGACCACGGAGAAGCCGGCGGCGGGGACGATGGGCGAGGCCAGACGGACGGCGACGCGGCGCGAGCGCCCGCTGTTGTAGAAGAAGTCGAGGGTGTCGGGCTTGTGGGCGGTGATGGTGGTGGTGGCGGGCAGTTGGGCGCGGAGGCTCTTGACCAGGTCGGCCACCATGAGGCGCACATGACCCTCGCGCCCTTCAAAGGCGCCGGCGGGCACGCGGACGGTGGGCCGCTGGTCGCCGTACATCACGTTGAGCAGGGCGAAGCCGCGGTCGCGCAGGGTAACCTGCAGCGTGGCGGGGACGTCGCTGGTGAGCACCTTGCCGCGGGGCACTTCGCTCCAATCCACCTTTACCTCCACGTCGTGCTCGGTGACCTCGTTGAGGGTGAGCAGGAACCAAAAGGCGGTGGAGAGCACAAGGAAGAAGAGGAACACCAGCGACTGCGGGCTCCACATGCGTTGCCACAGGTCGCGGACCATTTGTCTGACGTCATTCATGGCTCTGCCGGCGGTAAGGGGTTAAAACAACAGGCAGACCGTCTGCCGGGGCGGCAGGGCGGTGTGGGCCACACGCCTTCGCCGGCGACAGACGGTCTGTGATGAAATGGAATTACTGCTGCTGCACGGGGCTGCCGGCGGGCAGGATGGCGCTGCGCTCAAACTTGATTTTCACGCCGGTGGCCACCTCAAGCATCACGGTGTTCGAGGCCTCGTCGATAGAGCGGATAGTGCCGTGGATGCCGCCGATGGTCACGATGTCCTGACCTACCTGCAGGCTGTTGCGAAACTTCTGAATCTCCTTCTGCTTCTTGTTCTGCGGACGGATCATAAAGAAGTAGATGATGGCGAAGAGCACCACCATCATAATCAGGGTGGGCATCATGCTTGGGGCTTCTGCCTGTCCCTCAGCCGCAGGAGCGGCGGGGGCTTCCAGCATAGCAAAGAGTGTGTTCAACATGTGTGGGAGTGTAAGTAGTGTTATGTATTATTTAATTGTTTCTTGAAATGCGGGCTATGGCCTGCGGTGCGGGTATGGCCTGCGGTGCGGGCTATGGCTTTATTCCGCTTCAGCCTCATCGCCGGCGGGTGCGGGTTTGCCGGGCACGTTGCCTACGGGGCGGCTTATTTTGCGGCGGCGGGGCTTTTCGGCTTCTGCAACCTCGGCCTCGACCTCGACCTTCTTTGGACGCTCTTCGGCACGCTTCATGGTGCGGCCCTCTGCAAAGAGCTGGCGCGCCACGTGGTCAAGCAGACCGTTGAGGAACGAGGCGCTGCGCGGCGTGCTATAGACCTTGGCGATGTCGAGATACTCGTTGATGGTGACGCTCAGGGGGATGGTGGGGAAGTTGAGCAGTTCGCAGATGGCTATCTCGGCGATGATGACGTCCATGAAGGGCATACGCTCCAGTTTCCAATTGCGGCAGTTGGCGCGCACCAGTTCCTGAAGTTCGTCATGCTGCTTGAGGGTCCGGGTGAAGAGTGTTTCGGCAAACTGACGGTCGTCGTCGCTGGCAAACTGCGGGAGCAGGGGCTGGTCGGCGGCGGAGTCGGCATGGAAGCGCTTGATGGTCTTGAGCACGAACGAATCGACAATCTCCTTGTCGTCGTTCCAGTAGAGGCTGTGGTCCTCGAGCATGGCGTCGAGGTCATCGCAGTGGCACACAAAGGTCTTGTACAACTTGCGGACCACTTCGCGGTCGGCCTCGTAGGAGAAGTCTTCCTTCGTCATGTACATGGCGAAGATATCGCTCTCTACCATCTGGTCGTAGAGTTTCTTGACAAAGCCGTCTTCCTCGGGCCAGGGCTTCTTTTCCTTCTCTACATAGTCTGCCAGCGTCTGGTTGACAGCCAGCTGGTGCAGCAGCGCATTGTCGGCAAAGCGGCTGTCGGGCGTCAAACCATGAATCGAGGTACCCAGCCGTTGGGCACGGTTGCGGCTACTCTCGTCCTTGCGTGCAGCATAATCGCGCAGGGCCACGAGCAGCGTGAGCAGGTATTTATACAGTTCGTAAGACTTGGCCAAACTGAACATCAGTTCTTGCATCGCAACATCCACGGTCTTGCCCTCATTCTTGTAATTTGCATAGACCAGCTGGACGACTTTAAGCCTAATTAATTCTCTGTTAATCATAAGATGAATGTGAACTCCTTCAGGTTATCGTCTGCAAAAGTACAAAAAAACGCGCGGCCGCTGTAAATTCGCGCCCTGTTTTTTTGGCCGTTCGGCAAAAAATGCACAATTTTGTAAGCAAATGGTCCTACAAGACCAGAGAGAGCATTCCATAGCGCGAGCGCAAACCCGTGCCCATTCTGGTGGCTTTTGCCATCCGCAGGTTATGCAGCCATGCGGGCACCCCCACCCCAAGCCCGTCACGCCAATGGCCTGCGCCTTGCGAAAGCAGCCGTAACCTCCTAAACTGTTATGATTATGACGAACGAGAACTTGGAAAGACAGGAGAACGACATCCTTTACTCTAAAACCGTCAAGGCGGGCAAGCGCATCTACTACATTGACGTCAAGCAGGACCGACGCAAAGAGCTTTACCTCTCCCTCACCGAGAGCAAGCGCGTCAAAGATGGCGGGGACGACCTACGCCCCGTCTTCGAGAAGCACAAAATCTTCCTCTACCGCGAAGATTTCAACAAATTCATCAACGCCCTCGTCGATGCCGCCGACTACGCCAACGACCACGCACCGGCCAGCAGCACCTACGGCAGCACACACACCTCGACCTACTTCAACGAAACAGAACCCGCCGGCGACCGGCTCAACCCCGCCGACGAGAAGGTGCTGGACGAATACCACAAATCGGCCGACGACTTCCGCTTGGACATCGACTTCTGAGGCCGAAGGCTGATACGCCGCTACACCCACTCTTCTACCACGCCTCCCTGCCAACCTTCCGGCCGGGAGGCGTTTGCATACGCCCCCAAAAATCTAAAAAAGGTGTATTCCGAAGCCGCCAAAAATCTCAAAAAGGTGTATCTTTGCCTCAACAAAAACCTCAAAAAGGTGTAGAATATGGATAGTCAGAAATCTCAAAAAGGTGCGAGCAGTACCATCATGAAGCGTAAAATATACCGGCAACTCCTTGACTGGAAGGAGAAAAGGAGCGGTGAGGTGGCGCTACTCGTGGAGGGAGCGCGTCGCATCGGGAAGAGTTACATCGTGGAGCAGTTTGCCAAGCACGAGTATGAATCTTACATTCTCATCGACTTCAACAAAACATCCCAGTTGGTCAAAGACTGGTTCGACCTCTATCTGGAAGACCTTGACACGCTGTTTCTCTATCTGAGTCAGCACTACAAGGTGAGACTCCATGAGCGCAAATCGCTCATCATCCTCGACGAGATACAGTTGTGCCCCAGGGCGAGAGCGGCCATCAAGTTTCTGGTGGCTGATGGCCGATACGACTATATCGAAACGGGCTCCTTGGTAAGCATCAAGAAAAACACGCAAGGCATCGTACTCCCTTCGGAAGAGCGTGCTGTGCAGATGTATCCGATGGACTTTGAAGAGTTTCTTTGGGCCACGGGAAACGACATGCTGATGGACCTGATACGGAAAATGTATGCCGAGCGGAAACCGATGGGGCAGGCCTTCCATCGTCAGGCGATGGATGCGTTCCGCCTCTACATGATCGTTGGCGGTATGCCACAAGCTGTCAGGAAGTATGTCGAGACAAAAGACTTTGATGCCGTAGATGCTGCCAAGCGCGACGTGCTAACCATCTACCGCAACGACATTTTCCATTATGCCGGCGAGATAGCCGACAAGGTGGCGTCCATCTTCGACCAGATTCCTCCCCAACTGTCCAGGCACGAAAAGAAGTTTCGTCTTTCTGCTCTTAAACCGGGGGCGAAATACCGCGATTGGGACGACGCATTCTTCTGGCTGAAAGATGCGAGAGTGGTTAATTTCTGCTACAATTCCACCGAGCCAAACATCGGGCTTAAGATAAACGAAGACCGCACCACTTTGAAATGCTATCTGAACGACACGGGCTTGCTGATCAGCCATGCGTTCGACGAGAAGGGCATCGTCTCGTCTGAGGTTTACCAGAAACTACTCTTTGGGAAGCTGGAGGTCAACGAGGGTATGCTCATAGAGAACATCGTGGCCCAGATGCTGACTGCCAGCGGCAACCGTTTGTTTTTCTACAGCAAGTCGTCAACAGATGCCGAGCAACGGATGGAAATTGACTTCCTGCTCCAGAAGAGCAAAGTGACCAGCCGCCACAACATTCGCCCCATCGAGGTCAAAAGCGGCACAAACTACCGTCTCTCTTCCCTAACGAAGTGCATGAATAAGTTTGGAGAGTACATCACCACGCCTACAATTTTGCATACAGCCGACGTTCAGGTAAAGGATGGCTTCATCTATCTGCCTCTATACATGGCTCCCTTGTTGTAAAGGGAGGATACAAGGCGGTGTGGATGGGGTACAGCTGGGGTGCCGACATCCAACCAGACCCGAAGTTGCTCTGCCCCCGCACTTTCGCCCGCATATCATGTTTTTTGGCCGCGGATTTTGCGCAACAAAAAGTTTCTATTACTTTTGCTCAATATAAGGCTGTGCTATCCCGGGGGCCGCGGCAACCACGCCCTCCGGGCCGCTTCCTCCAGCCTCTGCCTATCACCCACGATACGGGCACGTCCCACCTTGGCCCTCACCCGCCATGCCGTGCCTGCCTATCTTCCAAACCCTCATTATGAAGAACTACTTAGTGACCGGAGCCGCCGGCTTTATCGGCGCAAACTATCTGAAGTACATCCTGGCCAAGCACGACGACGTCCGCGTCGTGGTGCTCGACCTCCTCACCTATGCGGGCTACCTCGGCACCATCGCCAAGGACATCGACAACGACCGCTGCTTCTTCGTCAAGGGCGACATCTGCGACCGTGCCCTCATCGACCGCCTCTTCAGCGAATACCGCTTCGACGTCGTGGTCAATTTCGCCGCCGAGAGCCACGTGGACCGCAGCATCGAAAATCCGCAGCTCTTCCTCAAGACCAACATCCTGGGCACGCAGAACCTCCTCGACGCCGCACGCGCCGCATGGGTGACGGGACGCGACGCCCAGGGCTACCCCACATGGCGCAACGGCGTGCGCTTCCACCAGGTCTCGACTGACGAGGTCTATGGCTCGCTCGGTGCCGAGGGCTACTTCACCGAGCAGACGCCGCTATGCCCCCACTCGCCCTACTCGGCATCGAAGACCTCGGCCGACCACTTCGTCTGCGCCTACCACGACACCTTCCACATGCCCGTCAGCATCACACGATGCTCAAACAACTACGGGCCCTACCAGTTTCCTGAAAAACTCATCCCGCTCATCATCAACAATATCCTTGAAGGCAAGAAACTCCCCGTCTATGGCAAGGGCGAGAACATCCGCGACTGGCTCTACGTCGAGGACCACTGCAAGGCCATCGACATGGTCGTCCGTCAGGGTGCTGACGGCAGCATCTACAACGTCGGCGGGCACAACGAGCGCCAGAATATCCAGATTGTCAAGACCATCATCCGCACCATCCACAGTCTGATGGAGGAGAAGCCCGAGTGGCGCAGTCTGCTCAAGAAGCAGGTGCGCACGGCCGACGGCCAGATTGACATCAGCTGGATCAACGACGACCTCATCACCTTCGTCAAGGACCGTCTGGGCCACGACCAGCGCTACGGCATCGACCCGTCGAAGATCAAGGCCGACCTGGGCTGGTATCCCGAGACGCCGTTCGAAGAGGGCATCGTCAAGACCATCCGCTGGAACCTGGAAAACCGCGCCTGGGTTGAGGCCGTCAGCGGCGACGACTATCAGGACTATTACGAGAAAATGTACGGCCACCGCTGACAGCGGCTGCGCCGACAACCACACTATCTAAACAAGGCTTCCCCCACTCCCCGAGGACTCTCACCTCTTGTGGAGGGGAAGCCTTTTGTTTTGCCTCTCTCCTCCCTCCCGTACTCCACCCCACCATAGTTTGCATGAAACGCCTCCTTCCCCTTCTCTTCCTGCTCTGGCCGGGCCTTATGCCCGTCGCAGCACAGACGCCGCGGCTTTTCTCCGACGCCACATACGTCTTTGAGCGCGGCACGACGGTCAGCAACGGCCGCTTCGCGCCGTTCTACCTCAGCAGCGGCGGGCAGGGCATGCTTTCTGAGCGCGCCCACTCGTCCTACACCCGCGCCGCCCTCGCCCGTTCCACGGCGGCCGACAGCCTGCGTCGCTGGCGCCTGGGCTACGGCGCCGACATCGCCGTGGGCTCGCACCATGACGCGACGTTTTGGATTCAGCAGCTCTATGCCGACATCGACTACGGCTGCTGGCGCCTCTCCGTGGGCAGCAAGGAGCGCCCCATGGAGTTGAAGAACGCCGCGCTCTCGTCGGGCGGTCTGACCTACAGCGGCAACGCGCGCCCTGTGCCGCAGGTGCGTCTGGCC
This sequence comes from Bacteroidales bacterium, assembly GCA_022772475.1. Classification (GTDB taxonomy): domain Bacteria; phylum Bacteroidota; class Bacteroidia; order Bacteroidales; family Bacteroidaceae; genus Alloprevotella. The sequence continues at coordinate 1,654 of JALEZQ010000036.1, read as the reverse complement.
GTACCGCTGTTCACGGCCATCCCGGGCACGCACGAGTGGCTGGCCGTCAAGGGCCACCTGGCCTACGGCATGATGACCGACGGCAACTGGCAGGAGGAGCAGACGGGCCCCGAGGGCTTCCACGCGCGCCACGTGCTCTACCACAGCAAGGCGGGCTTCCTGCGCGTCGGCCGCGCTGACCGCTTCCCCCTGATGTTCACGGGCGGACTGGAAATGTATGCCCAGTTTGGCGGCGAGGCATGGAACGTGCAGGGCCGCGCCGACGACCCCACCTTCGACACCTCGCACGTCAAGCCCGGCCACGGCCTGTCCGACTTCATCCACGCCTTCGTCCCCGGCGGCAGCGACGACACCGACGGCGGCTTCTCGGGCAAGTCGGGCAACCAGGTGGGCAGTTGGCACTTCATGCTGACGTGGCAGCGCCCGACGTGGGCCATCAAGGCTTATGCCGAACACTTCTTTGAGGACGAGTCGCAGATGTTTCTCGACTATGGCTGGAAGGACATGCTTTGGGGCGTAGAAGTCAACCTGCCGCGCAACCCCATCGCCGACGCCATTGTCTATGAATACCTGCACACCACGGACCAGTCCGGCGGCATCTACCACGACGCCACGCCCAACTACGGCGAGCAGATCAGCGGCCGCGACAACTACTACAACCACGGCATCTACGTGGGCTGGGCCCACTGGGGACAGGCCATGGGCAACCCCCTGTTGCTCTCGCCCATCTACAATCGCGACGGCACCCTCACCTTCCACCACAACCGCGTCACGGCGCACCACCTGGCCTTCAGCGGCAGCCCCGCCGCCCGCTGGCACTACCGCGTCAAGATGAGCCATCTGCGCTCGCTCGGCACGTATGCTCAGCCGCTCACCACGCCGGCCTATGCCCGTTCGCTCCTGCTGGAGGCGGGCTACGACCTGCCGCTGAGCCACCGGCGTCTGTGGCAGTTCGGCCTCTCCTTCGGTTATACGGGCGGCACGCTCATGGGCGAAAATACGGGCGCCATGCTCACCATCCGCCGCACGGGCCATCTGTTCTGAGCCGGCGACGCCTCCTTCTTCCTACGTCCCCCACCCCACTTCTTCGGATAACACGATGATGAAACACCTGCTTCTCCCCCTACTGCTCCTCCTCACGGCGGCCTTCACGTCGTGCACCAAGGAGGATAACAACGGCGACCTCGGCGGCAACTGGCAGCTCCTGTGCTGGCAGAGCCTGCCGGACGGCGCTACCGCCGCCACGAATGCCGACGGCATCTACTATACCATCCACCGCTCCACGCTGCGCCTGCGCCGCCTCGACCTGGCCGACACCTATCTGGCGTCGTTCGCCGTTCGTGGCGACTCGCTCGTCCTCGACCGCGTCTTCCTCAGTCCCTACGACGAGCCCGCCACGCCGGCCGACCTCGCGCCCTTCGGCTTCGCCGCCACGGGCCGCATGCGCATCGTCAGCCTCTCGTCCGACCGCCTCGTGCTCCAGAGCGACGCCGCCCGCCTGACGTTTAGAAAATACTAACCCAACTTCAACGCTCATCAACCGTTATTATTTTACATGTCATGCAGTTGCGTTTTGAAAAATTTCGCGTGGGTACTACAGATTTTTCAGAGAGGGGGGCGGATTGGAGGATTGAATGTGATAGCGCCTGAAGGG
>JALEZQ010000023.1 GCA_022772475.1 Bacteroidales bacterium | reverse complement strand
GCGATGGTGACGAGGGTGGCACCCTCCATGACGCTGTCGCCGGGGGCGACGCAGATGCCGCTGACGGTACCGTCGTTTTCGGCGGTGATATTGTTTTCCATCTTCATGGCTTCGAGCACCACGACGGTGTCGCCCTTCTTGACGGCCTGGCCCTGAGCCACGAGTACCTTAGCCACGACGCCGGGCAGAGGTGCCTTGACGGGCGTGCCGGCACCGGGACCGGCGGCAGGAGCAGCGGCGGCAGGGGCTGCGGCGGGGGCTGCGGCGGGAGCGGGAGCAGAAGCGGCATCGGCGGCTGCATGGGTAGGCAGGTCGTCCTCAACCAAGGACGAGCCGTGCATCTCGACCACGAAGGGGATGCCGTTCACTTCTACCTTGGCCTGCTGACCCTGGATGCTATTGATGGTCACGTCATACTGCGTGCCATTGATGGTATATTTGTATTGCTTCATTGTGATTGGTTGTTCGGGGGAAAGTTTGAAAGGGTTATCCCATGTTCTGCGTCATGAGCTGTACGGGCTGTCCCCAGTCGGAGGCGCCGCCGGCGAGGGTGATGACGCCGGGCTCGTCGTCATGGACAATCTCCACGTCGTAGGCCAGGAGGGCCAGCGAGATGGCTGCGGCATAGGCGGGCATCTCTTCGGGGCTGACCTCGGGGTGCTGTCCGTCCACAAGGATGTTGGCGATAGTACCCTTGCGTTCGTCGAGCTTGATGTGGAGGGTGTGTCCGTCGATGGTATATTGGAAATTCTTCATCTTGGGCAGTGGGTTTAGAGGGGGATGTTGCCGTGCTTCTTGGCGGGACGTGTCTCGCGCTTGTTCTCGAGCTGGGCCAGGGCGCGGCATACGCGGAAGCGGGTGTTGCGGGGCTCGATGACGTCGTCGATGTAGCCGTACTCGGCAGCCTTGTAGGGGTTGGTGAAGAGGTCGTTATACTCCTTCTCCTTGGCGGCGAGGAAGGCCTTGGGGTCGGCCTGGTCCTTGGCTTCCTTGGCCGAGAGGATGGCCACGGCGCCGCTGGCACCCATAACAGCGATTTCGGCGCTGGGCCAAGCGTAGTTGAGGTCGGCCTTGAGCTGTTTGCAGCCCATCACGATGTGGGAGCCGCCGTAGCTCTTGCGCAGGGTGACGGTGACCTTGGGCACGGTGGCTTCGCCGTAGGCGTAGAGCAACTTGGCGCCGTGGTCGATGACGGCGTTATACTCCTGACCGGTGCCGGGGAGGAAGCCGGGGACGTCCACAAAGGAGACGATGGGGATGTTGAAGCAGTCGCAGAAGCGGACGAAGCGGGCGGCCTTGCGCGAAGCATTGCAGTCGAGCACGCCGGCATAGACGCTGGGCTGGTTGGCCACGATACCTACGCTCTGACCGTTGAAGCGGGCAAAGCCGATGATGATGTTGCGGGCAAAGTCGCGCTGCACCTCAAGGAACTCGCCGTTATCGACGGTGGCGCCGATGACCTTGTACATGTCGTAGGCCATGTTGGGGTTGTCGGGGATAATCTCGTTGAGGCTGTCCTCCTTGCGGTCGATGGGGTCGGTGCAAGCCACGCGGGGTGCACGCTCCATGTTGTTCTGGGGGATATAGGAGAGGAGGCGACGGATGAGGCCGGCAAACTCTTCCTCGGTCTTGGCGGTGAAGTGGCAGACGCCGCTCTTGGTGGAGTGGACGCCGGCGCCGCCGAGGTCTTCCTGGGTCACGTCTTCACCCGTGACGGTCTTGACCACCTTCGGACCGGTGAGGAACATGTAGCTGACGCCCTCGAGCATGACGACGAAGTCGGTAAGGGCGGGCGAATAGACGGCACCGCCGGCACAGGGACCGCAGATGCCCGAAATCTGGGGCACGACGCCGCTGGCCTCGATGTTGCGCTGGAAGATATTGCCGAAGCCGGCCAGGGCGTTGACGCCTTCCTGGATGCGGGCGCCGCCGGAGTCGTTAAGGCCGATGCAGGGGGCGCCCATCTTCATGGACTGGTCCATGACCTTGCAAATCTTCTCGGCCATGGTCTCGGACAGCGAACCGCCATTGACGGTGAAGTCCTGGGCAAAGACATAGACCAGACGGCCGTTGATGGTACCCGAACCGCACACCACGCCGTCGCCGTAGAAGTGCTTCTTCTCCATGCCGAAGTCGTGGCAACGGTGGAGCTTGAACATATCCATTTCTTCGAACGAGCCCTTGTCAAGGAGCAGGTCGATGCGTTCGCGGGCCGTGGCCTTGCCTTTGGCGTGCTGCTTCTCGATGGCTTTCTCACCGCCGCCTAAGCGGGCCTTCTGGCGACGCTCGACGAGGTCTTTTACTTTTCTAAGTTGTTCACTCATAACTATTATGGTATAATGCTTTTCTGTATTCTTCCTCGGCCAGTGGTGCCCCACCGACGCGCGCTGACGCCCGTCGGCAGCACTTTCTGCCCTTGGACGCGTGCAAAGTTAGGAAAATCTCGGCACAAATCGCGCATCTTTGAGCAAAAATATCCATGCAGCAGCGGGGTATGGCCGGGTTTGTGGCCGGGTTATGGCCGGCCTACATTGCGCCGGGCGTTGCCAATGCCTGCTGCTTGCGCCAGGCGGTGGGGGTGCAGCCCATGTTCTCGCGGAAGAAGCGGGTGAAGAAGGTGGGCGAACTGTAGCCCAGGCGGACGACGATGTCGGCGATGGGGGCATCGGTGGCGGCGAGGACGGCGGCGGCGCACTGTGCCGTAAGTTGCTGTACGCAGGAATAGGCGGTGAGGCCGACCATGCGGGTGGTGGCGGCATTGAGTTGCTTGACGCTCATGCCGGTCTGCTCAACGTAGAAGGCCATGGGCTGCAGGCGGCCGTCCTGACGGCGGATGGCCTCGACAAAACGGCGGTAGGCCGCTTCATAATGGGAAGAGGAAGGCAAAGGGGAAGGGGCGGCTGCGACCGCGAGGGGATGGGCGGCGGCGAGCAGGTCGAGGGTCTGCGCGACCAGGGCGGCGGCAAGATGGCTGAGGGCAAGGGGACGCCAAGGGTCAGAGGTGCCCGGCGAGGGGGCGGCGGATGCTGACGTCTCGCAGACTTCAACAAGGCGCAGGAGGGCCTGCACGCGGTCGGCGGGGAGGGCGCCGAGGGGAGCGGGGGACGGGGGGCGAAGGGCGGTGGCAAGATGGCGAAAATGCGGGCGGCGGTCCTCGTCGGCCACGAGAGTCTGCCACGCTGTGGCTGCAATGGCCACAAGCACGCCGCGGCTGCCGGCATCGGCACGGACATCGGCAATGGCAGATGGCGGCAGACTGACGAGCCACTGCCCGGCGGCGACAACGACGGCGCTACCGTCAAGGTGGCACGTCAGGCGGCCTTCGTGGCAGACGACAACGGCCATGGCATCGGAACCCGCGGCGGCAAGGGCACGGGGAAGGGCACGGGGAAAGGCGGCGGGGACGGGGGACACCACGACGGGGGATACGCCTTGGGAGTCGGGGGATTGGGGGAGTGTGGACATAGTTGTTTTGTTACAAAGGTGGCCAATTTTTATGAAACACGGGGCACGCCGAGGCCGGATTCTTTGTGGCGTGGGCTATAAAGGGGTTGATTTGCGGATTTTCTGCTACCTTTGCACGTGCAAACCTCTCTTGCAATTCATGGAAAAGAAAGACAGAAAGCGGGTGGCTCTGGTGCTGTCGAGCGGCGGCGCACGGGGTTTCGCCCATATCGGCGCCATCGAGGCGCTGGAACAGGCGGGCTACGACATCACGTCGGTGGCGGGCACGTCGATGGGGGCGCTCATCGGCGGCATGTATGCGGCAGGCAAATTGAAGGAGGTGAAGGAATGGCTGGTGGGCCTGGACCGCAAGCAGGTGTTCGCACTGGTCGATTTCTCGCTGTCGATGAACCATGTGGTCAAGGGCAGCCGCGTGATGGAGGCTCTGGGGCGCATCGTGCCCGACGTGAACATTGAGGACCTGCGGCTGCCGTTTTGCGCTGTGGCAACGGACCTGACGATGGGCCGCGAGGTGGATTTCACTCACGGCAGTCTGCTCAACGCCGTTCGGGCGTCCATCTCGGTGCCCTCGTTTCTGCGCCCTGTTCACCGCGAAGGGGCGGTGCTCATCGACGGCGGCATTGTCAACCCGCTGCCGCTGGACCGCGTATGCCGCCACGAGGACGACCTGCTGGTGGCGGTGAACGTGAACGCGCCGCTCGACCCTACCTACGACCACATTCGCCGCCGCGCACGACAGCGCCTCAAGGCGGCGGGCTCGTCGATATGGCAGAAACTGCTGCCCGAGCCGAAGGAGGTGGATAGCAACTACTACTCGCTGCTATCGACGACATTCTCCATCATGATCCAAAAGAATGCGGAACGCAGCCTGCGCCTCCTCCCGCCGGACATCTGCGTCAACATCCCCATCAACCGCTTTGGCGAGTTCGACTACGACCGCGCGGGGCGCATTGTGCGCACGGGTAAGGCGGCCATGCGCCAGGCGCTGGCGGAATGGCACGCGGCGCAGGGGACGAAGGCGGATGGCGCGCACTGACGCGAACACTTGCACATAGCGGCCGACATACACATATAATATATATAGGGCGACATCTATACCTATATAAGATGAAGGGGGACCGCCCTACCCTTCTCCATCTCCAACACATCAACCAAACATACTCTCTTGTCATGACTTCCTCTTCCCTGACCAAACCTCATTTCGCCCTGCTGGACGGTCTGCGCGGCGTGGCGGCGCTCATCGTCCTGACCTACCATCTCTTCGAGGCTTGGACCACCTCGGCTTTCGACCAGATGTGCAACCACGGCCATCTGGCGGTCGATTTCTTCTTTGTCCTCTCCGGCTTCGTCGTGGCCTACGCCTATGACGACCGCCGCCGTACGCTCTCCGTAGGGGCTTTCGTCCGCCGCCGCCTGATCCGCCTGCACCCCATGGTGGTGGCGGGGGCCGTCGTCGGTCTGCTGACCTTCGTGCTTCAGGGCGCGGTGACATGGGCGGGACAGGGCGTAGGTGCCGGGCAGATGGTGCTCTCGCTGCTGATGGCACTGCTTATGCTGCCCTGCCTGCCGGGTATGCCGTCCGAGGTGCGCGGCAACGGCGAGATGTTTCCGCTGAACGGCCCGACGTGGTCGCTCTTCTTCGAGTATGTGGCCAACGTGGGCTATGTGCTGTGTCTGCGGCGGCTGCGCCTGCGCTATCTAGTGCTGCTGGCGGCAGTGAGCGGCGCGGTGCTGGCATGGCTCGTGGTGGGCCGGACGGGGACGATGGGCGTGGGCTGGACGGCAGCCGACGGCGGATGGTGGATGGGACTGCTGCGCGTGACGTTCCCCTTCACCATGGGGCAGATACTGGCGCGCGTGCTGCCGGCGGTGCAGGGGCTCCGACCGATACGCGGTGCCTTCTGGCTGTGCGCGGCGCTATTGGTGGTCTTCATGGCGGTGCCGCATGTGGGGGGCGAGAAGATGCCCTGGCTCAACGGCCTCTACGAGATGGCGTGCGTGACGCTGCTCTTTCCGGCCGTGGTGTGCATGGGGGCCGTGGGACGCACGACCGATGCAGTGAGCACGCGCCTGTGCGACATGGTGGGCCAAATATCCTACCCGCTCTACGCCATCCACTACCCCGTGCTCTACCTCTACTTCGCGTGGATTTGGCAGAACAATTACACACTGGCGGACGTATGGCCGGTGAGCCTGGCGCTCTTTTTCCTATTGCCGGCGCTGGCCTACGCCGTATGGCGATGGTACGACCTGCCGGTGCGCCGCTGGCTGAACCGACGTGGATGACCGTTTCTTGGCAAAAGAAAAATATTGCTGTCCGGTAAACCGACTCTATGTACTATACCAAAGGCGATTTCATTGCGACAAGCCTCTTAGCGGCGATGTGGAGGGCTGAAGGCCATCCCTCGCCCTCCGCAGGAGGGAGAGCTTGTCGCCCAGGGTAAGCGACCGAAGGGAGCGACACCCTGGGTAGGGCCGCCCGAGCGATCCACGCGCTGTAAGTGCAAAAGCCATAGTAGAGGGCAACGCCCTCGCTAAGCGGATATGTGCCCTTTGAACCATCGCCCACCGGGGGCGCTGCCCCCTTTTAGTGCTTTTGCACTTACAGCGCGAGGAGGGTTCGCCGCGTTACCCGGGGTGTCGCTCCCTACGGTCGCTTGCCCCGGGCTACAGGCAAACCCGCCTTCGTCGGGTTTGGGATGGCCTTCAGCCATCCTCCGGTCCGCAGAACTTTACCGGACAGCAATATCTAAAATTATTGCACACATGTGAGAAAACGTGAGTTTTTCCCCCCACAACGTGAACGGCCGCGGCGGCACAAATAGAAGGGCAAAAGCACGGCGACGGGCGAAAAGCGCAATCGGCCGCCACAGATTGGGCGACAGAAAATCCTGTTTGGGCGACAGAAAATCCTGTAACGCTTACAGTGTCGCCCCAAACGCATACCCTGCGAACGAACGAAGAGGGCCTGTTTCGGGTAAGAAAAGGCGAAAATTCAGAACAATTAACTAATAACAGCAGAAAGAACCCGCCATATGCGCCAAACTGTCAAAATCGAGCGCGCCATGCTTGCGTTATTTGCGGCCGCGGGGACGGGCGGTGGGTTTGGCGGGCATTCTCGAGGTTAACGGACGTTAAAGAGTGCATTGCACACTCGTCCGTCAGCGCGCGGTGATGTGGAAGCAACTTTGGCGATATTCGTAGCGCACGTAGCAGTAGCCGCGCTCGCGCAGGTCGCGCAGCACCTCGGCCAGGACGTCCTTCAGGCGGCCGTCCCACACCTGGCGTTTGCTGCCGTCCTCGGGGTCGAAGACGCGGTAGTAACTGTTGTAGCAGATGTCGAAGGTGGTGCCGAAGCGGTGGCAACTGTTCTCCGAGGCGTTGACATTGACGCGGCGCAGGCGCGTGACGTCCTTCTCGGTGCGCGTGGCCGAGGTGACGATGAGTTTGTAGAAAGGCAGACCCTTACGCTGCAGTGAGTCGGTAAAACTGCGCGCTATCTCGTTGAGCAGGCGCTGGGCGCGCGGCACGAGGTAGGGGATGGAGTGGGACAGGCGCTGCACGTGATAGAGCGGGTTGTCGTCGATATAGACCCATTTCCCCTGGTGGTTATGGGCGTCGTCGCGGTCGGCCAGACTGGAGACCCCCAGACGCATGGCGGTGGGCAGCTGCACGTCGTTCATGTCGGGGAAGGCGGTCTTGCAGTCGCCCACGCCGCGTATGCGGTTTTTGACGGGCGTGCCGTCGGCGTTGGTCAGGACGACGGCCTTGCGGGGCTGCGCCATCATGCGATCGACGCGGGCGGCGTGGAGCAGGATGGTATCGGTGGCATTGACGGGGCGCGGCGTCTCGGAGGTGACGCTGCACGAACGGCAGCCACAGCGCACCACGAGGATGGCGAGCAGCAGGCCGGCCACGATGGCCTTGGCATAAACGCGGAAGGGATTGAACAGTGGGGTCATGAGAGCGGAGCGGGTGATCGATATTTCGGCAGAAGGAGGGGGCTATTATAAAGAGGGCATGACGCCGGACGCCGACGCGTGGAACAGTAGCCGGCGGTATTGGCGGCAACGGGCTTACAAAAGTACGAAAAACCGCGATACTTTCATTCTTATTACGTAATTTTGCAGCGAACAAATTGAAAGACTCCACAGCGCCGTGGGCCGACAGCGCCCCGGCGGCCCCACCTGCCTATGACCGAAAAGCATCTCATCCTGGAACAAGCCGACCCCGCCGTATTCTTCGGCCCCGGCAACGCCAACCTGCGCATGCTGCGCGCCCTCTGTCCCAAACTGCGCATCATCGGGCGCGACAACGTGGTCAAGGTCATGGGTGACGAGGAGGAGATTGGACACTTCGAGACGCTCTTTACCGCACTCGAGCACCACTGCGCCCGCCACAACGTGCTCACCGAGGAAGACATCCTCGGCATCATCAAGCATCCCGGACGCCACGACGAGGGTACGCCGGGCGTCATCGTCTATACCACCAGCGGCAAGCCCGTCACCGCACGCAGCGAAAACCAGCAGCGCATCGTCGAGGCCTTCCGCCGGCGCGACATGGTCTTTGCCGTAGGCCCGGCGGGCTCGGGAAAGACCTATACGGCCATCGCCCTGGCGGTGCGCGCCCTCAAGGACAAGACGGTGAAGAAAATCGTCCTGTGCCGGCCGGCCGTCGAGGCGGGCGAAAAACTGGGATTCCTGCCGGGCGACATGAAGGACAAGATTGACCCGTACCTGCAGCCGCTCTACGATGCACTCGAGGAGATGATACCGGCGGCCAAACTGCAGGAGCACATCGACAACCACGTCATCCAGATTGCCCCGCTGGCCTTCATGCGCGGCCGCACGCTCAACGACGCCGTGGTCATCCTGGACGAGGCGCAAAACACGACGACGGCGCAGATCAAGATGTTCCTCACCCGCATGGGCCGCAACACCAAGATGATTGTTACGGGCGACCGCACGCAGATCGACCTGCCGGCACGCGAGCGCTCGGGCCTCATCGAAGCCATGCGCATCCTCAAGAACGTCGAGGGCATTGCCTTCATCGAGACCGACAAGCGCGACATCGTGCGCCACCGCCTCGTCACGCGCATCGTCGAAGCCTACGAGGCGGAAAGCCGGCGCGCCAAAGCGCAGGAACAAGCGCAGGAACAAGAGCAGGAACAGACCGACGGACAGCAGGCTGCTCAATAGGGCCGCAGTTCGCACACATTCCACCCGACATCAACAACACACACATATTCCCATGAAAGCATTAACGCAAACCGACTTCCAACTGCCCGGACAGCAGAGCGTCTATCACGGCAAAGTGCGCGACGTCTATGACCTGGGCGACCGCCTGGCCATGGTGGCCACGGACCGTATCTCCGCCTTCGACGTCATCCTGCCCAAAGGCATCCCCTTCAAGGGCCAGGTGCTCAACCAGATTGCGGCCAAATTCCTGGACGCCACGACCGACATCTGCCCCAACTGGAAACTGGCCACGCCCGACCCCATGGTGACCGTCGGCGTGATGTGCCAGGGTTTCCCCCTTGAGATGATTGTCCGCGGCTACCTCTGCGGCAGCGCCTGGCGCGCCTATAAGAGCGGCGTGCGCGAAATATGCGGCGTGCGTCTGCCCGAAGGCATGCGCGAGAACGAACGCTTCCCCCAGCCCATCATCACCCCCACGACCAAGGCCGAATATGGCGAGCACGACGCCGACATCTCCAAGGAGGAGATTCTGCAGCGCGGCCTGGCCACGCCCGAAGAGTATGCCACGCTCGAGAAGTATGCCCTGGCCCTTTTCGCCCGCGGCACGGAGATTGCCGCCGAGCGCGGCCTGATCCTGGTGGACACGAAGTATGAGTTTGGCAAGCACGACGGCACCATCTACCTCATGGATGAAATCCATACGCCCGACTCCAGCCGCTACTTCTACGCCGAGGGCTATCAGGAGCGTTTCGAGGCCGGCGAGCCTCAGCGCCAGCTCTCGAAGGAGTTTGTCCGCGAATGGCTCATGGACAACGGCTTCCAGGGCAAGGAGGGACAGCAGGTGCCCGAGATGACAGACGAGATTGTCAAGAGCATCTCCGACCGCTACATCGAACTCTACGAGCACATCACGGGCGAGACCTTTGCCGCACAGGCCGACGAGGACATCGCCGCACGCATCGAGCAGAACCTCAAGGCTTATCTGGCCTAAAGCCACACCTGCCGCCGGCACCACACCGTAGCCGGCACGACACAAGCGCGCACGCCGACGGTACCACACGCTGGACCGACGGCGTGCGCGCCCTGCGTTATGCACTGCTCCCCTCCCCTGCCGGCCCACCAAGACGGGCCAAGCGGGACGCTTACACAAATTTAACGATGGCACAGCCGAGAAGTATCGCAGATTATGCGTACTTTTGCAGAACAATCTGCACGCCCGCACACCTCAGGCGGCTAACGTGCTGTCATAACGTCAACAACCACACATCATAACTTGTCACTATGTCACAATCTATCGACTGGGCCAACCTGCCCTTCGGCTACATGCCCACAGACTATAACGTGCGCTGTACTTATCGCAACGGAAAATGGGGCGAAATAGAAGTATCCTCCTCCGAAATACTCAATATCCACATGGCCGCCACCTGCCTCCACTACGGTCAGGAGGCCTTCGAGGGCCAGAAAGCCTTCCGCTGCCCGGACGGCAAGATTCGCCTGTTCCGCATCGACGACAACGCCGAACGCCTGCAGCAGACCTGCCGCGGCATCATGATGCCCGAAGTGCCGACGGAGCTCTTCCGCGCCATGGCCGAGAAGGTCATCCGCCTGAACGAGCGCTTCATCCCGCCCTATGAGAGCGGCGCCTCGCTCTACCTCCGTCCGCTGCTCATCGGCACCGGCGCACAGGTGGGCGTACACCCCGCCGAGGAGTATATGTTCCTCATCTTCGTCACGCCCGTCGGCCCCTACTTCAAGGGCGGCTTCGCCACAAACGACTACGTCATCATCCGCGAGTACGACCGCGCCGCACCCCTGGGCACGGGCCGCTATAAGGTGGGCGGCAACTACGCCGCTTCGCTCCGCGCCAACCACATTGCCCACGAGGCAGGCTACTCGTGCGAGTTTTACCTCGATGCCAAGGAGAAGAAGTACATCGACGAATGTGGCGCAGCCAACTTCTTCGGCATCAAGGACGGCAAGTACATCACGCCCAAATCAACGTCCATCCTGCCCTCCATCACCAACCGCAGTCTGCAGCAGCTGGCGCTCGACCTGGGTCTGGAGGTAGAGTGTCGACAGATTCCGGAAGAGGAACTGGAGACCTTCGAGGAAGCCGGCGCCTGCGGCACGGCAGCCGTCATCAGCCCCATCCGCCGCATCGACGACCTGGAGAGCAAGAAGAGCTACGTCATCTCCAAGGACGGCAAGCCGGGCCCCATCAGTACAAAACTCTACACCAAACTGCGCAACATTCAGTACGGCATCGAGCCCGACGTGCACAACTGGGTGACCGTGCTCGACTAAGCACCGGCAGGGCGGTGTGTCATAATAGCCAATCTGCTGCGTTGCTATCGTCTTCGGGCTTGGTCATGTACTTCAGTACACTCCCTGCGCCCTCTTCCTCAGCGCCTTGCATCTTGACCATTCTGACGCACCTTTGAGTGCGCGTCAAAATTTGCATTTTGACACACCCTCCCCTTTCCACATCCTCTAACCCATACCACCTACTTACGCCAGACCACCCACCATGAAAATGCTTCGCCTCCTCCCCCTCACCGCCATCATGCTGACGCTCGCAGGCCCGCTGACGGGCTGCGGCGAACGTGGCGAGACGGAAAAAGACAAGGAAATAGCCGAGCTCCGTCAGTTGGCCGAGATGGACCGCAAAGAGATGGAGAACCAGTATGCCGAATTTGCCGCACAGTATGGCGAGATGAAGAAGGAAATCCGCGACGACTCGCTCGTGGCACGCCTCGACGCCGAACAGCGACGCGCAGAAGCCCTGCTCAAAGAGCTGCAGGACCTCAAGACCAACAGCGCAGCCGAAATCATGCGCCTCAAACGCGAACTGGCAACGGTGCGCGCCGTGCTGCGCGACTACATCCGGCAAGTGGACTCGCTGCAGACGCTCAACGAAACGCTGACGCGCGAACGCGACGAGGCACGCAGCGACGCCGAGCGCACACGCCGCGAAAACACCACCATCGCCGAACGCAACGACCAGCTGTCGGAACAGGTGGCCGTGGCCGCACAGCTACACGCCACGGGCATCAGCATCAGCGCACTCAAGAAAACGGGAAAGCCCGCCAAGCGCAGCAAGGACATCACACGCTTCGCCGTCACCTTCACCGTGGCCCGCAACGTCACGGCCAAGACGGGCAACCGCACCTTCTACATCCGTATGCTCAAGCCCGGACAGGACGTGCTGCACAAGAGCGGCACCTTCGCCTACGAGAACAAGCAGATCGACTACTCCGCACAAATCACACGCGAATACACGGGCGAAGAACTGAAAGTCACGGTCTATGTGCCCGTGGACGAGTTCCTCAGCGCCGGAGAATATACGGCCTACATCTTTGCCGACGGGCAGATGATAGGCTCGGGCTCTGCCACCGTCAGCAAATGACGGCGCACGCCCACAGACCATGACGCTGGGGCGAACCTTTGCCGGCAGTCCCCACACGGGACAGACGACGAACGTTCGCCCCAGCCGTCGTATCAACACCATCCCCCCACCCTCACCCGCAACGACCATGCCGACACCGACCGACACGGAGGCGTTCATCGACGCCCTGGCGGCCTACGCCCGCGAAGCCCTGCGCACCAGCGGACAGACGGCCGACTACTGCACCGACGCCCTGCGCATCGTCAGCGCACGCAACCACCTGTTCGCCGCCGCCGGACAGCGCCCGACAGACGAGAGCGAGGACATTTATGCCCTGCGCGACCTCTACCGCATCGACGAGGTGACGATGGACTACGTCATTGACCGGCAACGACTCGCCGCCATTGCCAGAAACTACTTCCACGGATGAACAACGACTCTCACACCCCTCAGCACAAGGCGGCCGACACCACGGCTGCCGAACAGCCGGAGACGTTCCGCCACCGACTGCCCGTACAGATGCGCTTCAACGACGTGGACCGCTATGGCCACGTCAATAACAACGCCTACTTCTCCTTCTACGACCTGGGCAAGGAGGACTACCTTATCAATGTCCTTCACATCGACTACCGCAAGGTCAGCGTAGCCCCCGTCGTGGCCCACATCGAGGCCGACTTCTTCCTGCCTATCTTCTATGGCGACGCCATCGTCATCGAGACGCGCGTATCGCACCTGGGCCAGAAGAGTTTCACCCTCACCCAGCGCGCCGTCAACGAGAAGACAGGTGCCGAGGTCTGCCGCTGCTCAACGGTGATGGTATGCTTCGACCTCAAGACGCAGACCTCGGCCGAGATGCCCGACGTCTATCGCCAAGCCATCATCGCCTACGAAGGCATGTAACGCGCAGAAAATCTAGAGTCTCTAGAAAATCTAGAGATTCTAGAAAATCTAGAACAGCTAGAACAGCCAGAGACCCCAAGAAGCCCCACCCCACCAACCCCCCACCCCATGCCACAGCAAATCATCCTCTCACACCATATCAACGCCGAGATTGAGGCCATCCTCCACAACAACGCCCACGACAAGTGCTTCGTCCTCACCGACGAGACCACACACCGCCTATGCCGCCCCCTCGTCAGCGACAGTATGCCCGGTAGCGACACCACCGACATCGTCATCGGCGCCACCGACGTCAACAAGACGCTCGACACGCTGGCCGGCGTATGGCGCGCCCTGGTGGAAGGCGGAGCCTCGCGCCGCTCCCTGATGGTATGCCTCGGCGGCGGCATGGTGACGGACCTGGGCGGTTTCGCTGCCTCCACCTTCAAGCGCGGCATACGCTTCATCCACGTTCCCACGACGCTGCTCTCGATGGTGGACGCCGCCGTCGGCGGCAAGACGGGCATCAACTTCTGCGGACTGAAGAACGAAATCGGCGCCTTCAGCGACAGCATCGCCGTCATCATCGACACACAGTTTCTGCGCACCCTCGACGCTCCCAACCTCTGCTCGGGCTACGCCGAAATGCTCAAGCACGCCCTGCTCCGCAACGAGACGATGTGGGCCGAGCACCTCAACTTCGACATTGCCCGGCCCGACCTGCCCCGCCTCCAGCACATGGTGGGCGAGAGCATCGAGACGAAGAGCGACATCGTGCGCCAAGACCCCCACGAGCAGGGGCTGCGCAAGGCGCTCAACCTGGGCCACACCACGGGCCACGCCCTCGAATCGCTGGCCATGGAGAAGGGGCAGCCCGTGCTCCACGGATATGCCGTAGCATGGGGCATCGTCTGCGAACTCTATCTGAGCACCGCCCTGTGCGGCTTCCCCGTAGAGCGGATGCGGCAGACGGTGCAGTACATCCGCCAACACTACGGCACGCCCAACGTCACCTGCAACGACTACGACCACCTCTATGCCCTCATGCAGCACGACAAGAAAAACGTAGGCGGCGAGATAAACTTCACCCTGCTGCACGACGTGGGTCGCATCGCCCTGGACCGGCACGCCTCGCGCCAACTCATCGACGAAGCGCTCGACTTCCTGCGCGAAGGCTGACGGCCAAGCACGCTCCTCCACAACCCTTAACGCCCTCCTCCTCTTCTCTGCATGCGACACCTTATCACCCATCTGGAACACGTCCTCTCGCTCCTCATCGTCTTCCTGCTGCTCACCGGTACGGTGATGTACAGCGGAAAACTGTTCGGACACCGGTTTGGCGCCCCGGAGACTGACGGCGATGCGCCGGTATATGCTGCGCCGGACAGCAGGCAGACGGCCGAACTTGGCCTGCCTGCCAACGCCACCTTCACCCCCACCGACAGTGCGGCGTGGACGGTGCGCAATGCCGACGGCGAAGACCTGGGCTACATCATCACCACCGAGCCTTACGGCAAGGACATCAGGGGCTTCTGCGGTCCCACGCCGGTCTATCTCTTCTTCGACACGGCCGATACCCTGCGCGCCATCAGCGCTCTCGACAACGCCGAGAGCCCGGGCTGGTGGGACGATGCCGCAGCAGGCGTCTTCCCGCAGTTTGTCGGCACGCCGGCCGAAGCTCTGGCCACGAAGAAAGTCGATGCCGTGAGCGGCGCCACCTTCTCCAGCACGGGCATCATCAGCCACATCCACACCACGATGGCTGCACGCGCCGACAGCGCCAGCGCCGACGCCGACGCCGCCCAGCCGGTGATAGGCTGGGGTCGCACGCTGGCCGTACTGGCCGTCATGGCGCTCGGCATCGTCGGTTCGCTGTGGGGCCGCGGCAACAAACCGTTGCGCCTCGTGACGCTGGCGCTCAACGTGGCGGTGCTGGGCTTCTGGTGCGGACAGTATCTCTCGGTGAGCCTGCTGCGCGGCTGGATTGAGAACGGCACCGACCCCTTGCTTCACCTGCCCCTGGTCGTGATGCTGCTCGTGGCCGTCGCCATTCCCTTCCTGCACCGTCCCCACCACTACTGCCTGTGGACCTGCCCCTTCGGCAGTGCGCAGGAACTGATGTGGCTCATCCCCGTACGCAAATGGCGCCTCACACCGGCCGCCTATGCCCTGATGCGTGTGCTGCGCACCCTCGTCCTGGTGGTGCTGCTCATCCTGCTGTGGTGCGGCACGGGGGCTTTCCTCCTCGACTACGAGCCCTTCTCCTTCTTCCTGCTCGACAAGGCCGCCCCGGCTGTCATCATTCTGGGCCTTGCCTTCCTCGTGCTCAGCATGTTCATGCCCCACCCCTGGTGCCGCAGCATCTGCCCGCTGGGCACGCTCCTCGACCTCTCGGAGGACGGGGCGAAGAAAGCGGTCAAAAAGGTCATGCCGCACGCCACGGGAGCAGCACCCCGAGGCAGCGCACAAGCACCTGCGGACGACAAAAGATAATTTATACTGCAAAAAAACGCGCCCGGCGTTGGCAGAATGAAAATAATACGCTACTTTTGCCACGTCTATAAGACAAAAGACACACCATAGCAACAGAGACCATGGCACACAACTTCTCGTTTTACTTTTACGCTTACTTTTACTTTGCCGGACAAGCGAAGCGGGACAGCGTATGCCAGAAATCATAAGAAATACACACCAACGAAATCCCGCTTCCCCCACCGAGGAGCGGGATTTTTTAGATATAGCAAAGAATGAAAGTAGCCATACAAGGCATACGCGGCTCGTTCCACGACATCGCCGCCCACGAGTTCTTCAGCGGGCAGGAGCTGGACCTCATCTGCTGCAACACGTTTGAAGACCTCTTCGCCGCCATGAAGGCGGACGACCAGGTGCTCGGGCTGATGGCCATCGAGAACACCATCGCCGGCAGTCTGCTGCACAACTACGAACTGCTTCGCGAGAGCGGCATGACCATCATCGGCGAGCACAAGCTCCACATCGAGCACGCCCTGCTCTGCCTGCCGGACGAGGACTGGGGCGACATCGTCGAGGTCAACTCCCACCCCGTGGCCCTGGCGCAGTGCCGACAGTTTCTGCAGCACCACCCCAAGATGAAGGTGGTCGAGGTGGACGATACCGCCGGCGCCGCACAGGCCATCAGCAGCGGACACCTGCGCGGACACGCCGCCATCTGCCACGAAGGGGCAGCACCGCTCTACGGCATGCGCATCCTGCAGCGCTCCATCGAGGACAACAAGCACAACTACACCCGTTTCCTGGCCCTCTGCGACGTATGGAACGCCGACCGCCTGCGCGAACTCCACACCACCAACAAGGCCAGCATCGTCTTCACCCTGCCCCACGAGGAGGGCTCGCTCTCGCAGGTGCTATCCATCTTCTCGTTCTACAAGATTAACCTGACGAAGATTCAGTCGCTGCCCATCATCGGCCGCGAATGGCAATACCTCTTCTACATCGACGTCACCTACGACGACTACATGCGCTATCGCCAGAGCATCGACGCGGTACGCCCACTTATCAAAGAACTGAAAATACTCGGAGAATATGAAGCCAAATAGTCCCGCCATCACGCCGGCACAGCGCCTCGACACGGTACAGGAATACTACTTCTCACGCAAGGGCAAGGAGGTGGCACGCCTCAATGCCGAAGGCCACGATATCATCTCGTTAGCCATCGGCAGCCCCGACATGCCGCCCTCGCCGCGCACCATCGACACCCTCATCCGCGAGGCGCAGCGCCCCGACGGCCACGGCTACCAGCCCACGGCGGGAAGGCCCGAACTCCGACAGGCCATGGCCGACTTCTACCGGCGCTGGTACGGCGTCACGCTCGACCCGGCCACGGAGATTCAGCCGCTCATCGGCTCGAAGGAGGGCATCCTCCACACCACGCTGGCCTTCGTCAACCCGGGCGAGAAGGTGCTCGTCCCCAACCCGGGCTACCCCACCTACACCTCGCTCTCCACGCTGCTCGGCGCTCAGGTGGTCCACTACGACCTCAAACCGGAGAATGGCTGGCAGCCCGACTTCGACGCTCTCGAGGCCATGCCGCTGGACGGCGTGAAGATACTCTGGACGAACTATCCCAACATGCCTACCGGCGCACCGGCATGCCGCGAAACGTATGAGCGGCTGGTCGATTTCGGCCGGCGCCACGGCATACTCATCGTCAACGACAACCCCTACAGTTTCATCCTCAACCGCGAGCGTCTGAGCATCATGCAGGTGGAGGGGGCCAAGGACTGCTGCATCGAGTTCAACTCCATGAGCAAGAGCCACAACATGCCGGGCTGGCGCGTGGGTATGCTCATCGGCAACGCCACCTTCGTCAACTGGATTCTCAAGGTGAAGAGCAACATCGACTCGGGCACCTTCCGCGCCACACAGCTGGCGGCGGCCGAGGCGCTGCGCAACGACGAGGCTTGGCACGAGGAGGCCAACATCCGGGTCTATGCGCGCCGCCGCGCCCTGGCTGAGCAGATTATGGACGCCCTGGGCTGCCGCTACGACAGCAACCAGGTGGGCATGTTCCTCTGGGGACGCATCCCCGACCGGTACGACAATGTGGAGCAACTGACGGAGCGCGTGCTGCACGAGGCGCGGGTGTTCCTCACGCCGGGCTTCATCTTCGGCTCGAACGGCGCACGCTACATCCGTATCTCGCTCTGCGCCAAGGACGACCGCATCGCCGAGGCCCTGGAGCGCATACGTCAGGTCTTCGCCTGAGCACGGTCCGGAAAGGGCCTGAGCGGCCACTAATGTGCCTGAGAGCCCGCCCTGCTTTCTTATTGACAACAACCAAAACAACACACGAATATGTCTCTCGAACTCTCCCCCCTCGCATTTCCGGGCATCGAAATGAAGCGCCCCGTGATTATCTCCGGCCCCTGCTCGGCCGAGACCGAAGAACAAGTGATGGACACGGCCACGCAGCTGTCCAAGAAAGGTATCAAAATCTTCCGCGCGGGCATCTGGAAGCCCCGCACCAAGCCGGGTGGCTTTGAAGGTATCGGCGTGCAGGGTCTGCCCTGGCTCCAGCGCGTGAAGAGCGAACTGGGTATGCTGACGGCTACCGAGGTGGCTACGCCCAAGCACGTCGAGGCGGCTCTCGGCGCCGGCGTGGACATCCTCTGGATTGGCGCACGTACCGTGGCCAACCCCTTCGCCATGCAGGAACTGGCCGACTCGCTCCGCGGCGCCGACGTGCCCGTGCTGGTCAAGAACCCGGTCAACCCTGACCTCGAACTCTGGATCGGCGGCCTGGAGCGTATCAACGGCGCAGGCATCAAGCGCCTCGGCGTCATCCACCGCGGCTTCTCGTCGTACGACAAGCGCCTGTACCGCAACCTGCCCATGTGGCACATCCCCATCGAGCTGCACCGCCGCTACCCCAACCTGCCCATCTTCGGCGACCCCAGCCACATCGGCGGCGCACGCGAACTGGTGGCTCCGCTCTGCCAGCAGGCTATGGACCTGGGCTTCGACGGCCTCATCATCGAGAGCCACTGCAACCCCGACTGCGCATGGAGCGATGCCAAGCAGCAGGTGACGCCCGACGTGCTCGACTTCATCCTGGACAAACTGACCATCCGCGACACACTGCAGACCACAGAGAGCCTCGAGACGCTGCGCCGACAGATCGACGAGATTGACAACGCCCTCATCGAACAGCTGGCCAAGCGCATGCGCATCAGCCGCGAGATCGGACAGTACAAGCGCGAGCACGGCATGACCATCGTGCAGGCCAACCGCTACTCCGAAATCCTGGCCAAACGCGGCGCACAGGGCGTGCTCTGCGGCATGTCGGGAGAGTTCGTACAGACCGTCTTCGAGGCCATCCACGAGGAGAGCGTACGCCAGCAGGTAGAGGTGATGAACAAAAACTGACGGCCCCAACAGACCGTCTGATTCGGCAAGAACGTGGGCGGCAAGACATTGGCCGCCCACAATTTTTACTCTTCTCCCTAACACCACACAACAAGATGAGAATACTGATTCTCGGCGCCGGCAAGATGGGCTCGTTCTTCGTGGACCTGCTCAGTTTCGACCACACCACGGCGGTCTATGACATCGACCCGCGGCGCCTGCGCTTCATGTACAACACGGAGCGCTTCACCACGCTCGACGAGGTGCGCGAGTTCCGCCCCGAACTGGTCATCAACGCCGTCACCCTGAAATACACGCTCGACGTCTTCCGCCAGGTCATCCCCTACCTGCCTGCCGACTGCATCCTGAGCGACATCGCCTCGGTCAAGACGGGCATGAAGGCGTTCTACGAGGGTTGCGGCCACCGCTACGTCTCCACCCACCCCATGTTCGGCCCGACGTTTGCCAACCTCGGCGCCCTGCAGAGCGAAAACGCCATCATCATCAGCGAGGGCGACTACATGGGCCGCATCTTCTTCAAAGACCTCTACGCCCGTCTGGGCCTGCACATCTGCGAGTACACCTTCGACGAGCACGACGAGACGGTGGCCTACTCGCTGGCCATCCCCTTCGTCTCGACCTTCGTCTTCGCCGCCGTGATGAAGCACCAGGACGCGCCGGGCACCACCTTCAAGCGCCACATGGCCATCGCCCGCGGCGTGCTGGGCGAGGACGACTGCCTGCTGCGCGAAATCCTCTTCAATCCCCGCACGGGCGGACAGGTGGGAAAGATTCGCGACGAACTGAAGGAACTGCTCCACATCATCGACAGCAAGGATGAGGCGGCGCTCACGGCCTATCTCGGCAAAATTCGCGAGCATATCAAATAGGGACGCACGCCTACCCCACAGCACAACAAACCCCTTGGCACGGCCTCCGCGGCTGCGCCAAGGGGGTTCTGCGCCAAGGGGGGTTGCTTGTCCGCTGTCGGCAGGGCGGGACAGGCCTACTACGCCACAGCGGGCAGGACGGCACTGTGTGCTTGTCCTGCCCGCTGTGATAGGGGGATGGGCGGAAAGAGAATTACTTCTTGCCGTGAACCTCGTCGCTAACGGTCAGCTTCTTGCGACCCTTGGCGCGACGGGCAGCCAGTACGCGGCGGCCATTAGCCGTCTGCATGCGCTGACGGAAACCATGCTTGTTGTTTCTCTTCCTGTTGTGGGGCTGGAATGTTCTTTTCATTTTTGTATTCTTGTTTTTGTTTTATGGCTTGTCCACGACCGCGCCTTCGGGGTGCTACGGTCTTCGGGGTGCAAAGTTACGAAGATTATTCCATTTGGCGAAACTTTCCCCGTGTTTTTCTGCACTCCTTTTTTGCGGTTAGCTACGTCGTAAAGGCTCTGCGGCAGGCGCTTACTGCTCGGCGGCGAAGCGGGCGGCCTGCTCGGCGATGAGCTGGGCGTCAGAGAAGTAGTCTATC
Organism: Bacteroidales bacterium; assembly: GCA_022772475.1. Classification (GTDB taxonomy): domain Bacteria; phylum Bacteroidota; class Bacteroidia; order Bacteroidales; family Bacteroidaceae; genus Alloprevotella. Next base: position 1,904 of record JALEZQ010000023.1, on the reverse strand, counting down.
TTCATGGCGCGGCGCACGTCGGCCAGGGTCTGTGCGGCCACCTCGCGGGCGTTTTCGCAGCCCTTGCGCAGCATGTCATAGACGGCGGGGATGTCTTTCTCGAACATCTTGCGACGCTGGCGAATGGGCTCGAGCTCTTCTTGCAGGATGTTGTTGAGGAAGCGCTTGACCTTCATGTCGCCCAGTCCGCCACGGGTGTAGTGGGCCTTGAGTTCGTCGAGGTTGGGATAGTCGGGCAGATAGCGCTCGAAGTGCTCGGGGCGGCAGAAGGCGTCGAGATAGGTGAAGACGGTGTTGCCCTCCAGGTGTCCGGGGTCTTGCACGTGGACGTGGAGCGGGTCGGTGTACATCGACATGACCTTCTTCTGCACCTCGTCGGCCGTCTCGGCCAGGTAGATGCAGTTGCCCAGGCTCTTCGACATCTTGGCCTTGCCGTCGGTACCGGGCAGGCGGAGGCAGGCGGCGTTGTCGGGCAGGAGGATTTGGGGCTCGACGAGGGTATCACCGTAGATGTAGTTGAAGCGGCGCACAATCTCGTTGGCCTGCTCGAGCATAGGCTTCTGGTCCTCGCCGACGGGCACGGTGGTGGCGCGGAAGGCGGTGATGTCGGCGGCCTGACTGATAGGGTAGGTAAAGAAGCCTACGGGGATGCTGCCCTCGAAGCCGCGCATCTGTATCTCGGTCTTGACGGTGGGGTTGCGCTGCAGACGGCTGACGCTGACCAGGTCCATGAAGTAGAACGAGAGTTCGCAGAGTTCGGGAATCTGGCTTTGGATAAAGATGGTCACCTTCTCGGGGTCGAGGCCGCAGGCCAGATAGTCGAGGGCCACCTCGATGACGTTCTGGCGCACCTTCTCGGGGTTGTCGATGTTGTCGGTCAGGGCCTGTGCGTCGGCGATGAAGACGAACATCTGCTTGTAGTCGGCGGCCTGCTGCAGTTCGACGCGACGGCGCAGCGACCCGACGTAATGACCGATATGGAGGCGGCCGGTGGGGCGGTCGCCGGTGAGTATTACCTTTTCTTTGCTCATGGTGTAGTGTAGTGTGTTGATGGAGGGGGAAGCAGGGGCTGTAATAATGAGAAAGCGCCCATCCCGTTGATGGGGACGGACGCTATCTTAGGTTCTCCTTCGCAGGGGCCCCATAGGGAGGCGGGAAGCGTGATTACTTCACCGACTTCGAGGGCTGACGGCGCTCCTTGATGCGTGCCTTCTTGCCCGTGAGACCACGGAGGTAGTAGATCTTGGCACGACGTACCTTGCCGTACTTGTTGATTTCGATGTGGTCGATGTTCGGCGACTCGATGGGGAAGATACGTTCTACACCCACGTTGCCCGACATCTTGCGAACGGTGAAGCGTTTCTTGTCCTCGCTGCCGTGAATAGCGATTACATCGCCACGGAACTCCTGGATACGCTCCTTGTTACCCTCTTTAATACGATAAGCCACCGTGATCTGATCACCGGCTTTGAATGCCGGAAACTCTTTCTTTTCACCGGCGAATGCCTCTTCGGCAATCTTAATCAAATCCATTTCTGTTTGATAATTAAATGGTTACAGCGCAGAGTATTCACTACTATTCGGTGCTTGCTTCTCGCCGGACTGTCGCCCCGCTTGCCCGCTACCTACTTCAATCGCCAGAGACTCAGCGCAAATCGGCTGCAAAATTACTACAAAATTTCCGATTATCCAAATTCTATCGGCTTTTCTTTGCATTATCTCGCTAATTTTGCGCTTCTTGCGCACAGTTTCCGGCAGCGGCCCCTACATTCTGTCTATTTTTCCCAAAAGCAGATAATGCAATCTCTACATTCTCTGCATTCGGGACAAAATGACAGTTTTAATGGCTATTTAGTGGCGTTTAATGGAGTCCCGTAGAGCATAAGCGGAACAAAGGAATTAAT
>JALEZQ010000098.1 GCA_022772475.1 Bacteroidales bacterium | reverse complement strand
TTTGGCGTTGAAACGGTCTTGCAGGTTGTTGGCGGTTACTTCGAGGTTGATGCCGATGAGTTTCGACACGTTGGCTTCGAGTTGCAAGCCCACGCGGAAGTTGTGCACGAAGCGGCGGTCGTCCCAGCCGAGATGCTGGTTGCCGTCGGCGAGGGCGGCGGCGGCGAGGTGCTTGAAGTCGTCGTTGTTCCACGTCACGCCGAAGCCGGCACCGCCGATGAGGTAGAGGTCCATGAGGGTTTCCTTGCCCGGGGCGAAGACGCGGCAGAGGTTGAGCATGAGGTCGAGGTCGGTGACGGCGTAGTTGTAGTCGTACTTCTGACCCGAATAGCGGAAGCCGCCCTTATTGTTGATGCCGCTCACGTGGAGGCGTGCGCCGACGGCGGGGGCAAGCATGGCACCCACGTTGACGCCGCCTATGGGCGTGATGAGTTTCGTGGCGTCGTAGTTGGTAAAGGTGGTTTGCGCTCCGCCTTGAATGCCGGCGAAGAAGTAGGGATAGGAGCGGGTTTGCGCGTCCTTGCGCTCCTGTGCAGCGGCCGTGGTGACCATGGCCAGCGAGAGCAGGAGCGCGAAAAGTTTTAAGTTGTTCATATTGGGTGGTTTGAGGTGATTAGTAGACGAGTAAACGAGTAAACAAGTAAACGAGTAGACGAGTAAACAAGTAGACGAGTAGACGAGAGAACAAGACAAGTTGTCCCTACTTGCGCCAGGTGCGGTGGAGGCCCGTGCCGAAGAGCGTGGTGTGGGGGCGCGGCTCGGGCGTTTCGCCCTGTTTGAGTTCGGGATAGGCGATGCGCGTGTGGTAGATGGTTTTAAGGCTGTCGGTGAGCACCTTCTTGGCATCTTCGATGTCGCGGAAGGTGATGGGGCATTGGCGGAAATAGCCCTCGGCCACTTGCGCGTCGATGATTTTCTCGACCAACGCCTTGATGTTTTCTTCGGAATATTCTTTGAGGCTGCGCGAACTGGCCTCTACGGCATCGCACATCATGAGGATAGCCTGCTCACGCGTGAAGGGATTGGGGCCGGGATAGTCGAAGGCATCGGGCGGCGTTTGCCCCTCGTGGCTGTTTTGCCAGCGAATGTAGAAATACTTGGTGCGCCCCTTGCCGTGGTGCGTGCTGATGAAGTCGCGGATCACGGTAGGCAGGTGGTACTTGTCGGCCAACTTCAGCCCCTCGGTGACGTGGCTGATGATGATGCGCGCGCTGCTTTCCTCGTCAAGACTGTCGTGCGGGTTCACGCCGCTCTGGTTCTCAGTGAAGAAGGCGGGGTTGCGCATCTTGCCAATGTCGTGGTAGAGTGCGCCGGCACGCACGAGTTGCGGCTTTGCCCCGATTTTGTCGGCCACCTCTGCCGCGAGGTTTGCCACTTGCAGGGAATGGATAAATGTGCCTTGCGCCACCTTAGACATGCGGCGCAGAATGCTGTTGTTGGTATTGGTAAGTTCCACGAGCGTCACGCCGGAGGTGAAGCCGAAGGTCTTTTCGATGAGATAGAGCAAGGGGTAGGCAAAGAGTTGGAGCACGCCGCCGATGACAATATATATATATGTAGACACGTCGAGCATGGAGAAGTCGATGCCTTGCGCCAATTCGCACGCCATCATCGTGGACAACTGCACCACGGTGACGGCCAGGGCCACGCGCATCAGTTGCGAGCGCTCCGTCAGTTCGCGCAGGGCGTAGATGGCCACGAGGCTCCCCATCATCTCCACGCAGAGGAACTCATAGGGCGCGTGCAGCGCGATGCTCGAAAGCAGGAGGGTGACCACGGCCGAAAGGAACGCCGTGCGCGAGTCCATGAAGACGCGCACGAACATAGGCACAATGACATAGGGCACCATATAGACGCTGTAGAACATGTGCTTCATCAGCGCGTAAGTCAACAGCGGGAACACGGCGATGAGGCAGAACATCAGGAAGATGCTGTGGGGCGAGGCGAGATAGTCGCGGCGGAAGAGTTTGAGGTAGCCCACGAAGGCGAGGCTCAGCAGGGTCACGAAGAGCATCTGCCCGAATATCGTGGACCACAGCCCCTCGGACGGGCTGCTGCGGCGGTTGCTCTCGCGCTCGAACGACTGCAATATCTTGTACTGCTCGGGACTGACGATTTCGCCCCGGTCGATGATGCGCTGCCCGCTCTGCACCATGCCGCTCGCAGGCGCAACGGCGGCGAGGAGGTCGCTAAACGCGGCGTTGGTCTTGGCTGTGTCGCAGGCAAGATTGGGAGAAAGATAAGAATTGATATTGAAGCGGGTGAGTATTTCGCGGGCAAAATGCGCGGTGTCGGCCGACATGATGTATTCGTAGGCCGAGCGCGTGGTGAAGATGTCGTCCGCTCCGCGCTGCACCGCCTCCGTGCCGCTGATGATGCGCACGCCCTTGAGTTTGTGGCGCGTGAGTTCGGTCATGGCCTCGTTGGATACGATGCCGCGCTCATAAACTTGGTTCAGGAGTTTCGCCACGTGGACGGCATAGGCAGGGGGCACGCTTCTGAGCGCGTCTGTGCGGCGGGCTTGCTCAAAGGCTTTGAGTTGGCTCTTGCCGGCATCGGGCGTCCAGCAGAAAAAAGGCAGAAAGTTCTTGGTCGCGCTGTCGCGCTCTGCCTGCAACTCCTCTGCGGTCTTGTAGATGGGGAAGTCGTACGTGGCAATCAGCGGCGCATAGCGCCACGGGCGATACAGTTCGTACTCGTAGCCGAACTTGCTCTCGCGTGGCATGAAATAGGCGAGCGCACCGATGGTGAGCAGAAGCATCAGTGCCACTGCCACGCTGCCGCGCATCTTGTCGCCGCGCTTTTCCACTGTATTCCTTGCCATAACTATCCCCTTTATTTATTGGTGGGTTCGTTTTCAACAGACGTTTTCTCGCCATGGCAAAGTTCGAGTAAACTCGACTTTGCTCATCTGGCTTAACGAAAACGTTTCATTTCTTGGATGCTTTTTTGTTAAACTTCCATATGATATGGAGCATGATGTTCCTCGTAATCGTATTGTTTACGGTTTCCACCCGTCCTTGTGCGTTAAGCGTTCTGCGTACGGCACTGAGCTGGCCGAGCAAATCATGAGCGGATAGTTTCAACAGCCATGCCTTTCGCTTATCAATGCAACGGCTCAAATTCACATTCCACACCCATTCGTCCGTATTCATTGCCCGATTACTATAACCACGGCGCATAAACAGATTCATATCTGTATTTAAGTCAATGCTAAACAGTAGCGGCGCATTGAGGCTAATAGTGTACAGGAAGTCCACTTGACTGAGTGTTTCAAATCCTTCTTGTGCGGAAGTGAGGCGTTCCCAATCGGCTGACGCCTTGAATGAAGCGTGCCACTTAGAATAACGGTAGTCAATACCGGCATTGGGGGAAACGTGTAAATTGTGTACGATGCTTTTGTAAAAATCGGCGGTTGTATTTGTGTTGGCGAAATCGACACTGCGGTTCAGGCTGACATTGGTACCTATATTAAGAAACCAATGCTTTTCCTTATCAACGGATTGGCTTATAATCCCCGTAGCTCGCAATCCCCGGTTTCCGTCTATATTCCAAGGTATATAAATATAACCACCATTTTGTGGATTAAATTGGCGCAACTCGCCTATGGCATTATCAATAGTGTGCAGATAGAGTCCCAAATTCCATTGACGCATTTTTTCCTGTTTAAATCCACGCCACTGTACCGAACAATAGTATTCGTAGGAAGACTTTAAAAAAGGGTTACCAAGGAAGACAGACAAAGGATTACTGTCATCGCATACATCAAGCATTAATGTTTGTGACGGTGACTTATGCTGCATACTGAAGTTTAACTCCACGCCCTTTAACTCGAATGTGATTTGTGGCCATGTATATATTTCTTTCCGAATATGTGGTTGCGTTGTTTTCGGACGCCATTCGTTCAGGCGTTCGTAGGTGATGTTGAGCGGAAGACGGGTTGATACTTGCAGATTTTCCGTTCGGTAATACCACCTTAATTCTGCTGAATTACATCTATAAAAGTGGGTACGGTGGTAACTGTTCAGCGAATCGACACAATGCTCATATAAATCAGCCGCAGAAGGAAGCAGTCCGATGGCGGCTTCATCAGGCATCCATTCATCTCCCAATTTATCCAATCTGTAAAGCATACGCTCCGAAGAACTGAATTCTTGCGTGTATCTATAAGTAAAATACAATTTATTCTTTTTACGCATCCTTGATATATCTATGATAGGATAATCGGCTATGATTCCATACATATAGCTACTCCCCGGTCGATTGTCGTAACGATTGCGCTTATCGGCGGTTCCGCCGGCAGCAAGGAGCTTGTAGTGCTGCATATCATAGCCCCGCTCATGGCTGTATTTGTAATGCGCCTGTAAGCCAAGCGTATTCATGTGCAAGGCTTTAAGGCTGATTCTTGTGTCTGCATTTCCGCTTGTGCTCCATTTATGTGTACGTCCAAGGTCCTGAGTGGAAAGCAGATTGAGAAAGTCCTCGCCACAGTCATTTGCAACGATAATTGAATCCAGCCCTTCACGGCCCAACAGCCTGTTTCCTTCGGCAGAACGGTAATACCCATGCCTTCGGTCGTAAGAATAAGAAAAACTCGGAGAAAAGCGTATGTATGTTTTAGGCAGAGCAAAAGTAAAGCCATTGCTCCAATTTACATAGGTGTTCTTGTTTCGCCGTTTCTCCAACGAAGTAGTGTAAGACGAATTTGCTTCCGGAAGAAACGACGTTGCAGATGTGAATCGCTCCAAATCCCCATCGTCCATTCCCGTTTTGAGCGTGGACTGATAACGAATATTTCGGTTGCGATTTTCCACAAAGTAAAAAGCACCGGCCTCTGCCATTTTCGTCATCCCTTCTTTCTTCATGTTTTCTTCCCAGTTGCCGGAATCAGTCTGCGGGCTACCGCTCATATTGACATTATTCCCCGTGGCATAGAGGGCTATCCGCGATTTGTCGGAAAAGCGCAGCCCGAACAGACGTGCCAACATGGGCTTTGATTGATATACCGAATGGGCCAACTCGGCATTGGCAATATAGCTCTGTGCATACTGTGGTTTCAGGGCCACAGACAAATAAGCTTTTTAAGCAAAGGCCATGACAAAGCAGTTTAGAGAAATTTTAAAACAGCATTGGTTGAAGTCCAGGAAACCACAAGTGACACCGCCGAAGTTTCCGCCGCGTTCCCCGGCCTCTTCTCCTCCTGCGTAGTCATCGGGAACGGCGGGTCAGCAGTGCCGAGCAGGTACTGCTTGCCGTTTACGCAAGTGAGGCGGTAGGCCAGCGGGCGCGAGGGCAAAGGCAGGCGACCACCGCAGAGCGTGGCGGAGAGTTTGGTCGTGTGCTTGCGCACGCCCTTCTCCACCGTCTCCGAGGTTTCAAGCGTGGCAAGGCCGACCATCGGGAGTCGCTTCCACGGCATCGGCTCGCGGAGGAGGACGGAGGCCGTTTCGGGGAGCACGATGGTAGAAACGAGGTGGTACGCCTCGCAGTAATCAATACGATTGATGTGCAGCAGCATGAGTATCGGGTTCTTGGGTTTCTTGTGGTTGTACGACTTCGACAGCGTCCGCCTCTTCCGCTTCCTTCTTGAAGCGTTTGAAGAGCAGGCGGACACGCTCCTGTACGTTGGGGATGCGTTCAAATCCAGCCACCGCAGGGTCGGTGGTCAATTCAAATTGCTGTGGAATGATTTGCGAGTAGTCCGGACCGATGGCTTCGTCATGGTCCAGGCGCGTGAATTTGCCGAGGGCTGAAAGTACCTTGGCAAAAGCGTTGGCATCGCCCGATGCCCGCGCCATGGTGAAGCCCTCCTCGCACCGCTGCATGAAGAGAAACTGACACCACTGCCGGGTGACCCAAATCATCCACAACTTGTGGACGATTTTGAATTCCAATAAATGACCCGGTAAAACTGACAGGCAGACAGAACCTGATATGGCGAATGCTCTGCGAAGAGCGCTGTGTGCACAGTTTTTTTTTGTAGCCGAATAAACGTTGTGGATTGTGGCGGCGTTGTTCGGACGCGGAGCGGCGTGATGCGAGAAATAATAGGCTGTGTACGTGGTGGTTTTCTGCATGACTTGTCCAGCTGTGCTGCGCATCGCAGGCAGGTCAAAATATCGGGCTACAGTATTGCGCAGTGGGGAAAAAAGTGTGGCACAACGTTTGTTCATCGCGAGCGTTGCCTTATCTTTGCAGAATAAAACGGCCGGCATGGATATTCCGTGTCTGGGCAAGTGATGATATACCATGACTATCAAGAGTTTTTTCCAAAAGATATTTAGCCCCATCGTCGTTGGCAACTGCCTCGGTATGGTGATGGTGACCGCGCTGCTTATCTTCGGCACGCTGCAGTTTTTGCAGTGCTACACCGACCACGGCGAGGCCGTTGTCGTGCCCAACATCCGCGGTATGAAGACCGACGTGGCCGAGAGCAAGATGAAGGCCCTTGGGCTGCGGTTGGAAGTGAAGGATACGGGCTATGTAGATAGTTACGTGGGTAACGTGGTGCTCGAGCAGAGTCTGCACCCCGGTCAGCGCGTCAAGGCCGGCCGCGTGGTGTTTGTCACCGTCAATGCCAGTGCGCCGCGCGCCATCGTCCTGCCCGACGTGGCCGGCAATACCTCGCGCCGTCAGGCCGAGAGCCGTCTGCGCGCCATGGGCTTCACCGACATCCGCATCGAGACCATCGAGGGCGACAAGGACTGGGTGTATAGTATGAAAGTCAACGGGCATACCGCCAAGAGCGGCGAGCGCGCCCCCATCACCGCCGTGCTGACGCTGGTTGTCGGCAACGGCGTGGTGGAGGAAGAGTATAACGGCAGCGACAGTCTGGATTACGGTTTTTGGGACGAGGAGCCGCTGACAGGATTTGACGAGGAGAACTTTGAGTGATGATGACCACCGACGAAATTATGCGGCGCTGCAGCGCCATGGCCGAAGAAAACGCAGAAGAACGTGCTGCTGAATGCCAGCCCGTGTTGTCCAACGTTGCCGTTGTTCGCGAAGACGACGAAGACGACGAGGCCGACGCCCTGGACAGCGGCGATGAGAACAGTGCGCTGTATGAGCACTTCCGCGTCGTGGCCGACCGCGGGCAGCAGTTGCTCCGCGTCGATAAGTTTCTTGTGGATCACCTGCCCGACACCTCGCGCCACCGCATCCAGCAGGCCGCGCGGGCCGGTTTTATCCATGTCAACGGCAAGCCCGTCAAGAGCAACTACCGCGTCAAGCCCCGCGACGTCGTCACCCTGCTGCTCGACCGTCCGCGCTACGACACCACCATCGAGCCCGAGGATATCCCCCTGGACGTGGTCTATGAAGACGATGCCCTGATGGTCATCAACAAGCCCGCCGGCATGGTGGTACACCCCGGTTGCGGCAACTACAGCGGCACCCTGGTCAACGCCATCGCCTGGCACCTGCGCCACTGTCCCGGCTACGACCCCAACGACCCCGCCGTAGGGCTGGTTCACCGCATCGACAAAGACACCTCAGGCCTGCTCGTCGTGGCCAAGACCCCCGAGGCCAAGACCAGTCTGGGCGTGCAGTTCTTCCACAAGACCACGCGCCGCCAGTATCTGGCCTTAGTGTGGGGCAACCCGCAGGGCGAAGGCGGCCGCATCGAGGGCAACATCGGCCGCAATCCCCACGACCGTCTGCAGATGGCCGTCTTCCCGCCCGACTCAGGCATAGGCAAACACGCCGTGACCCACTATCACGTGGCCGAGCGCTTCGGCTACGTCACCCTGATAGAATGCGTCCTCGAAACCGGACGTACCCATCAGATACGCGCCCACTGCCGCCACATCGGCCACCCTCTCTTCAACGATGCCCGCTATGGCGGCGACCAGATACTGCGCGGCACGACCGGCGGTGCCTATGCCGCCTTTGTGCGCCACTGCTTCGACGCCTGTCCCCGTCAGGCCCTCCATGCCCGTACTCTGGGCTTCCGCCACCCTGTGACGGGGAAGGAAATGGACTTCAGCGCGCCGCTGCCCGACGACATGCGGACGCTGCTGGAGCGTTGGCGCACCTATGCCGCCGGCCTGCAACAGTAGGCGGCACGCGGCCCTAACTAACGAAAAGAACGTGACGGTGTGTCATAATGGCCAATCTGCTGCGTTGCTATCGTCTTCGGGCTTGGTCATGTACTTCAGTACACTCCTGGCGCCCTCATCCTCAGCGCCTTGCATCTTAACCATTCTGACGCACCTTCGCGTGTGCGTCAAAATTTGCATTTTGACACACCCCCCAACCCCATAACATCCCCTCTGCTATATGAAACGTCAAATAGCCATTGTTGCCGGAGGAAACTCCTCCGAGCACGACGTGTCGCTGCGCAGCGCAGCCGGCATCCTATCGTTTATGGACAGCGAAAAGTACGACTGCTACGTCGTAGATATCACGGGCAGCCACTGGACCGCCCACTACGGCGACGAGCGCTGTCCCATCGACCGTAACGACTTCTCCTTCACCGCATCCGACGGCCGCCATACCTTCAACTTTGCCTACATCACCATCCACGGCACACCCGGCGAGGACGGTATCCTGCAGGGCTACTTCGACCTGATTGGCATGCCCTATTCCACCAGCGACGTCCTCGTCGAGGCCCTTACGTTCAACAAGTTTGCGCTGAACAACTTCCTGCGTGCCTACCCCGAGGTGCACATCGCCGACAGCGTGCTCATTCGCCGCGGTCAGGCCATGCCCGCCGTCAAGGACCTCATCACCCGCCTGGGGTTGCCCTGCTTCGTCAAGCCCAATGCCGGCGGCAGCAGTTTCGGCGTGACCAAGGTCAAGACCGCCGACCAAATGATGCCCGCCATCGAGAAGGCCATGAACGAGAGTGACGAGGTAATGGTAGAGAAAATCATGGTTGGCACCGAGATTACCTGCGGCTGCTACAAGCGCGGTCAGGAGGTGGTTACCTTCCCCATCACCGAGGTGGTCACCGAGCAGGAGTTTTTCGACTACGAAGCCAAGTATCTCAACAAGAGCCAGGAGATAACCCCCGCCCGCATCGCCCCCGAGACCGCCCGCCGCGTCAGCGACCTGACCAAGCACATCTACACCATTCTGGGCTGTTACGGCATCATCCGTATCGACTATATCCTGACGGGCGAGAAAGGCTACGAGACCATCAATCTGCTTGAAATAAACACCACGCCCGGCATGACCGCTGCCAGTTTCATTCCCCAGCAGGTCCGCGCCTCGGGCATGGCCATCAAGGACGTCCTCTCCGATATCATCGAGGGCAAGATGGTCTGAACGGCCCGCTACACCTTTCCTGCTCCAGCCTTTCGCACTCCCTGCCCATCCCCTCCCCGGCACACCCTCCCGCAACGAACCTTTTAACCCGCCTATACCATGAAAATCCCCGCCGAATTTGACAGCTTCCGCCCCTACGAGGCCGAAGAGATGCCCGCGGTCATCGACCGCCTCTTTGCCGAACCGCAGTTCTGCCAGATACTGGGCATGTTCTTCAAGGACGTGCCCCTGCCCGCCCTGCAGGCTAAGATGAAACAGTGCGGCGACACCCTTGCGCTGCAGAAAAACTTCATCTACAGCATCGTCAAGGGGTTGGTGGCACGCTGCAGCAAGTCGCTCACCATGAACCACGAAGCCATCAGTGCCGCCGAGGGCCGCTACACCTTCGTGTCGAACCACCGCGACATCGTCCTCGACTCCGCCCTGCTCGACGTCCTGCTGGTAGATAACGGCTTCGCCACCACCGCCGAGATAGCCATCGGCGACAACCTGCTGGGACTGCCGTGGATAGAGCCCCTGGTGCGCCTGAACAAATCGTTCATCGTCCGCCGCTCCGCCGTCATGCGCGAGATGCTGCACAATAGCCTCCTCATGAGCCGCTACATGCACTTCGCCATCGCCGAGAAGGGCGCCAACATCTGGATTGCCCAGCGCGAAGGCCGCGCCAAAGACTCGGACGACCGCACGCAGGAGTCGCTGCTCAAGATGATGGCCATGGGCGGCGAGGGTACGCCGCTGGAAAGTCTCAAGGCCCTCCGCATCGTCCCCCTCGCCATATCCTACGAGTACGACCCGTGCGACTTCCTCAAGGCTAAGGAGTTTCAGCAGAAACGCGACGACGCCGCCTTCAAGAAAAGCCGTCAGGACGACCTGGACAACATGCAGACCGGCATCATGGGCTACAAGGGACATATACACTACGAAGCCGCACCCTGCATCAATACGTGGATTGACGAACTGGCCGATCTGCCCAAGGCGCAGTTCTTTACCGCCCTGGCCCAGCGCATGGACCGCGAGATACACCGCCGCTACCGCCTCTATCCTACCAATTGCATCGCGGCCGACCTGCTCGATGGCGACGGCGCCTTTGCCGACCGCTACACCCGCGAAGACCGCGAAGCCTTCGAACACTATGTGGCACAGCGCGTGGCCCTCATCAATCTGCCCAACAAGGACGAGGACTATCTGCGCGAACGCATCCTAACGATGTATGCCAATCCCGCACGCAACCAGCGCCGCGCCCTCGAAGCGTAGTGATGCCGGCGCTGCGCACAACTTTATCTAATGAGACATGACCCTCAGTCGCCTTGTCCTCCCTCTTTCACTCATCGCCGCCACAGCAAGCCTTACCGCCTGTGGCGACGATGACGATTATGCTCCGCCCTACGTGGCCGACTTGGCCGAGATACACACCACGGCAGCAGGGCGCATAAGCCAACTGGTGCGCGACAACGGCGATACCTACGGCGTAAGCAATGCCGCCGAGTGGGGCGCCCTCGTGCCCGACACCATCTACCGCGTCTATGCCGTCTATCTGGCCCCCGAAGCCAGCGGCAGGCAGGTGCAGGTGCTGTCGCTCTCCTCAGTGTTCTCGCCCTTTGCCGTCAGCATGGGCGAGGGGCCGCTGAAGACCGACCCCGTGGGGCTGACCGCCATCTGGCGCGGCGGCGAATACGTCAACCTATCCGTCAGCGTGCCCACCGATGGCGGGCGTCATGCCCTGGGCTTTGCCGATCGAGGCATCACCACGCTGTCCTCGGGCGGTCGTCTGCTCCACATCACGCTGTGCCACGACGCGCAGGCCACCAAGCCCAACTATCCCGCTCAGGCCTACCTGTCGCTGCCCCTCAGACCCTATGCCGCCACCATGACGCGCGGCGCCGACAGCATCGAGGTGACCGTCAATACCACGCAGGGCGTGCAGGTGCACCGCCTGCCCTACTGACTTACGCCGCCAGCGCTTCCAACCATATAGCAGACAAAGAGATGATAGACTTCCACCCCCTGACCTTGGCCGACGGCGCATGGATTGTGCCCATGGTCCGACAGTCTGACCGGCGCAACTGCGACTTCTGCTTTGCCAACCTCATGAGTTGGCGCTTCCTCTACGACACCGAGGTGGCCCTGCACCGCGGGATGCTCGTGCTACGCTTCCGCACCAACGGCCACGTGGCCTATCAGATGCCCGTGGGGGCAGGCAGTCTGGCCGATGTCGTTGCCGACCTCATCGATGACGCGCGGCAAGCCGGCCACGCCTTTCTGATGCTCGGCGTGTGCGACGGTGGGTTGGAACGCCTGCGGCCCTATCTGCCATCCCATTTCTCCATCAGTCAAGACCGCGACTACGCCGACTATATCTATCGCCGCGAGGCGCTGGCCACGCTGGCGGGGAAGAAGTTGCAGCCCAAGCGCAACTTTGTCAATCGCTTCCTGCGCGACTATCCCGACTGCCGCTTTACGCCGCTGACGCCACAACGTTTTGCCGAATGCTTGGCGTTGGAACGACAATGGAGCCTGCGCAAGACACAGGCCGACAACGCTGACGATCTGAACGATGAGCGGCGCAGTATGCAGTATGTTCTCGACCATTGGAACGACGTCGGCGCCATCGGCGGTGCGCTGGATGTCGGCGGGCGGATGGTGGCCTTCACCATCGGTGCGCCCATCAACGCCGATACCTTCGACATCTGTGTGGAAAAGGCCGATGCTGATGTGGCTGGCGCCTATGCCATGGTCAATCGCGAGATGGCACGCCTTATCCCCCCGCAATACACCTATGTCAACCGCGAGGAAGACCTCGGCGTTGAGGGACTTCGGCAGGCCAAACTGTCCTATCATCCCGAAATTATCCTGTACAAATACCGCATCATGTCGCGCCACCCCATGGGAGGCGGCGACGCTGTAGAATAACCGACTATCCAACGAAATGCTGCTCTCTCCTGAAGAAATAAAACAACAGACGCGCAACCTCTGGCGCGACACCTTCCACGATGACGAAGACTTCCTCTCGCTCTACTTTGATGAGAAGTACAGCGACCGCGACAACTTCACCCTGCGTCCCAACGGCTATGTGGCCGCCGCCATGCAGATGCTGCCCTATCGCGTCAGCATCTACGGCCAGTCGGTGCATGCGGGATATGTGTCGGGGCTTTGCGTCATGCCCGACTTCCGTCGTCACGGCCTGGCTTCGCGTCTGCTCTTTGATAGCCATCGCCGGCTGTATCAGCAGGGCGGCGTCCTCAGTTTTCTCATCCCCTCTGACGACAGCCTGCGGGCCTTCTACGAAAAACCACAGCACGGCGCCTTCTGGACCACCACCTACCGCAAGGAGACACCCCTGCCACAGCCGGAAGGCGAAACGCCCAATCGCCTCAGTATCGTTGAGGCCGAGGCATGGACGGCCGACCTCTACGTCTATTTCCGTCGCCATACCGCACGCGAATTTATGGTCCACCCTTCCGAGACCGACTTCTTTGTCGCGCTTGACGACTGCTCTCTGTCCGGCGGTCACATCCTTGTCGCCTACAAGGGCCGCCGCATCTGCGGCATCTGTCTGGCTGTGCGCGAGACTGACGGCCGCGCCTTTGTCCGCTCGTTGGTGGCCGACGATGGTAATGTCCGCGACGCCTTCGTCCGTCGCCTGCAGCAGGACGAGAAGGTGGAGCAGGTCTTTGCTCGTGTGCCCGCTCCCGGCTCAGCCCCCGAGGTTAAGCCCTATGCCATGGCCCGCGTGGTCAATGTGGAGCGCTTCCTCAGCGCCGTCATGCGTGCCTATCCTGACCTGGAAATGAGCATCGGCGTCGATGGCGACCTGTTCATTCCCGAAAATAACGGCTACTATCGCTTGGCTGGCGGTCGCGTCAGCATCACTGACGAACGCCCCGAAACCATCGTTACGCCTGGTGGTCTGGCAGCCCTCTTCTTGAGTTCCTATCCCATGTATGTCGAGATGATGCTCGATGAATAACAACTCCTCAGTCCGCCCCTTCTCTCTATACGCTTTTCAAAACAATAGCCATGCACCTACGAAACCTCCTTCCGGCCCTCTCTCTTCTTCTCGGAGTGTCCGCCAATGCTCAGCAGGTTAAGGACCTGGGGCAAGTGTCTATGTCGCGCTGGGCTGTGCCTGCCGCCAACTATAGCGGCATCACCCCGCTCGGTGCCGACCGATACGCCTTGGTCAGCGACAAAGAGTCCGCCGACGGCTTCTATGTCATGCGCATCATGCAGGATGCACACAGCGGTCGCGTGGACAGCATTCGTGTAGAAGGTTTCCACGGCAATGCCAAGCCCGTTTTGGACAAAGATGGCATGAGCCGCCGCGACTGTGAGGGTATCGCCTTTTTCCCTCCCGCCGGCACCCTGTTCGTCTCAGGCGAGGGCGACCAGCAGATTCTGGAGTATGCCCTCGACGGGCAGCCTACCGGCCGTCGCCTCGCCGTGCCCGCTATCTTCGGCGCTGACCGCATCGTCGCCAACTACGGCTTCGAGGCCCTGACCTATCAGGCCGCCACCCACCGCTTCTGGACCACCACCGAGAGTACGCTCAAGGCCGACGGCCCCGCAGCGGGTCCCTCCGCTCCCGGTGCGCAGAACCTGCTCCGCCTGCAGGCCTTCGACGACAGTCTGCAGCCCGTGGCCCAGTATGCCTACCGCATGGACCGCGGCCGGAAGGAGAAGTTCGGCAAGATCTACGCTCTGGGCGTGCCATCCCTGCTGGCCCTGCCCGACGGCCGCCTGTTGGTACTTGAGCGCGAGGTTAATGTAACCAACAACTATGTCGGCTCGCAGGTGGTATGTAAACTCTTCCTCGTCCAGCCAGACCAGGGGTGGCAGATAGATTCGCAGACCGACCTTCGACGCCTCGACCCCAACTGTTTCCTGATCAAGCGCCTGCTCCACACCTTCACCACGCGCCTGTCGCCCATCAGTCTGGCCTTCGCCAACTACGAGGGCATGTGCCTCGGCCGCCGCCTGGCCGATGGCCGGCAGACCATCCTCCTCGTGGCCGACTCGCAAGGCGGCTACGGCAAAGTGGGCCTCCAACTCAAGGACTACCTCCGCGTCCTCGTGCTCACCGATTAGCCGCCATCTCAAGCCTCCGGCAATTTTTTTAGAAAAAAGAGGCGGAAAAGTTTGGCGGGTAAAAATAAAGTCGTACCTTTGCACTCGCAAACGGGACAAAGGTCCCACACTTTTAGGCAAGGAAGTTTGGGTGAGTGGCTGAAACCACCAGTTTGCTAAACTGACGTACGGGATTACCGTACCGGGGGTTCGAATCCCCCAGCTTCCGCATCACATGGCGCTTTCATCTAATGGTTAGGATACATGCCTCTCACGCATGGTATACGGGTTCGATTCCCGTAGGCGCTACCACAGTCCTGCTGAGCATTGCTTGGCAGGACTTTTTTGATGGTATTGGTCGGGCCTTGCCTCTGCCGCATTGCCGTTCCAATCTTTCTCTGACGCACAGCGGCGCCGCACTCTCGGGTGTGGCGCCGCTGTGATATTGGGCAGGTGGCTGGCGGTGTAGGCCCGTGCAGGGGTATGTGCCGTCAGTCGTCGAGCAGGTCGGTGAGTTTGCGCTCCAGCGACTCCGCCGTCAGGCGCAGGTGAAACTGCCCGTTCTCGGCGATGCTGATGCCGCCCGTTTCTTCCGAAACGATGATGGCCACGCAGTCGCTCTTTTGCGACATGCCCAGAGCGGCACGGTGGCGCAGACCCAGCGCCTTAGGGATGTCCAGGTCGTGCGATACGGGCAGGATGCAGCCCGCCGCGGTGATGCGTTTGTGGCTGATAATCATGGCGCCGTCGTGTAGCGGACTGTTTTTGAAGAAGATGTTCTCGATGAGGCGCTGGTTGATGTCGGCGTTGATGACGTCGCCCGTGCGGACAATGTCGCCCAGGTTGACGCCGCGCTCCATGACGATGAGGGCGCCCACCTTCTGCTTGCTCATATTGAGGCAGGCCATGACGATGGGGATAATCTCCTCGCGGTGCGGCTTTTCGGTCTTCTTGCCGCGCGAGAGGAAGCGTACCACCAGGTTGTTGCGTCGGCTCGTACCCAGTTCGGAGAAGAAATGGCGCAGTTCTTCCTGAAACAGCACGATGAGGGCCAGGGCACCCACGTTGACCAGGCGGTCCATGATGCTGCCCATGAGGCGCATGTCGAAAATCTGCGTCACCAGCAGCCAGGTGAAGACGAAGATGAGGATGCCGTAGAAGATATTTGCCGAACTGCTCTCCTTCATCACCTTGTAGATATAGTAGAGCAGGCAGGCCACCGACAGGATGTCGATGATGTCAATCAAACCGAAGTTGACCATGGTGTAGCGTGGGGTGAGAGGTTAGGCATTGGTGCGCATGGCTTCAACGATCTGCACCGCTTCGACCGCCGGTTTGACGTCGTGTACGCGCAGGATGGCGGCCCCCTGCAGCAGGCTTGCCGTATGGATGGCCGTCGTGCCGTTCAGGGCCTCGGCAGGCGTGCCACCCACCAGTTTGTATATCATCGACTTTCGCGACACACCCACCAGCAGCGGCAGGCCGAAGTCGTGAAACTCGCTCAGATGGGCCAGCAGCGTATAGTTGTCCGCCAGCGTCTTGCCGAAGCCGAAGCCCGGGTCGAGGATGATGTCGGCCACGCCCATGTCGTGGAGCAGGTTGATGCGCTCGGCAAAATAGACGAAGACGTCGCGCATGAGGTCGGCATACTGCGGGTTGTCCTGCATGGTCTGCGGTGTGCCCTGCATGTGCATCAGGATGTAGGGCACGCCCAGACGGGCCACCGTGCGGAACATCTGGTGGTCCATCGTGCCGCCCGAGATGTCGTTGATGATGTCGGCGCCATACTCCTCGACGCACATCCTCGCCACGTCGGCGCGGAACGTATCAACTGAGACAACCATGTCGGGGCACTCGCGGCGAACCAAGGTCAGGCCGCGGCGCAGGCGGGCCATCTCCTCTTCTGCCGGCACGTCGTCCGCTCCGGGACGTGACGAGTAGGCGCCGATGTCGATGATGGTGGCGCCCTCGTCGCGAATGGTGCGGCAGCGCGCCGCTATGGCCTCGTCGTCCTGTGTGCGGCTGCCGCTGTAGAACGAGTCGGGCGTGACGTTGACGATGCCCATCACCTGCGGCTTGTCTAAGGAGAACAGCCGGCCTTTGATGTTGAGCGTATAGGGTAGGGGGGAGAGTGTCTGCATGACTAATGTGAATCGTAATGACGGTGTCAGAAAAACAATGAGGAAGTCTGCCTTCTGCCTCAGAACAGCATCGGAGGCGACGTGGTGGCAGAAGAACTTTGACAACAGTCGCAAAATTACATATTATATTTTGCATGGGCCGTTGCATTGCCCATTTTTACTTAACTTTGCAGTGCTGCGAAGGCCGTGGCAGCGGCTTGCCTGCTCAGTTTTTCCCCCATGTGCTGCGGGCGCTGCCGGTCTTCCGCACAAGCCCTGTTCTTAAAAATAAGAAGATGTCAATAGCCGAACTCTACGAAATCTATTGCACGTATCCCTCGATAACGACCGACACGCGCGCCGTTGCGCCAAACGCGCTCTTCTTCGCCCTTCGCGGCGCCAACTTCGACGGCAATGCCTTCGCCCTCCAGGCCCTCGAGGCCGGCTGTGCCCGCGCCGTCGTCGATGACCCCACGCTGCCGGACGACCCGCGCCTCATCCTTGTCGATGACGTCCTGACCACCCTGCAGGACCTTGCCGCCTATCACCGCTGCCACCTGCACATGCCCGTCATCCAGATTACCGGCACCAACGGCAAGACCACCACCAAGGAACTCGTCGCCGCCGTCCTGTCGCGCAAGGGGCGCGTCACCGCCACCCGCGGCAACCTCAACAACCATATCGGCGTGCCCCGCACGCTGCTCAGCGTGCGTCCCGACGATGCCTTCGCCGTCATCGAAACGGGCGCCAACCACCCCGGCGAGATCGCCTTCCTCTGCCGTATGGTGCAGGCCGACTGCGGCCTGATTACCAACGTCGGCATGGCCCACCTCGAGGGCTTCGGCTCGTTCGAGGGCGTGAAGCGCACCAAGGGCGAACTCTATGACGACCTGCGCCGACGACCCGGCACCTTCGTCTTCCTCCACGCCGACGATGCCGACCTCAGC
>JALEZQ010000074.1 GCA_022772475.1 Bacteroidales bacterium | reverse complement strand
CGCGTCGCCCATGCCGTGCTTTCTGATGCTTGGCGGCGCGTTTTTTGCTTCGTCCGCCGTTAATCTTTCCTAAAAGTTGTGGAGGGGAAACCGGCGATGATAGAAAACCGTTGCGCACAACGTGAAGTGTATTGTGGGGGGCTTTGCGCCGCGTTGCCCGCTAAGAGGAAGGTGTATCAAAATGAAGATGTTTGAGCGACGAGGCCCGCTAGGAGGCGACGCTCCGCAAAATCCCCGCTTGTAAGCATTTTGACACACCCTCTCCCGTTCGTTCTGAAGGTATCACACATCGGCCTTAACGCAAAGTTACATCTTGTTTTCCACTTGTGTGGGTTGAGAACGTAAAGACAAGCGCCGCGGCCCTGTAGTCGTGCCATGTCCACCCGCATGGCACGACTACAAGGCCGCGATACCTTATGCTATTATGATTGCTGTGCGGTAAACAGCAATGATTGTAAAGTTGTCGTCGTACTACCGCCGTTGCCCCCACCGGTAGCCTGCCGTCTGGCCGCCAAACTCGGGGGCGTAGGTGCAGGTCACCGTGGTGACGCCACTCTGGTAGCAGCCCGTGCGGTCGGCCACATACACCTCGGTGAAGGTGTGGCGCCCCTTGGGCAGATGGTCGATGTAGAGCGTCGTCGCCGCATCACGCACGGCACGGTAGGCACAGAGGCCACCGTCCCATACCGTCGTGGAGAGCGGCTGCGCGGGCTGCAGATGCGCCGGACGCGCCACCTTGAGGGCCACGAGGTCGTAGTCGCGGTCGGCCGTGACGGTGGTCACCTGACGCACCTGCTCGCCCGGGCGGACGGCCTCGCCCTCATGCAGCAACGCCCATTGACCGCCGCAGCGCACTTCGTAGCGGCGCTCTACGGCCAGTCCGTTCGCCGTCGCCACAGCCGCTGCCACGGGCGTGGTGAAACGCGCCGTGACGCTGCCCCATGCCGGCGTCTTACTGCCCGCGCGGCGCAGGGTCAGATCGGTGGCCGTCGTGGCCGTATCGCCCATCCACTGGCGGCAGGTATAGCCCACCGTCTGCGGCGCCAGCGCCGAAGCAGCATCGTTGGCATCGAGGATGCGGCGGCCACGCAGCAGCGTGTGATAGACCACCGCCGTATCGCCGTCGGCCTTCAGGCGCTGGCGTGCCTCGGGCTGAGCGAGCAGGGCATAGACGGCATCGGCCGTCGCCGTACTGCCCTGCCAGTGCTGCGTGCGCTTGGCCTGCATGAGCCACCGGCGCATCTCGTCGGCGGCACGACGGTTGTCGTCGCCACCCACCAGCATCAGCGCCTCGATAGCCGCCGTCTGCGTGGGAATGCGGTAACTCTCGCGCGTCAGCGGTGCCCGGCGGCTGTCGAACCAGCGGCCCATGGCGGGCGCCGTCACCGTGTGCTCCAGCAGACTGCGGCAGAGCGTGGCGGCCTCGGTCTGCTCACCGCTGCGTGCCATGACAACGGCCAGCATCGCCTTCTCGTGGAGCGAGGTGGCCAGCGGCCGGCGCTGTGCACAGGCCATGAGGTAGCGGGCATCGGCATCGGGCTTCTGCCCCATCAGGGCGCGCGCATAGAGGTAGCGCAGGGCCGTCATGCCCAGAGGCGCCTCGCTCTTTGCCGCCTTGCGCGCCTTGACCTCGCGCACCATCTCGGCGGCCAGCCAGGTCATGGCGCGGTCGCGGCTGCGGCGCAGGGTGGCATCGCCCGTCAGGTGGTAGAGGCGGGCCAGGAGGACGGCCACCTCGGCCGTGATATGGGCGTTGGCAGGCATACCGGGGTACCACGACCATCCGCCCTCTGCCGTCTGCAGGGCCAGCAGGCGCTCTACGGCCGTGGCCTGCGTGGCGGCAATGGCGCCGTCGTCGAAGAGGCGCTGCATGGCCTCACGCCGCTGCGCCTCGCTGTCTAAGCGGGCGGCCCAGGGCGTCTCGGCCTCAAGGATAGCGCGCACGTCGTCGTTGCGGAGCAGGGGCGACGTAGCCTCTGCCGTCGTGGCATCGAAGGCGGTGGCCAAGGCGGGCATGTCGCGCACCATCCGGGCAGCCAGCGTGACGGCATAGTAGCGGCGGGCCCACTCGGTGGCCGACGTGGCCTCGCCCTGCGTCAGTGTGGGCAGCGATGCCACGGCATACCACAGCGGATTGGCCGAGGTCTCCACTGTCAGACGGGCATTGTCGGCGCCCTTGCTGCCGCGCCAGAGGGTGTCGAGGCGCAACGTCAGCGGGCGGTCGCTATCCAGCGTGAAGGCCACCGAGCGGACGGTCTCGACGGCATCGGCCAGGACGGGGAGCAGATGGGCCTCGCCGTCGCTGAAGGCGTCGCCTTCGGCCAGGAAGCGGCAGTCGAGGGCCGTAGTCTGCGGCACATCGACGGTGAACCGGAGCGTCTGCGTGCCCTGAGGCGCCACGTCGGCGAAGGGCAGACGCTGACGCAGCAGGCGGCGGCCGGTGGCGGCATCGAGTACCTCGGCGGTCAGCGTGCCGCTCACGGGGCTGCCGGCCAGGTTCTGCACGCTCACGGGCAGCGTCACGCGGTCGCCGGTCCGCACATAGCGGGGCAGGGCGGCCGTGGCCATGAGCATCTTGCGGGCCACGATGAGGGTGTCCAGACGACCGTAGTCCATCTGGCGCGTGTGACCCAGGGCGGTGAACGACCATGACGTCAGGGCCTCGGGCAGGGTAAACTCCATCGTCACCTCACCCCGGGCATCGGTGCGCAGGGCGGCGTTGAAGTAGGCCGTCTCGGCAAACCGGCGGCGCAGGGCATCGGCGGCGAGGGCGGCACCGGCATCGGCATCGGCCTCCTCACTGCCTATCCCCTTCTCGTTGGCCAAAGATTCGTCGGCCACGGCAGTGCCGGCCAGCCGCATCGTGGCCTCCTTGGCTGTGGCGCGACTCATGCGCGGCATGACCAGGGCCTTGGAATTTTCCACCACCGTCAGCGACTCCGCCAGGTCGTCGGTCGTGGCCGTGGCATAGCGGCCAATGACGCCCGTCTGCCAGCGGGTGAAGGTGAGCGAGGGCGTATGGATGGTGCGCCGGGGCACGAAGCCCTGACAGAAGAACGCGCCGTTGACGGGACCGGCAGTGCGCAGGGCGGGCGCCGTGCGGGGAAAGTAGAGGCCAAACTGCCAGGGCTGGCGCTGCAGGGCGTCGAGCGAGGCGTCGTAGAGGCGCGCCATCAGATGGGCGTCGGCCGGGCGGCCGTCGGGATGGGTCAGGCGCAAACGCCAGATTTCGTGCTGCCCGGGCACGGTATGGTCGCGGAAGGAGGTCCAACGGAGCAGCAGGCGCTTATCGGGTTGCGGACGGCGCAGGCGCACGGTGTGGGTGTACAGTTTTCCCTCATTGACCAAGGCAAAAGCATGCGTCGCGGCATCGCCGTCGGCCGTCTGCCAGGCCAGCACCAGGTGCAGCAGACTGTCGGCGACCGTCAGCATGTCGGCGCGATGGCTGCCGGAGGCCGTGAAGGCATCGGCAAAGAGCGTGGCCTCGGGCAGCGACGATCCTATCCACAGGTGGCAGGTGTCGCCGGCGGCGTTCATGCGCTCGTAGATGAAGAGGGGCTCCGGCGCAGCGGGCCGGCGGTCGGCCGCGGAGAAGAGGGTCAGCGTATGGTGCAGGGTGTCGGTGCCGGCCAGGGTGAACGTGGCCTCGTAGCGTCCCGACGGCAGGGTCAGCCATGCAGCGGGCATCACGGGCGTGCCGCAGGTCAGCGTGCCGGCGGCCACCTGACGTCCGTCAGCGGCGGTCAGCGTCCATGCCGCCCGGCCGTCGATGGCCTGTCCCATGGCATTGGTCTGGCGCACGGTGAAGGGGCGGGCCTGCTCGCGGCAGACGACGGCGGGGAGGTCGGCCGAGAGCCAGGCGCGGCGCGAGGCCAGCGGCAGGGTGGTCCGCGCTTCGGCGGTCTCGCCGTTGGCGGCCGTCACGGCCACCGCCACGTCATAGAAGCGACGCCACAGGGCGGGGCCATCCGCGGGCACCTGCAGCACGACGGGAACGGCAAAGGCGCCCGTACTGTCGGTCTGCACCTCGCCCGTCACGTCATCGGCACGGCGGCCACCCGCAGGGGCCTGGCGCACCCAGCCCTCGCGCTGCTGCACGTCGTAGCGCACACGGCAGTCGGCAAGGGGCATACCGGTATAGGTCTTGACCGTGCCACGCACCCATACGCTGTCGCCGGCACGGTAGCCTCCGTCCACGGGCAGCATGTTGACCTCAAAGGTGGGACGCTTGTACGCCTCGACGCGGACCGTGGCCCAGCCGCCCTTGGTGCCGCGCAGGGTGAAGGCGCCGGGCAGGCACACGGCGGGCAGGGGGAAGGTGGCGGTGAAGACGCCGAACGAGTCGGTCTTCACCTCCACATGGGCCACCTCCTTGCCGCGGGCATCGGAGAGCAGCAGGCAGTCGGTATAGCCGGTGGCGACGCGGACGTCGTCGCCCTGCTGGGTATAGACTAGGCCGGACACCTGCACCGTCTGTCCGGGGCGGTAGATGGCGCGGTCGGTGAAGAGGGTGGCGGTGGTATGGTTCGTGGGCTGGGTATAGGGCCGGCGGTAGTCGGGATAGAGATAGACGGCGGGATGATAGGCATCGGTACCCACACGGACGTAGCAGGTACGGACGCCGGCGCCACGGCCGGCGGCGGGCACGAAGATGCGTCCCCGGCTGTCGGCGTCGTAGGCGGCGACCTGCTGGCTGCCGGTCTCGGTCAGGCGGCGCACCTCCACGCGGCCGCCCTGCAACGGGGCGCCGCTATGGGCGTCGAGCAGGAGCAGGCGCGTGCCGTCGGGCGTATTGTGGGTGAGCAGGGGATAGACGCCGGAGACATAGAGCAGTTCCTGCCCCACCCGCTTGCCGTCGGCAAGGAGTTCTACCATGTAGATGCCGGGCTGGTCGAGACAGATGCTGACGGTGTCGGTCTGCGTCACATGCGCCGGAGCCTCGGCCGTGGGGACGAAGGTCTGCGTGGCGACGGTGGTGGTGCCAATGCCCTTAAACCGGCGGTCGGCCAGGCGGCGGTCGGCGGCGTTGACATTCTTCAGCCTAAGGAAGCGCAGACGGCACTGGCGGACATTGCGGTGCCGGAGCACGGCCTGCGTGGGACTGCCGGGCAGGAGCACTTCCGAGGGCGTATGCAGGGCCATCATGGGCTGCTCGGCCCGGGCGATGTACTGCCGCAAGACGGCGGCGCGGGCTTGACGGCCGTAGCGAGACAGGCCTTCGCGAGCCATGGCCAAACGGTCGGCGGCGGCATCGTCGGCGGTGCCGTAGGGGGTGGGCAGGTGGGTGTAGGCGATGTATATCTCGACGGCGGCCTCGGCGCCGGCATACTGCTCGGCCAAGCGGCGCAGGGCGGCACTGGCGCTACGGACGGCCTCGGCACTATGGCCCTCGGCGGCGAGGGCTTGCTGCACACTGTCGATGGCGCAGAGCAGGGCGGCGTCGCGGCGCCCCATCGTGTCGTACAGACGACGGGCGCGGCCCCGAAGAGCGGCCCGGCTGTCGCTGTCGAGGACGGGCGTGGCGGTGACGCTGCGCAGCACGACGCTGAGCAGGTCGTCGGCATAGAGGCGGCTGTCGCGTCCCTTGACGAAGAGGGGCTGGTAGGCATCGGTGCGGGCCTCGGCCAAGGGGCGGAGGTCCGCGAGGGCTGTATCGAAGCAGCGGCGGGCGCGGGCCTGAGCGGCGGTGTCGGCCTGCAGGGCGCCCTCGGCATGGCCCGTGACGACGTGCCACAGGGCGCGCTCAACGGGACGCTGCTCGGCGGCGGCCATGCGGCGTAACTGCGTCAGGTCGATGCGGGCACTGTCGGCGGAGAGGTCTTCGTGGAGCCACAGCCGGAGCATCATGGCGCGCAGCAGCCAGGCGGTCTGTCCCTCGGCCTCAGCACGCACGGCCATACGCCGAGCATGCTGCAGGGCGGTCTGCGGCAGGTCGCGGCGGGCGGCGTCCTGAACGTCGGCGAGCATGCGCTCATAGGTCTGAGCCGAAAGGGAATGGGGAATAACAAACAGGCCGCAGAGGGCGACGAGGAGGATGGAGATTCGTTTTTGCATAGTCTGTGTGAGGGGATTTTCTGTCTGTGTGAAGGCTGTGTAAAGGCTGTGTAAAGGCTGCCGCAGGGCGGCGAGGGGATATGTATGCAAAGATAGACCTTTCTTCTGACAATGGCGGTTGCCCGCTGCCCCACCCTCCGCCTTTTACTCTTTATTAATATATAGGGCGGCGTGCGGCCGCGGGGACGGGCGGAAAGTTTGGATGAACCTTTCGCCCTGTTCTGCAAGGTCCGCTTAGCAAATAGTGGCAATACAGGGGGCAAACAGGGGACGCAACACAAAAAAATGCGATTTCTTTGAAAAAAGTAGGAAAAACATTTGGTGGATTTGCGAAAAGGCCCTACCTTTGCACTCGCAAACAAGGAACGAGGGTTTCCTCAGAGAAAAAGCCTCAACACTTGTTGCAAGAGAATCTTTCAAAAACGGTGCGTTAGTTCAGTTGGTTAGAATACATGCCTGTCACGCATGGGGTCACGGGTTCGAGTCCCGTACGCACCGCTTCTCTTTATGGTTTGGCTCATTAGCTCAACTGAATAGAGCATCTGACTACGGATCAGAAGGTTGCAGGTTTGAATCCTGCATGAGTCACCACAATGAAAAAGGCAATGGTTTCGCGACCATTGCCTTTTTTCGTATACCCCACCCTACACTGAAACACAGAAACAGAAAGACTCACTATAAGAATGGCGCCCCGGTGACGCGCCCGATAGGCGACAGGCAGGACCAAGCAAACACATTGCACGAAAAAAAGGACTGCACCGATGATAGCACAGTCCTTTTGTGATATGGCAGCCTTCGGGCCCCTACTTCTAACGGGCAGAGGCGCAGGCCGAAGGCGCCGGGTTATTCCTCGAGGGTTTCTTCTCTACCGTTCCATTCGCCCCAGTCTGATTCGCCATCGTTGTCGTAGCGATTGGCGTCAAAACGGTCGGTAGAACCGCCGATGGAGATGTTGGAGCCTTGCAGGATGGCGTTTTGCAAGCAAAGGCGGACCACCGTGGCGGTAGGCACTTGATAGGGTTTCTTCATGTTACTGCTGTATTGAGGGTTCATTCGTGGCGATTATTCTTTGGCCACCGGTTACTTGATATATTTCTTTCCGTTAATCACATAGACGCCCTTGGGCAGACTGTCCAGACTGCGCGTGCCCTGCCGTACAAGGCGGCCATTGATGTCGTAAACCTTGACTGCCGGCATGGCCTCTACGGGCTGCAACGGGTAGATGCCCGTGGCGTTGTCGTCTTCGCCGACTACCTTCACGCGAATCATGCGGGGTGCGGCGGCGGAGAGGGAGGCGCGGTCGAGAACCTGCAGGTACCAGCGGAAGGCGCCGAGCGATACGCCGTAGTCCTGCGCCTGTTGCAGCGCACCGCCGGCGAGCGCATAATAGCCTTCGGAGTACATGGTGGTGCCGAGCACCTGCATATAGGTGCCGGTGAAGACGAAGCGCGTGTTCCACGAGGTGACGTCATACTGTTTCTGGACGGTGGGCACCACGGTGGCATTGGTCAGCGTGAGGGTCTTGTCGCCCGTTTCCTTGGCGCGGATGAGATAGGGGGTGTTGGCTTCGATGCTTCCGCTCTTGACATAGACCACTTCCAGTTCGGTGCGGTCCACCTGACCGTCCTCGTCGTCGTCAAACTGGTGCACGTCGTTGAGGCGGGCAATGTCAAACTGGTCCGCCCAGTCTTCGTAGTTCATCTCGAAGGGCATGTACCACGCCTGCCAGTTGGTGTTGCTGAAGTGACGGTTGTAGGTCAGTTGCTCGGCCGTGAAGGGGCGGACCACCTCAAACTGCTCCACGCCGTCGGCAATCTGCATGTTGCTCACGTTGGCATAGACGGCGGCATACTGGCCTTCGGCCGTCTTGGCCATGGACTGTATGGCGTACGAGGCGATTTCCGGGGCCATGGCGACGGGCACGTCGGTCAGGTCGGCATCGACGTAGCGTGTGAACTGGCCCAGGCTGGTGCCCTGCAGGTCCTCGCACTGGAAGACGACGGGCTTCACACGGGTGACGTGCCATGTGGCACCCTGCAGGCGGGGAGCGTCATAGGCGGCGCCTTGGAGGGTGCTGCCGCTGCTCACGGTGCCGGCTTCGGGCAGGGGGAAGAGGCTGCGGCCGTTGATTTGCAGGCGATATTCCCCGCTGGCCTCATCGAAACTCAGGGCCACACCGGCCTTGGTGCTGGCGTGAACGGACACGGGATAGCCCACGCGGGTCTGATAGGTGGCCGACGCGCCGCTGATATACTGGCCCGTGGTGACGTTACGCAGGTTGAGGGTCTGCACGCCGTGGGCTTCGTCCACCTCAGACGCGGTGACGGTCCAGGCGTTGGCAGCAAACGGGTCGGCGCTGTGCAACAGACTCGTGTTGTCACTGGCAGCAACGAGGGTCGTACCCTCGAATCCCTCCACGGCATTGCTGAACATGTAGGTCTCGCCGTAGGTCAGGGGCGTGAAGTTGAGGGTGTAGTAGTTGGCCGCGGGAACAAACTCCCAAAATACGGCGTCCGAACTGTTGTACGTGCCCTGATAGACGTTGATGGAGTTTTGCTGCCCGCCGGCCGCGGCGTTCATGTACCACGGGTTGGCGCCGGTGCCCACCGACTGCGTACTGTGGATGGTGTAGTAGTAGTTGCCATTCACCGAGCCATGGCCGCCGTGACCCAGGATGAAGTCGTAGTGCTTGGCAGCCACGTCGTAGTCCCAGCGGCCGGTATTGGCGAGGCCCGTCGGCGTGGTGTTCACCGAACCGTTGGGCTTAGCCTTGCAGACGAGGGCGAAACGGCCGGCGTTTTCGGGGTCTTCCTCAAGGCTCCACCACTGGTAGTCGTAATTGTCGGCACCTTCGGCGGCCTGCGCATTCGACCACAGGCGGTTTTCCTGCGCATTACCTGTGCCAATCTTGGGCGAGGTGGCAGAGAGCAGTTCGATGCACGAGCCCTTGCGGCCGTCGGCTGCCTTCGACACGATGCGATAGTAGTACTTGTTTTCGGCCGTATTGGCTTTGGGATAGATGATGGACGGTGCCTCGGGCTCAGCCACAGCCATGGGAGCGAACTGCCACTTGGCGCTGGCGTCCAGACTGTAGGTATTGACGGCATAGCCCTGACCGTTCATGGACGAGTTGAGGTAGTTGCCGGAGGCGGCACTGGTGGAGATGGTATAGAAGTAGTTGTCGCCCACCTTGCCCGTGGCGCCTGCACCCAGAACAAAACTGTAGTGCTTGGTGGTGGCGTCATAGTTCCAACGCGCACTTGTACCGGAACCGACGCTGGTAGGATTGACCGAGCCATTGGGCTGCGCCTTGCAGACCAGGGCGTAGTTGCCCGAGCCGGCGGGGTCGGCTTCGATGTACCACCACTGGTAGTCGTAGTTGTCCGCTCCTTCCTCGGCCTGCGTGTTGGTCCACAGACGGCCTACGGCGATGTTATTTCCGCTAAACGATGTAAGCAGCGGCGAACCGTCTGCCACGAGTTCGATGCAGCGACCCACGCGGGCGTCACCCGAACTGGTCACGCCGGAAATCAGGCGGTAGTAGTGCTTCTCGCTGGCCGTGCTGACATCGGGCAGGACAATTGTCTTCTCCCATCCCACCATCTGATAGTCGCACCACTTGTAGTTGTTGTAGTTGAGCAGTACGGTGTCGGCGGTGATGCGCTGCTGGAAGTCAGTAAAGCTGCGGTTGGCCTGCGGCGTCCATCCCGCTTCGGCGATCGCGGTGAGGCGGGGCAGGGTGAGCCACTCCAGGTAGTCGCGGCCATTGACAGCTTCCGTCCAGAACGTGGCCTGTATGCCGGCATCGACGTTCGCAGGAATCTCATGCTCATAGACGTGCTTCACGTCCTCATTGCCGTAGCCAGCAGCGGGCGGGTCGAGCGAGGGGTCGCCTTGATACTTATTGATATAGTAGGGGAACTGCGGGGTATAGATGCGGCTCAGGCCCAGTTCTTCGGCTTTATTGACAGCCTGAACGGGACCCGTCCAGCAATACACCAGTGCGCCCGTGCTCTTCACCGTCTCGGTGTCGGCACTGCCGGCGGTGATCGATTCGTTCCACACGGAGAGCTTGCGACCCTTCGACTGCACAAAGTCGGCCATTTCCTTGATGAAGAGGCTCTGCAGTTGGCGGTAGTTCGTCAGTTTCAGTGCGGCATAGCGTGCCTGGCATTCGGCGTTATGCTCCCAGGCTGTCGTGGGGCACTCGTCACCACCGATATGGATGCGCTCGTAGGGGAAGAGGTCGATGAGTTCGGCCAGGATGTCCTTGGCGAACTGCACAGCGCCGGCATTGGCTACATTGAGTACGTCGCCCGAGATGCCGCCCGCAATCCATACGTTGTGCGTGTCCTGCGGCGTACAGCTGTACTCGGGATAGGCGGCCATGGCTGCGGTGAAGTGGCCGGGCATGTCGATCTCGGGGACGATGTCGATGTGAAGCTTCTGAGCGTAGGCCACGACGTCGCGCACCTGGTCCTGCGTATAGAAGTAAGGACCGTAGGGCTTGTTGAGCCAATAGCGCGTGCGGCTGTACATATCCGTCATGAGGCAGTTGGAGGCGATGCTGCCCACCTCGGTCAGTTTGGGATACTTCTTGATTTCGATGCGCCAGCCTTGGTCGTCACTGAGGTGCCAGTGGAAGCGGTTCATCTTGTAGTAGGCCATCACGTCGAGCAGGCGCTTGATATCCTCTACGGTGAAGAAGTGGCGCGAGACGTCGAGCATGAAGCCGCGATACTCAAAGCGCGGTTCGTCGTTGATGGTAACCAGGGGCAGACTGTAGGTGGTGACCTTGGCATCGGCCACGCCGGCCATCACATTGGCGGGCAACATTTTCTTCACGCTTTGGAAGGCGTAAAACAGGGCCAGGGCATCGTCGGCCTGGATGGTGACGCGGTCGGCGGCTACCTGCAGGGCATAGGCGCCGGCTTTGCGTTCGGCAGTCTCGGCAAACTTGCCCACCTGGAAGAGGGCGGTGGCATTGCCGGCAGCCACCGTGACGCGGCTTCCCGTGACGCGGTTGTAGGCCGTCACGAAGCGGTTGACTTCTTCAACCATGGCCGCATCGGCATCGGCGGCATAACTCACCACGAAGTCTTGTGGCAGGACCAGTGTGCCCTCCCCGACCGTCATGGACGCGGGCTTGGGCGTAAGATTGACAAACGCGGTCTGTGCCGAAGCCGCAATAGGCCATGCCAACAGGCATAGCAGCAAACTCAGTAGATACTTGTGTTTCATTAGGGTAAATATAGAATAGATTAGATTAGATGGCAACACGCACGGCCGACGCCGTGGCTGCCCTCGCCATTTTCCGCCCTCACTCTCTGCCAAACTGCACTACGGGAAGCGCCGAGGGTTATGAAAACAAAAAATATGGAGCACAAGCCGCTGTTGGGCAGTACTCCATATAAGTTGTCTTGGCGCAGATGCGCCGCATAAGTTGCGGAGGCTCGACTCGAACGAACGACCTCCAGGTTATGAGCCTGGCGAGCTACCAACTGCTCCACTCCGCGGTCATTTTCTTGTTTGCGAGTGCAAAGGTAGGCACTTTTCGGCAAATAGCCAAACTTTTCGGGGAGAAATTGCAGGGCGGCCGGCATTTTTAACATTCACCAGCAGCGAGGCAGCCTTTGAGGCGAGAGAAACTAGAGATCCTAGAGATCCTAGAGGTCCTAGAGGTCCTAGAAAATCTAGAGGTTCTAGAATATCTAGAAGTTCTAGAAAATCTAGAACAGCTAGAATCCCCAGAACCTATCGCTTTCCCGGAGCATCCGGGCTATTGCTGCTGGTCGGCGGGGAGGCAGGGGTTCGTGCCGTACTTGTTGATGCCGGGTTTGGAGGGGACGCAGCCGGGGATGATGAGGTTGCACACCAATGAGGCGATGGCTACGACAATGGCCAAAATGGAAAGAACCTGAATAGGGCCTGTGTATGGACTGCTGCCGTAGCTGTACCAATGGGAACTCACCCAGGCGGCTTGCATCGTGGCAAGGGCCATGGTGGCAATCAGAATGACAACATTGAGGATGACGAGCGTCAGGGGAATGGCGACGGACTGGCCCATGTCGTGGTAGCGCTTGCCTACGACGCAAAACTGCAGATAGGCCATGACGCCCCACACCGGAATCATAAGCAGGCTGAAGGCGGGTGCGCGGAATACGGCGCCGAGAATAATCAGCAGCAGTAGCAAACTGAAAGTGATGCCGGCATAGGTCAGCAGGTACAGCCAGAAGTGGGTGCGCTTGATGCGGCCGCGGAAGGACCAGATATTGGTGAAGAAGGGCTGGTAGTTGTCGATAACGTAGTCGTTGTCTGTGTTTTCCATACTATAACGATTTTATAAGGTAAAACAAAAACGAGGAGCACGCATCGCCCCTCGTACACTATATTTATGCCTTATATCAAGCCTTGCCTTCGGGCACACCAAAGGGGGTAGCGGTGCGGCCGCCGGCCTGGGGTGCTTCGTGCAGGTCGATGGTACCGAACACCTTCTCGTACTTATCTACATTGTCCTTGAGGGCGTAGAGCAGGCGCTTGGCGTGCTCGGGGGCGAGGACGATGCGGCTCTTGACGTTGGCCTTGGGCACGCCGGGGAGGACGCGGATGAAGTCGAGAACCACCTCGGCGGAGGAGTGGGTGATGATGGCCAGGTTGGCGTAGATACCTTCGGCTACCTCGGGCGAGAGTTCAATCTGAAGCTGATTGTCGTTTTTCTGATTTTCCATGGGGTGATGAGTATTTATTGTATTGGTTTATGCGGTTAGTATTTGCATTTGTGCCACAAAGATACGCGCTACGCCCGAAAGGAGCAAATTATTTCCTCTTTTTATTAACAAGGATTGCGGCCGCGGAGAGACGCGAAGAGCCGCGGAGAGGCGAAGAGAGGCGAAGAGCTGCCGATCACTCGTCGGTCAATCCTCGGCGTAGTCTTTCTTGAGGGCGGCGGGGATGTCGGCGGTGGGGTTGAGGCCTTTCTTCTTCCATCCTTCGAGCTGGGCGATGATGTTGCCGCGGCCTTCGGAGAGTTGCTTCTCGGCGTCGTCGTAGGTGGCGGAGAGCTGGCGGATGGTGGTGCCCACCTTGACAAAGTTTTTGGCGAAGAGGGAGAACTTCTTGTACAGCCGTTCGGCAGACTGGTATATCTCGCTGACGCTGCGGCTCTGCAGTTCGCTCTGCCAAAGGTTGTAGGCCAACTGCAGGGCCATAAGCAGGTTGGTGGGGTTGATGAGGATGACGCGGCGGGCGTATGCCTCGGTGGTCAGCGTGGGGTCGGCCATGACGGCGGCGACATAGGCGGGCTCGCCGGGGATGAACATGAGGACGTAGCCGATGTGGTGGGGCACGATGCGGTCGTAGTTTTTCGCGCTGAGTTCGCGGATATGCTTACGCACCGAGACCACGTGTTCGCGCAGCAGGCGCTGTTGCTCGGTGGCGTCGTCTGTGGCGGCATAGGCGGTGAAGGCGGTGAGCGACACCTTGGCGTCGATGACCACTTCGCGCTCGCCGGGCAGGTGGACTACGACGTCGGGGATGAGGTCGCGCCCTTCGGCGTCGGTGGTACGTGCCTGAAGGGTATAGTCGCGGCCGGCTTCGAGCCCGGAGGCCTGGAGCAGGTTGTCAAGGACCATCTCGCCCCAGTTTCCCTGCATCTTGCTGTTGCCGCGCAGGGCGTTGGCCAGCTGGTCGGCCTCGCGCCCTACGGCGGCGGTCTGCTCCATGAGGTCGCGGATGTGGCGGCCGATGTCGGCCTGCCCGCGCACGAACTGTTCGCGGAAGGCGGCGATGTCGCGACCGAGGGGCGTGAGCAGGCTCTCCAGACTGTTGAGGTGGGC
The DNA here is from genome assembly GCA_022772475.1 of Bacteroidales bacterium. Lineage (GTDB taxonomy): Bacteria > Bacteroidota > Bacteroidia > Bacteroidales > Bacteroidaceae > Alloprevotella. Next base: position 47,943 of record JALEZQ010000074.1, on the reverse strand, counting down.
GTGGCGCAGGCCTTCGCTCTGGCTGCTGAGGGTCTCGCCGGCTATCTGCCGGAACTCGCGGCGCAGGGCTTCGGCCTGCTGGGCGAGGGCCTGACTGCTGTGGCGGCATTCGGCTTCGTAGCGGGCCTGCATAACGGCGCTCTCCTGCCGGGCGGCGGCCAGGTCGGCCTGCAGGGCGTCGATGGTGCGGCGGGCGCTGGTGGCGGCCTGCCGTTGGCCCAGCAGGCGGCCTATGAAAAAGGCGGCCGCTGCGGCAAGTGCGGCGGCGGCCAGAGTGGGGATAATCATGGAGAAAAGGGATTGGGCAATGGGGTGTGGGCGTCAGAGGCCAATCTCGGCGTAGATGGCATCGGCGGCGCCGGCATTGCTGTGGATATAGCGTCCGGCGGCCTCGCCGGCCTCTGCCAGGGCCTGACGGTCGCCGAGGAAGCGGTCCATGGCGGCGGCGAAGGTGGCGGCGTCGGTCACCTCTATGCAGCCGCCGGCGGCGAGCAGGTCTTGGGCTTCGCGAAACTTGCGGTTGTTGGGACCGATGAGCACGGGACAGCCATAGACGGCGGCCTCGGGCACATTGTGGATGCCCACGCCGAAGCCTCCGCCGACGTAGGCCACGGTGGCGTAGCGGTAGATGCTGGACAGCAGGCCGTAGCAGTCGATGATGAGGCAGTCGGCCTCGGCAACGCTCTTTGGCGTGGCCTCGCTGTAGCGCACGCCGGGGCGCTCGAGTTTGCGCTCAATCTCGGCCAGGTGGTCGGCCGAGACGACGTGGGGCGCGAGGACGAGTTTGAGGTTGGGGTGGGTGTTGAAGTAGGGGATGATGAGGTCTTCGCAGGGGGCCCAACTGCTGCCGGCCACGAGCACGCGGTAGGTGCCGGCGAAGCGCTCGACGAGGGGCAGGGGGCGTGCGGCCTCGCGGATGTCGATGACGCGGTCGAAGCGGGTGTCGCCCACGATGGTGACGTCGGTGATGCCCAGACGGGCGAGCAGCGTGCGCGAGGCTTCGTTCTGAACGAAGAAGTGGGTCACGCGGCGCAGACAGCGGGCGTACTTGCGACCATACCAGCGGAAGAACACCTGGTCGGGGCGGAAGATGCTCGACACGCTATAGACGGGGACGCCGCGGTGGTGGAGGCAGGCGATATAGTTGCGCCAAAACTCGTACTTGATGAGGAACACCATCTTGGGCTGCACCATGCGGACGAAGCGGCGGGCGTTGAAGGGGGTGTCGAAGGGCAGGTAGCAGACGACGTCGGCGCCGTCGTAGTTTTTGCGCACCTCATAGCCGGAGGGGGAGAAGAAGGTGAGCAGGATGCGGGCCTCGGGGTGTTGTCGCCGCAGGCGCTCCATGAGGGGGCGCCCCTGCTCAAACTCGCCGAGGGAGGCGGCGTGAAACCAGTAGTATTCGCCCTTGGGCATACTGCGGAGCAGACGCCAGGTGTTGCGGTGTCCGTTCACCATGAGCCGCGCTTTCTTGTGGAAGAGCGCCGCCACCTTTACGCAGAGGAGATAGAGGTATATGGCCAGGGTGTACATGACGTTGGAGACGGAGGGAAGGGGGTGGAAAATGATGGGTGATGTAGGGGAGTATGCGTGCGTGTCGTTCCGTTCCGTCTCGTCACACCTGCGGGAGGGCGTCGAGGGCGGCCTGCATGCGGCGCAGGGTTTCGTCCTTGCCGAGGAAGGCGGCCAGTTCGTACATGTCGGGGCCCTTGCCGGTGCCTACCAGACATACGCGCCATGCGTTCCAGGGCTTGATGCCGTCGGCGGCGGCCCAGGCATCGACGGCCTGGCGCTGGTGCTCGACGTCGAAGGTGTCGAGGCCGGCCAGGATGTCGGCCAACCGGCGCATCTGGGCGGCGGCGCCTTCTTTCCAGTTTTTGCGCACAAACTTGTCGTCCATGCTGTAGGTGGGGGCGATGAAGAAGAAGTCGCAGAGGGGCCAGAGCTCCTTGATGAAGTTGATTTTCTTCATCTTCATCATGCCGACGACGGCCTCGACGCGCTCGATGGGCTGCGCGATGCCCTCGCTGCGCAGGATGGCGTCGAGGGTGGGGGCAAGGAGGGCGTCGGGGGCGCGCTGGATGTATTCGCGGTTGAACCACTGGCCTTTGACGTAGTCGAACTTGGCACCGCTCTTTGAGCACTTGGCCAGGTCAAATTTCTCGATGAGCTGGTCCATACTGAGGAGCTCTTCGTCGGTGCCGGGGTTCCAGCCGAGCAGGGCGAGGAAGTTGATAACGGCCTCGGGCAGGTAGCCGCTCTCGCGGTAGCCACTGCATACGGTGCCGTCCTGTCCGTGCCACTCTAAGGGGAATACGGGGAAGCCCAGGCGGTCGCCGTCGCGCTTGGAGAGTTTGCCCTTGCCGTCGGGCTTGAGCAGGAGGGGCAGGTGGGCGAAGCGGGGCATGGTGTCGGCCCAGCCGAAGGCGCGGTAGAGCAGGACGTGGAGCGGGGCGCTGGGCAGCCACTCCTCGCCGCGGATGACGTGGGTCACTTCCATCAGGTGGTCATCGACGATGTTGGCCAGGTGGTAGGTGGGCAACTGGTCGGCGCTCTTATAGAGCACCTTGTCGTCCAGAATGTCGCTCATCACCTTGACGTCGCCGCGGATGAGGTCATCGACGTGGATTTCCTCGCCGGGCTCCACGAGGAAGCGCACAACATACTGCTGCCCCTCGTCGATGAGGCGCCGTGTCTCGTCGGCGCCAAGGGTCAGGGAGTTGCGCATCTGCATGCGGGTGTGGGCGTCATACTGGAAGTTGGGCACGGCCTCGCGCTTGGCGTTGAGTTCGTCGGGGGTATCGAAGGCGATATAGGCACGGCCGGCATCGAGGAGCTGGCGGACATACTTTTTATATATATCGCGGCGCTCCGACTGGCGGTAGGGGCCGTGGTCACCGCCGAAGCTGACGCCTTCGTCAAACTCGATGCCGAGCCAGCGGAACGACTCGAGGATATACTCCTCGGCGCCGGGCACGAAGCGGGTGCTGTCGGTGTCTTCGATGCGGAATATGAGGCTGCCGCCATGCTGGCGGGCGAAGAGGTAGTTGTAGAGGGCGGTACGCACACCGCCGATGTGCAGGGGGCCCGTAGGACTGGGGGCAAAGCGCACGCGCACTTTTCTTTCGTTGAGGGTGGACATCGGTGTGGTCTTTTCTGTAAAGGGTTCAGGCGGGGACTTTCGTACTATGCTCCCTGCCATAAGGCAGTGGTGCGAGGTGCCGAAATTCCGCCATTTTAGGATTTGTTTGCAAAGGTAGCACAACGGCCGCGATTGAACAACCCGCCGCCCTTTTATTTTTCCCGCGCGTTGCGCCGCGCGTTGCGCCGAACACGCCGAAGGGTCTCACAGCGCGCGTTGCGCCGAACGAAGGCTGCCGGGCGGCGGGACGTGGCGAGGCCATGAGGATGGATGAGGGGCCTCCCCCTCGACCTCTGCTGAAGGAAAAGCGCCAAACCCGAAACAAGCCCGCCTTCGTCGGATTTTGGGTTAGTTCTCAGCCCATCCTACGCCCCATAGAGCAGGTCATAGACTAAAAGTAACCCACGGCGCGCACACTTTTTTGCGTCAGTTACCGATATAATCAAACTTATCCACCCCGCATTAGCGCAGCTCAACGTTAAAAAAACTTTTTCGACCTACTTTTCCAAAATTACCCCCCCCATTGGTTGAAAAATAAGTGCTATCTTTGCATTGTCGTTTGCGGGCACCATCCCGCAGATGATGCTTAATAGTTTTCGTTTTCTTTCATCTTTGCTGTCAAGAGTGGCAGCGATGGCTTCCGCGACGGCGGGAGCCATTTTTGTTTTTGTACCCCTACCCTCCCCCTTGCCTTCCATTGCACACATGCTCGAAAACGTGAGTTTTTTCCTCCATAACGTGAAGCACCCCGACCGCGGAAATAGGCGGCGAAACGCCGTTGCGACGGGCGAAAACACGATGCGGCGCCACAGTTTGGGCGACAGATTTTCCTGTAAGCGTTACAGAAATTTCTGTAAGCGTTACTGTGAAGGCCCAACCGCTGCCTCTGCCACGGGGCGGCGAGGGCGATTTTCGGGCTGAAGGCAGGGAATTTTCAGGAGATTTAACGCCCGGACGGAGACAAGAGCAGGAATATGCAGTATTCTGTCAAAACTTACCGCACCATGGCGGCGATATTTCCGTCCACGCGGAAAGCCGATGGATTTCGCGGGCATTCTCGAGGTTAACGAACGTTAAGCGCTGCATTGCACACTGCATCAGCGGCGGCACGCGACGCCCGCAGGCTGCACCACACGTATGGGCATAAAAAAAGGGATACCTCTGTATCCCAACCTTGTTAACCTTAAATCTAATACTATGAAAAACACGATGCAAAGGTAGGGGTTTTTCGGCAAGATGCAAGGAATAGCACAAGAAAACTTGCAGAACGTCATTCTTTTTAAGAGAAAGCCCGCTGTTTTGCCAAGCGCGGCTGACAAAGCGGGTAGCATGACAAGGGAAAAGCGGCGGCGAGCAGGCAGCAGGAGGGGGCTTGGGCGAGAAAGAGCGGGCGGCGGCGAGCGGAGATACGGTCGGAGAAGCGGCGCCACAGATGAAAGTTAGGTGCCGCGATAGGGCCACTTTTCCGAAATTTGCCTACCTTTGCCGATGGTTTGGCCGCGAGCCCGCGCCATCAGGATGCGGCGGCCACTTGTCCTATATATAATATGCGTATCACCTCCACCATCCTCCACCATCTGCTGCACCTGACGGCCGCCCTGGTCCTCGCCATGGCGACAGCCACGACGCTGCACGCGCAGCAAGACCCCGCCTTTCAGCAGTACTGGCAGATGGAGACGCAGTTCAACCCCGCCGCGGCGGGCCGCCTGCAGCAGTTGCAGGTGAAGGGCGCCTATCAGCAGCACGCCTCGGGCTTCGAGGACGGCGGCAGCACGATGTTTGCCGGCGCCGACATGGCCTTCCGCATAGGCAACACGCTGCACGGCGTGGGCGCCGCCTTCCAGAGCGACCAAATCGGCCTCTTCGCCCACCAGCGCTTCTCAGTGCAGTATGCCTACCACTGGCGCGTGCTGGGTGGCACGCTGAGCATCGGCGCCGAGGCGGACATGCTCAACGAGAAGGTGGACGGCACCAAGGCCGACCCGGGCGATGCCAACGACCCCGCCATACCGTCGTCAGAGGTGAGCGGCTCAAAGCTGGACGCCTCGGCGGGCCTGTGGTTCACGCACCGCCGCTGGTACGCGGGCATCGGCGTGCAGCACCTGACGGCACCGACGGTGCTGCTGGGCGCCACACACGAAATTGAGATAAAACAAACGTATAATTTTACCGCCGGATACAATATACGCACAAATAATCCGTTATTTACCATAGTCCCCTCCACGATGCTCCGCTACGACGGCGTCGAACTGCGCACAGACCTGACGGCACGCCTCATCTACCAGCGCGAGAAAAAGCGGCTGTACGGCGGCGCCAACTACAGCGCGGGCCACAGCGTGGCACTCTTCGTCGGCGGCGACTTCCACGGCATCGACCTCTGCTACTCCTACGAGGCCAACACCGAAGGCATCGGCATGCAGAGCGGACAGCACGAAATCACGCTGTGCTACCGCATGGACCTGGACCTGGGCAAGAAAGGGCGCAACCGACACAAAAGTCTGCGCTACCTCTAAGCGCCCCCACACACACACCTCACATTCTCTCCCCCAACGTAAACCACACATCATGACGCATACCCACACCCCCCTCCTTAGAAAGACGGCCACACGCCTGCTGCACGCCACGCTGCTCGTCACGGCCATCGTCACCCTCAGCAGTTGCTTCGGCGGCGGACGCAGCATGAGCACCGGCGGCGAAGTGACGGGCTCGCGCACGATAGCCTTCCGCGAACCGACGCCCTACGGCATGGTTGAAGTGAAGCGCGGCTACCTCAAGGCCGGCCTGGCCGATAACGACTCGCTATGGGGCATCCTCAACCCGCAGAAAGACATCTCGGTGGACGGCTTCTGGATGGACCAGACCGAGGTGACGAACGCCATGTACCGGCAGTTCGTGGAATGGGTGCGCGACAGCATCATCCGCGAACGCCTGGCCGACCCGCAGTATGGCGGCGACGAGACGTACAAAATCACGACGGACAAGTATGGCGACCCCGTCACACCACACCTCAACTGGACCAAGCCCATCCCCTGGCGCAAGCCCGACGAACAGCAGGCGCTGGCCATACAGAGCGTATATACCACGCACCCCATCGACGGCACCGTCATGCTCGACGAACGCCAACTGATATACCGCTACGAAATCTTCGACTACGAAAAGGCGGCCCTGCGCAAATACCGCCTGGACCCCCGCGAGCGCAACCTCAACACCGACACGCCGACCGACCCGGACGAGGTGGTGATGATCTCGAAGGACACGGCCTACGTCGATGACAACGGCGAAATCGTACGCCAGACCATCGAGCGCCCGCTCTCCTCGCTCTACGACTTCCTCAACACCTACATCGTGCGCGTCTATCCCGACACCACCTGCTGGGTGAACGACTTCCCCAACGCCCACAACGAGGCGTACATGAAACTCTACTTCTCGGCCCCGGCCTACAACGACTACCCCGTCGTGGGCGTCACCTGGGAACAGGCCGAAGCCTTCTGCGCATGGCGCACCAACTACCTGCTGCGCGGCATGGGCGCACAGGCCCGCTACATCCAGCGCTACCGCCTGCCGACAGAGATAGAATGGGAGTATGCCGCACGCGGCAAAGAGGGCAACATCTTCCCCTGGCAGGGCATGGAGTCGAAGAGCGACAAGGGATGCTTCTACGCCAACTTCAAGCCCGATACGGGCAACTATACCGACGACGGCAACCTCATCACCTCAAAGGTGGGCATCTACGGCGCCAACTCGAACGGCCTCTTCGACATGGCGGGCAACGTGGCCGAATGGACGAGCACGGTATTCACCGAGTCGGGCGTCGATGCCATGTCGGACCTCAACCCCGAACTGCGCTACGCCGCAGCCAAGGAAGACCCCTACATCCTCAAGCGCAAGAGCGTGCGCGGCGGCTCGTGGAAGGACCCGCTGTCGCTCATCCGCTCGGCATGGCGCGCATGGGAATACCAAAACCAGCCGCGCTCCTACATCGGCTTCCGCTGCGTACGCTCCAAAGCCACCACGGCAAGCAGCAACACCGCAGGAAAGAAATAAGCCTACCCCATACCCACAGTTACTTCTAACCACGCAACCGACCGCACATCATGGCCAGCAAGATAAACCTCGTCGTACGCCTGCAACACTGGATGGACAGTGTGCCGGGACAGACCTTCCTCAACTACGCCTACAGCTGGGGCGCCTCCATCGTTATCCTCGGCGCCCTGTTCAAACTGACACACCTGCCGGGCGGCAACACCATGCTCTTCCTGGGTATGGGCACCGAGGTGGTGGTATTCTTCCTCTCGGCCTTCGACCGACCGTTCGACAAGAACGAGATTGGCCGCGAACTGCCCGAAGACTATGAGACGGACGAGGAGATTGCCGAACGCATGGGCCTGACCACGGCCGACGAGCCCGACGCCCCCGACGCCCCCGACACGACCATACATATCGGCCCGGAAGCCGCCGCGCAGCCGGCCGGCGTGGTCATCATTGGCGGCGGAGCAGCGACGGTCGCCACGGCAGCCGCGGTTTCCCCGGCCTCCCCGGAACATCCGGATATTCCGGAATCTCCGGCTTCTCCGGAACATCCGGAATCTCCGGTAATGCCGGCCTCCCCGCAAAAGCCCGTCCCTGCCAGCAACGAGGCGGAGCGTCTGGCCGACCTCATCCGCGCCGCCAACGACGAGCTCCTTCACCGCGCACAGGCCACGCTCGCACCGGGCATGGAGGAAGCCACCGAAGAATACATCGCCAAGATGCGCACACTCACCGAGACCATCGCCAAGGTGGACGAGCAGAGCGCACGCCTGGCGAAGGACAGCGAGGAGATGGAAAACCTCAACCGCACCCTCACGGGCATCAACAAGGTCTATGAGCTCCACCTCAAGGGCATCAGCATGCAGGTGGGCACCATCGAGGAAATCAACGCACAGACGCAACGCCTGGCCAAGCAGATTGAAGACCTCAACCACGTCTATAGCCGCATGATAGAAGCGCTGACCATCAACATGCGCTCGCAGGGCGGCAACACACAGACGCCGGCCTGACGCTGAAACGGCGGCCCGACGCTGAAACGGCGGCCCGACGCTAAATCAGCGGCCTGACGCTGAGATGCCGACCACCACATCCCTCACGACTACACCTCTCCCCTTCCCCAACCCCACTCCCACGACATGTCCATAAAGAAACGTCCCGTATCGCCCCGCCAGAAGATGATCAACCTGATGTACATCGTCCTTCTGGCCATGCTGGCCCTCAACGTCTCGAACGAGGTGCTCAAGGGCTTCGACCTCGTGGGCGAAAGTCTGGCTCGCACCAAGGCGACGCAGACCACGGAGAACGAAAACCTATACCGCACCTTCCGCGAGCAGATGGACGCCAACCCCACCAAGGTGCGCCCATGGTACGAACAGGCCATGAAGGTCAAGGCCTGGTCCGACTCGCTCTACAACCTCACCGAAACGCTCCGCTGGGAGATAGCACGCGCCGCCGACGGCAGCGACGGCAACCCCGACTCGCTCGACAACCGCGAAGACCTCGACGCCGCCGGCCGCGTCATGCTCTCACCCATGACGGAGAAGGGACGCGACCTCAAGGCACGCATCGACAGCTACCGCCAGCGTATGCTCGCCATGGTCAGCGACCCGCGACTGAGCGCCATCATCGCCGCCAACCTCACCACCGAACTGCCACGACGCCTCAGCGCCGACGACGCGGGGAAGAACTGGCAGGAGTATATGTTTGAGGCCATGCCGGCCATCGCCGCCGTCACCATGCTCGACAAGCTCCAGAGCGATGTGCGCAAGGCCGAGGGCGAGGTGCTACGCAGTCTGGCCACCAATATCGACGTCAACGACATCCGCGTGAACGAACTCAACGCCTACGTCCTGGCCGACGCCACCACGCTCTATCCCGGCGAGACCTTCCGCTCGCGCATCGTCATGGCGGCCGTCGATACCACCATGCGCCCCGAGATTTACGTCAACGGCAAGCGCATTGACGGCAACGGCAACTACGCCTTCACCGTGGGCGGACCGGGCGAATATACGTTGCAGGGGTTCATCCGTCTGCCCAACGCCGCCGGCGACATCATCGAGCGTCCCTTCACGCAGCGCTATAACGTCATCCCCACCCCGACGGGCGCCACCGTGGCGGCCGACCTGATGAACGTGCTCTACGCGGGCTACAACAACCCCATGAGTATCTCGGCCTCGGGCATCCCCGAAGACAAGATAAAGGTAACGATGAGCGGCGGCACGCTCACGCCGCAGGGCAAGGGCAAGTACATCGCCCGTCCGACTGCCGTGGGACAGGACGCCACCTTCACCGTCACGGGCGTCGTCAACGGCAAGCCGCAGACCATGGGCACCTTCGCCTTCAAGGTGCGCAAACTGCCTGACCCCACGGCCTACATCATGGTGGGCGCGGACCGCGTCAAGGGCGGCAAGGTGAGCAAGCAGGCCCTGCTCGGACTCAAGGAACTGCACGCCGCCATCGACGACGGACTGCTGGACATCAACTTCCGCGTGACGGGCTTCGAGTGCCTCTTCTTCGACCGCATCGGCAACGCCCGCCCCGAACGCTCGGCGGGCAGCGCCTTCACCGGTGCGCAGCGCTCGCTCATCAGCGAACTGCGCCGCGGCCAGCGCCTGTTCATCACCAACGTTCAGGTCATCGGGCCCGACGGCATACAGCGTACGCTGCCGCAGGCCATGCAGCTCATTGTCAACTGACAAGGGCTGACGGCCAAGTGTCGGGGCCGCACACAGCGCATTGCCCGACAAGCCCCTTCCCTCTCTTCTCAGAAAAGCTATTCTCAGAAAAACAACGCAGCCAGGCTGCCTCTCCCCATACCCCATGAAACACATCCTTCCGCTTCTGCTCTTCATGCTCACGCTATCGGCTGTGGCACAACCGCCCGCACGACGCCGCGCCGAAGCCGAGAAAACGCAACGCTCCGCCAGCCAGACCACACCCACGGGCTCGGCCTACCGCGACTTCCCCGTAGCGCCCACCATGCCCGACGACGCGGCATGGCGACGCGACATGTACCTCAGCATCAACCTGACGCGCGAAGAGAATGCCGCCCTCTACTATCCCGTCACGCCGCAGGAAGGACGCATGAACCTCTTCACCTACCTGTTCAAACTCATGCTGCGCGGGCAGGTCAAGGCGTACGACTACAAGCCCAACCGTGACGAGAGTTTCGCCGACGACCAGCGCGTGAGCGTCGTCGATCTGATGGAGCGCTTCCAGATTCCTTTCGAGAAGAAGGGCGAGGCCGTGCGCGTCCTCGACGCCGACATCCCCTCGGACCAGGTCAAGCTCTACTACGTCAAGACCAGTCAGTACTTCGACCAGCATACGGCGACCTTCCGCTCGCGGGTGACGGCCATCTGCCCCGTGCTGCAGCGTGGCAGCGGCGACGATATCACCGACACGGACCTGCAGTTTCCCATGTTCTGGCTGAAGTACAGCGACATCGCCCCCTACCTGGCCAAGCACGTCCTCATGGCCAGCAGCGTCAACAACGCCGCCACCATGACCACGGAGGACTTCTTCAGCACCGCTGCCTATAAGGGCGACATCATCAAGACAGCCAACCTCCAGGACCGCTACATCAGCGAATACTGCCCAACCGACGAGGACCGTCAGCGCGAGCAACGCCGCATCGAGCGCGAGGTGGTCGATTTCCAAGACCGCGTGTGGGGCCGCGACTCGGTGGCCATGGCCAAAGCCGCCGCCGAGAAGGCCGCTGCCGACAGCATCGCCGCCGCACAGGCCACAACAAAGCGCACGTCATCAGCACGCCGCCGCGGCACAACCGGCACGGCATCCTCCACCGACAGCAAGGAGACCAAGGTGAAGGAGCAGAAACCCAAGACGCAGGCCCCGCGCCGCTCGGGCAACGCCTCGCTGAGCGTACGCCGCCAGCGCCACTGACACGCCGCACACATCCACGCCCCACGCTCACTACGCGTTAGGCTCACTACGCTTTACGGCGCAGCCCCCCTTCCACCGATGGAAAAGCGGGCTGCGCCGTAAAGCGTAGTGAGCGTATGTATCAGATTGCACAACGCAGGGCAAGCACCGCCAACGAGGGCGGCTCCCCGCAGCGCACTACAGTTTGACCTTCGGACCGAACGACAGGTCTCCCGCGTCGCCCAGACCCGGCACGATGTAGGCATCGTCGTTGAGCAGCGGGTCGATGGCCGCCACCCACAGCGTCACGTCGTCGTCGGGGAAGACCTGACGCAGGTGCTCCACGCCCTCCTCGCTGGCGATGACGCAGCAAATATGCAGTTTGGCCGGCTGCCCCTGCCGCATGAAAGCGCGGTAGGCCAGTTCGAGACTGCCCCCCGTGGCCAGCATGGGGTCAACGAGGATGAACGTGCTGCCGTCCAGCCGCGGCGACGCCAGATAGTCCAGATGGATCTGCAGGTCCTCGCGCTTGCCCTCGTCGCGGTAGGCGGCCACGAAGGCCGCATCGGCCGCGTCGAAGACATCGAGGAAACCCTGGTGGAAGGCCAGGCCCGCACGCAGCACCGTCCCCACCACGATATGCTCGTCGCAGGTATCCACCAGCTTCGTACCCAGCGGCGTCGGCACCGCCTTGGGCGAGTAGCCCAGCGTCCGGCTCAGTTCGTAGGCCATGGCATAGCCAATGCGCTCCATGTTGTGGCGGAACACACTGCGGCGACCCTGCACCCGCACATCGCGCAGTTCGGCCATATAGTTATTTATAACGGAGGGCTGCGCCCCCAAATTGACTACCTTCATAGCGTCGTAGGATTTAAGGAAACGAACAAAGATTGCGCCGCCCGCCACTGGGCAGGCCGGCACCTGCAAAATTACAAAAAACCGCCACACCGCCATACTGCCGCACCCGCCTTTTGTTAGGTCAAGTTTGCAAAGGCCGAAGATAAGCAAAATCCACGCTAAAAAAGCGTTAATATCTACGCAGTGAGCGCAATAAAAAGGCAGAAAACGTTTGGCTACAAAATCTTTTTCGTAATTTTGCTACGACGAAAGCAAGGGCACGGCCGCGCAGCAGTGCGCAGAATCCACAGCAAGTGTGCAACGGTTTTACAGCCCGCCCGCTTCGGTAAGCAACAATATTAATCACCATAAACTAATCCATTAACACTATGGCAACATTAGATCTTAGCAAGTACGGCATCACCGGTGTGACCGAGATTGTACACAACCCCTCTTACGAGCAGCTCTTCGAAGAAGAGACCAAGGCCGGCCTCGAAGGCTTCGAGGTAGGTCAGGAAACCGAGTTGGGCGCTGTGAACGTGATGACGGGTATCTACACCGGCCGTTCGCCCAAGGATAAGTTCATCGTCATGGACGAGAACTCGAAGGACACCGTATGGTGGACCAGCGAGGAATACAAGAACGACAACAAGCCCGCTTCGCAGGAGGCTTGGGCCGCCGTTAAGGAGATCGCTCAGAAGGAGCTCTCGAACAAGCGCCTCTTCGTTGTCGATGGCTTCTGCGGTGCCAACAAGGAGACCCGCATGGCTGTCCGCTTCATCATGGAGGTAGCATGGCAGGCCCACTTCGTAAAGAACATGTTCATCCGCCCCACCGAGGAAGAGCTGGCCGAGTTTGAGCCCGACTTCATCGTTTACAACGCTTCCAAGGCCAAGGTTGAGAACTACAAGGAGCTCGGCCTCAACTCCGAGACCGCCGTTGTCTTCAACATCACCAGCCGCGAGCAGGTCATCATCAACACCTGGTACGGTGGTGAGATGAAGAAGGGTATGTTCTCCATGATGAACTACTACAACCCCCTCAAGGGCATCGCCTCCATGCACTGCTCGGCCAACACCAACATGGAAGAGACCAGCACGGCCATCTTCTTCGGTCTCTCCGGCACGGGTAAGACCACCCTTTCCACCGACCCCAAGCGCAAGCTCATCGGCGACGACGAGCACGGATGGGACGACGAGGGCGTGTTCAACTACGAAGGCGGCTGCTACGCCAAGGTTATCAACCTCGACAAGGAAAGCGAGCCCGATATCTACGGTGCCATCAAGCGTGACGCCCTCCTCGAGAACGTTACCGTTGACGCCAACGGCAAGATCGACTTCGCCGACAAGAGCGTGACCGAGAACACCCGCGTGTCCTACCCCATCCACTTCATCCAGAACATCGTGAAGCCCATCAGCAAGGGTCCGGCTGCCAAGCAGGTTATCTTCCTCTCGGCCGACGCCTTCGGTGTACTGCCTCCCGTAAGCATCCTCTCCAGCGAGCAGGCTCAGTACTACTTCCTCTCCGGCTTCACCGCTAAGCTCGCCGGTACCGAGCGCGGCATCACCGAGCCCACTCCCACCTTCTCGGCTTGCTTCGGTCAGGCATTCCTCGAGCTGCACCCCACGAAGTACGCTCAGGAACTCGTGAAGAAGATGGAAGCCAACGGTGCCAAGGCTTACCTCGTAAACACCGGCTGGAACGGTACGGGCAAGCGCATCTCCATCCGCGACACCCGCGGTATCATCGATGCCATCCTCGACGGCTCTATCGAGAAGGCTCCCACGAAGAGCATCCCCTTCTTCAACTTCGTTGTGCCCACCGAACTGCCCGGCGTTGACCCCGCCATCCTCGACCCCCGCGACACCTACAAGTGCGCTTGCCAGTGGGAAGAGAAGGCCAAGGACCTCGCTGCTCGCTTCATCAAGAACTTCGTGAAGTATCAGGGCAACGAAGCCGGCAAGGCTCTCGTAGCAGCCGGTCCCCAGCTCTAAGCAAACCTCTATTCAGACTATCTGATAGTATCAGCGGCCGCCACGCTCAAACCCCAAGGGTGAGCGGGCGGCCGCTTTCGTTTGTGCCACACGCCGTTTTCTCCTATCCATCCATTATGCTCAAACAACTCCTCCTCGTCGGCACGGGCGGTTTCGTGGGCAGCATCCTGCGCTATGCCGTGGGCCGCGCCCTCGTCGGCATCACCTGGCTGTCGCTGCCGTGGGGCACGCTGGCCGTCAACGTGGCGGGCTGCTTCCTCATCGGCATCCTCAGCGGACTACCCACACCGCTGTCGGCCCACGCCCGCCTCGTCCTCATCACGGGCCTCTGCGGCGGTTTCACCACCTTCTCCACCTTCATGAACGAGAACCTCACGCTCGCTAACGGCAGCCAGATGCTCACCGCCCTGCTCTACACCGCCGCCAGCCTGCTCCTCGGCGCCATCGCCGTATGGGGCGGCTACGCCCTGGCGCGATAGACTGCCCACGCATATATATAGGCGCCCGCCCAACCACCACAAACCGCCGCATTGGCGGCAAAATGGGGTGGCGTCAGTTCACGTTGTGACCAAGCGTTCCCAATCATCGGTCTTTTGGGCGGCAGAAAGTTTAGGAAAGATTAACGGTAGGCCGCTGCAAAAAACGGCATTCGGGCGACGAAAAGCAGGGCTTAGGCGACGGAAGACACAGTTTGGGCGAGTGAATTTACGCCTTGGGCGACAGTTTTTACGGTCGCCCAAGGCGTAAATCGGTCTGTAGGCCAACAAAAAAGGCCCCACGAGGGGACCTGCTACACTTCTTCACTGCAAAGATAATACAAATTGGGGCGAAATGCAAATCGCGCTTTTCGACCACCTTGTCGGAAAAATATTCGCCGGGAAGCGGGCGTTTTCTATCGCTCCGGCGGTGCCGGCCGCTGTAATCGACGAGGGCAACCGCATCTATCCAAACAAAAGCGCGCCTGCTTGTGCAGACGCGCTCTGTTCAGTTGGGGTACCCGGACTCGAACCAGGAAAGACAGGACCAGAATCTGTAGTGTTGCCAATTACACCATACCCCAATATCCTTTCGTAACCAAGATGCCCTCTCGATTACGGGTGCAAAGGTAGGGCTTTCCGCGATACCCACCAAACGTTTCGCCGATTTTTTTCAAAAAAGTTTGGAAAAAGTTTGCTTTACGGCGATTGCAGGGGGTCGGACGCGGGGTGCAGGCTCTCAAAAGGTCCTCAAAAATCCTTAACCCGCCGCACGTTTTGGCCCGACGGCTTCACCAATCGGAGAAAAGGGCGTACCTTTGCATTCCATTATATACGTTAATATGGCGTAGAAGGCCCTGAAGCCGTCTTCGCCCCGCTAATACATAATTCATACTTACAAATGCAGAACCAAACACCTCTCGTAGAAAGCATCGTCAAAGGCATACAGGAAAAGAAGGGCCGCGAAATCACCATCGCCGACCTCTCGCACATCGTCTCGGCGCCGGCGCGCCATTTCGTCATCTGCACCTGCGGTTCGCCGCAACAGGTAGAGGCCGTGGCCGACTCGGTCAAGGAGTTTGCCCTCAAGGAATGCGGCGAGCGCCCGTCGGCCATCGCCGGACGCCAGAACGCCCTGTGGGTGGCCATGGACTACGGCACGGTGATGGTGCACATCTTCGTGCCCGACGCCCGCGACCACTACGACCTTGAGCACCTCTGGGACGACGCCCAACTGCAGGACATTCCTGACCTCGACTAACCTCACGACCAAGCATCATGCCTACACAGAATCAGAAAGACAAGAAGGACAATATGCCCCGCTTCAACCTCAACTGGCTCTACATCGCTGTGATCGTGGGCCTGGGGTTCATGCTCTTCATGGGCAACGACAACAGCGGCGGCATCAGCAAGGAGGTGAGCCTGACGAAGTGGCGCGGTTACGTTCAGGAAGGCTACGCCAAGGAGGTCATCATCAACAAGAGCGACGGCAAGGCCCGCTTCGTGGTCAAGCCCGAGGCGGACAAGATTCGCCGCATCTTCAATCAGGGCATGGACCGCACGGGCAAGGAGCCGACGGTCGTCACGCAGGGTCCGAACGACCTGGACCGTCTGGGCGAATATGTCGAATCGTGCAACGTACAGCTCTCTTACGAGGTAACGAACAGCTTTTTCATGAACCTGCTGGGCAGTCTGCTGCCCATCTTCCTGCTCGTCGGCCTGTGGTTCCTGCTCATGCGCAAGATGGGCGGTGGCGGCAGTGCCTCGGGCGGCATCTTCGGCGTGGGCAAGAGCAAGGCCCGCCTCTTTGAAAAAGGCCAGGGCGTCCACGTCACGTTCAAGGACGTCGCCGGACAGGAGGGCGCCAAGCAGGAGGTGCAGGAGATTGTCGATTTCCTCAAGAACCCCAAGAAATATACCGACCTGGGCGGCAAAATTCCCAAGGGCGCGCTGCTCGTCGGTCCTCCGGGCACGGGCAAGACGCTGTTGGCCAAAGCCGTAGCCGGCGAGGCCGACGTCCCCTTCTTCTCCATGGCGGGCAGCGACTTCGTCGAGATGTTCGTCGGCGTCGGCGCCAGCCGCGTGCGCGACCTCTTCCGCCAAGCCAAGGAGAAGGCACCCTGCATCATCTTCATCGACGAGATCGACGCCGTGGGCCGCTCGCGCGCCAAAAACCCGGCCTTCGGCGGCAACGACGAGCGCGAGAACACCCTCAACCAGTTGCTTACCGAGATGGACGGTTTCGGCAGCAATTCGGGCGTCATCATCCTGGCGGCCACCAACCGCGTAGAGATTCTCGACCCCGCCCTTCTGCGTGCCGGACGCTTCGACCGCCAGATACACGTTGACCTGCCCGAACTCTCCGAGCGCGTGGCCATCTTCAACGTTCACCTCAAACCGCTCAAGCTCGACAAGGACCTCGACGTCGATTTTCTGGCGCGCCAGACGCCGGGCTTCTCGGGCGCCGACATCGCCAACGTCTGCAACGAGGCGGCGCTCATCGCCGCCCGCCACAACAGCAGCGTCGTGGGCAAGCAGGACTTCCTCGATGCCGTCGATCGTATCATCGGCGGATTGGAGAAGAAGTCGAAGGTGATGACCAAGGACGAGCGCCGCACCATCGCCATCCACGAGGCCGGACACGCCTCGGTATCGTGGCTGCTGAAATATGCCAACCCCCTGGTCAAGGTGACCATCGTGCCGCGCGGACAGGCCCTCGGTGCCGCCTGGTACCTGCCCGAAGAGCGCAGCATCACCACCAAGGAGCAGATGCTCGACGAGATGTGCGCCACGCTGGCCGGACGGGCCGCCGAAGAGCTCTTCACGGGCCATATCTCCAGCGGCGCCCTCAACGACCTGGAGCGCGTCACCAAGCGCGCCTACGGCATGATTGCCTACCTGGGCATGGGCGAGGGACTGGAAAACCTCTGCTACTACAACAACCAGGAGTACAACTTCACCAAGCCCTACTCCGAGCGCACGGCCGAGAAGATTGACGAGGAGGTCAAAAAGCTCGTGGCCGAGCAGTATGCCCGCGCCAAGCAGATACTGAGCGACAACGGCGAGAAGCACGCCGCCCTGGCGCAGATCCTGCTGGACCGCGAGGTCATCTTCACCGAGGACGTCGAGCATATCTTCGGCAAGCGCCCCTGGCGCAGCCGTGCCGACGAAATCATGGAAGAGGAGGTCATGGCGGCCGCCGAGCGCTTGGAGGCGGAAAAGCGCGAGCAAACGGCAGCTCCGGAAAGCCCGGAAAGCCCGCAATCTCCGGATGCTCCGGAAAAGCCGGAATCTCCGGAAAAGCCGGAAAACCCGGAACATCCGGAACATCCGGAAAGCCCGGAAAAGCCGGCCGCCCCGCAACCCCCAACAACACAAGCCTAACGACAACCTGACACCAAGTACTATGAAGAATCTGATCTTGCGCACCGCCACGGGCGTGCTGTTCGTGGCGCTGCTCGTGGGCGGCATGATGGCCGGCGCAACCTACTTCGCCGTGCTCTTCACAGTCATCACGGCCCTCACGCTGTGGGAATTTGCTGCCAACATCAACCTCTCGGCGGGCGGCCGGCTCAACCCCTTCCTGCTGGCGGCAGCCGGCGAACTGATTTTCCTGCTGTGCTTCGCCCTGGCCAGCGGGCATGGTGCCGGCGACCACCTGACGCAAAACCTGCTCGTGGCGCTGCTGCTGGCGCTCATCCTCATCCCCGTGAGCGAACTCTACCTCAAGGGCGGCAACCCGCTGCGCAACTGGGCCTATACGTTCGCCGCCCTCATCTACATCGCCCTACCCTTCGGTCTGCTGGCTTTCACGGCCTTCCCCGCCGGCGGCAACGAGGGTTACGTCTATGCCCTGCCGCTGTCGGTCTTCGTCTTCCTCTGGGCGAACGATACGGGGGCCTACTGTGTGGGCAGCCTGCTGCACCGCCGTTTCCCCGCCAAACTCTTCCCGTCGGTATCGCCGGCGAAGTCGTGGATAGGGAGCATCGGCGGCTGCCTCGTGACGCTGGGTATAGCCTTCGCCGCGCACACCATGTCGGACGTACTGACGCTACCGAAATGGCTGGGCTTCGGCCTGACGGTATGCGTGGCGGGTACCTATGGCGACCTTGTAGAGAGCCAGATGAAACGCACGCTCGGCATCAAGGACAGCGGCCATCTGCTGCCCGGACACGGCGGTCTGCTGGACCGCTTCGACTCGTCGCTGCTGGCCATCCCCGCCTCCGTTATCTACCTCACACTGTTGTGCCGCTGACGCACGCCTCCCTGCCTGCCGCACCATCGCGCGCCGCCGCTACTACAACGAGGTGGAACGCCGCGGCACCTATACGGGATGGAGCCGCGCCTGGATGATCAACTTATACGCCCGTCTGCACGACGGCAAGGCGGCGGGCGAGAACGTGCGCCTGACGGCCGGCAAGCCGTATGAGTGGAAGGCTGAATAATTTTGACGACAACAAGGACAACAGGGACAACGAATGCCACATAGCATGTTGTCCCTGTTGTTTTTGTTGTCGTGCTTCTTTATATAACGACAACTTGAACAACGGGTACAACCAAGAAAGTTGTCCCTGTTGTTTTTGTTGTCATGCTTCTTTATATAACGACAACTTGAACAAAGGGTACAACCAAGAAAGTTGTTCCTGTTGTTTTTGTTGTCGTGCTTCTCTTTTGGGGAACAACAGGGATAACGGATACAACTGAGGATGTTGTCCCGGTTGTCTGTCTGCCGGCAGCATTCTGAAAAAGGCCGCACGCCCGTGGTGATGGGCATGCGGCCTTTGTGAGTATAAGCCTGCGGCAAGCACAGGCGATGCAGTGCGGTTTAGAAAGCTACGGTGCCGAGGTTGCGGTCCACGAGGATGCCGTCCTGGGCCTTGAGCGTGAACTTGCCGGCCTTCTTGGCTTTGAACTTGATGACGAAGAGGGTGTTGCTGCCATCGTCGAGCAGGGCGCTGTTGCCCCTGTTGACGAAGGTGGGATAGAGCACCTTCTGACCGCTGGTGTGCAGACGGTCGTTGGTGAGGTTGACCATACTCTTCATGGCCACGAGGGTGGTGCCGACATATTCCAGTTCCTGCGTGTCGTAAGGCAGGGCGAAGCTCAAACCGTTGACAGCGTACAGGTCCTTGCCCGAGACGGTGATTTCCACCTCGTCGCCGGCGGCGAAGGTCTTCTTGCCGGGCGTGAGGACGAGCGAACCGGACACGCGGTCGTTGTTGTTGCGCACGCCGCCGTCGAGTTCGGTGGTCACGACGGAGATGTCGTAGGCGTCGATGAGGCCGTTGCCGTTGATGTCGCCGCCGCTGACATATTCAAAGTCGCCATCGCCGCGGCGCAGACCGGTGTAGTTCATGTAGGAGGTCAGGTCGTTCTCGTCGATGCGGTTGTCATTGTTGATGTCGCCCTGGATGTAGCTCTTGGTATCGGCCACCTTGAAGATGTACATTTCACGGCCGGAGCCGAACTTACCCACGCCTTCATCGACGTGCAGACGGATATAGCGTGCCTTGGGTTTGCCGTCGAAGGAGAAGGTCTTGTTGTCGCCGTTGCGTTCCCAGTTGAAGGCCACGGGCTCGCTCCAGTTTTGGCGGTCCAAACTGTAGGCGATGCTGCCCTTGAGCAGCGTGCCGTTCGAGGCGTCTTCACGCGGCATGTAAACCAGACGGTCGAGCTCGTTGACGGAGCGCAGGTCGATGACCACGTCGAAGGGTGTGGCCGCGGCGCCCCACTTGGTGTGCCAGCCGCTCTTCTCGTCGAAGTCGAAGAGGTTGCCTACGGTGCTGCCGCCCTGGTCGGGTGCGCTGTTGACGGCCTTGATGCCGCGGATGGCAAACTCGAGCGGGTTGCTCTTGGTGGTGGCGGTGCAGGTGGTCCATTCGGACACGCCGTCCTTGTTGACGGCCCGCACCTTCATGCTGTAGGGCGTCTCGGCGGTGAGGCCGTCGATGGTGAAGGCGGTGGAGCGGATGGTGGAGTAAATCATGCCCTGGAACTCAATCTCATAGTAGTCGGCATTGTCCACGGCCGGCCACGAGGGCGTCAGGGCGAAGGGTTCCGTTCCCTCTTCGTTCACACTTGCCTTGGGCGCACTGAGGCTGCCGCTGTGCGTGCGCTGGCGGTCGGCCGGTGCGTAGGCGAAGCCGTCCACAGTGACCTCGACGGCGTTCTCGCACACGTCAGTGGCAGCCAGCTTGACCTTCAGCTGCGGGTTTTTGATGACCTGCATTTTCTCAGCGTCGCTGCCCTTGGTGGCGAAGCGGTTGAGGTTGGGCGCAGCGTCGTAGAAGACGACGTTCTGTCCGTTCTCAAAGTCGGCCTCGCTGCTGACGGCCTGGAGTTTTACACTCTTTCCTCCCACCTTGGCCACCACTTTCTTGGGCTGGCGGCTGACGTTGATGCGGAGCTCGGTGACCTTGTCCTTGACGAAGCCGTCGAAGGCGCCGATGGTGGGGTCGATGGTGAGGCTCAGGCGGCCCTTGTTCACGGCGGTGGTGACGAGGGTGCGCGTGCTGCGGCCGTCGAGATAGGCCTGCGTCATGCCGTCGTCGTCATACTCGTTGTAGGTGGCGCCGTTCTCGGCATAGATTTCGTAGGCGCGATAGTCCTTGCGGATGCCGACGGGGTTATTGTTGGGGTTGGTCATGGGGATGATGGCATCGGCCTTGACGAAGACGGGGAGTTTCCAGAGGGGTGCGTCATACTCGTTGATGATGCGGCCGCCCTGATAGACGTCGCCGTTATAGTAGTCCACCCAGCGGCCCTCAGGCAGGTAGATGCCGTTGCGTATGTCGTTGCCCTGCTCGTCGGCACGCGTGGCCTGGTAGATGGGCGCCACAAGGAAACTCGGGCCGAACATAAACTGGTACTGCGTGGCCGTGCCGAGGGTGTAGGCGTTGGGGGAGTCGAGGAACATGGCGCGGATCATGGGCTTGCCGTCCACGGCCTCGGCGGCTGCGGTGTAGGCATAGGGCATGAGCATGCTCTTGAGCTTGAGGTAGGAGCGGTTGATGGAGGTGGCGGGCTCGCCCAACACATGCGGGTACTTGGGGTTGCTGCCCCAGCCGTCCATATTCAGTTCCATGGGAGTGAAGGTCTTCCACTGGAACTCGCGCACGTTGACAGGCACGTTCTTACCGCCGAAGATACCGTCGGTGTCCGAACTGATGTTGGGCTGTCCGGAGAGGCCCGAGCCGATGAACGTGGGGATGTGGAAGCGGATGTACTCCCAGTCGCCACCCGTCTGGTCACCGCTCCAGATGCCGGCGTAGCGCTGCGTGCCGGCCCAGCCGTCGAGCGAGATGATGAAGGGGCGGGCGTTGCTGCCGTAGTAGGGCATGATCTCGCCCACGTCGGCCACGCCGTTCAGACCGAAACTGTAGCCTGCGCCGACCCATGCCACGTCCGTCTTGAGTACGCGGACACCGGCGTCGCGCACCTCCTTGACGATGTCGCGCTGCAGCAGGGCCTCGATGCCCTGCTTGGGGTGCAGGTCGCTCTGGGTCCACAGGCCAATCTCGACACCCTTAGAGCGGGCGTAGTCGCCGAACGACTTAAGGTTGGCGATGTTGCCGTCGAGGGTGCCCGTCTGGCCGTAGCCAGCGCCGTAGCCGTCGTTGGGCAGGAACCAGCCCAGGGGCATATCGTTATTGAGGTAGCGGTCGATGGCTGCACGGGCAGAGAACTGGTAGTTATTCTTCTCGCCATTGAGGCTTTCCTTGACGCCACCATTGTCCTTCTGGCTCTCTTTGTAGCGTTTGCCATCCTCGTAGAGCATGAAGCCTTTCTCGTCGGGCGTCCAGTAGTCACGGTTGTAGGCGTTGAGGTGTCCCTGATAGAAGCCGAACTTGGGCAGGAGGACGGGGTTGCCGGTGAGCTGGTAGAAGTCGTTGAGCAGACCTACGGGCGTCTCATCGACCATGAGGAAGACGTCAAGATATTTCTCGTTGTGGGTAATGGTCACCTTGCCCTCCTCGGTGGCGCCGAAGTCGTAGCGCCCGGGGCGGAAGGTGTGCCACATCACGCCGTAGCCCTTGGTGCTCCAATAGAAAGGTGTGGGCGATGCCACGCCGCCGTCCACCCAGTTGTTGGTGTTGACGATGGCGATGCTCTTGCCCTTGTGCGAGAAACGGCCGTTCTGCACGCCGCCGCCGTAGAAGTATTCGTCGGCGGCTGCGGCAAAGGTCAGCGTCGTGCTCTTCTCGCCCAGTTGTGCGGGGAGGAGTTCCTGCACCACGACCTCACCCGTGCTGCGGTTGGTCAGGGTGAGCAGGCCCGTACTCTTGTTGATGCTGAGGGCCACCTTGTCCGTCGTGGCGGTGATGGCCTGTGCACCGTCCTGCAGGACAACGCTGCCGGGGTAGCGGCGGGCGTTATCAACGAGAATCTGTGCGGGGGGCGAGGCCACGGGGTCGCGCAGGATGCCGCCCTGGTCGTCGCGGAACAGGCGCACGATGTTGGCGCCGTAGAAGTCGAGGGTGAGCATCTTGCCATCCTGGTAGAGCACCTCGATGGTGGTGGGGTTGATCTGGCGCGCACTCTTCACCACGCCGGCGTCGGCCATGCGGCTGATATGCTGAGCGGGCAGCGCCGATGCTGAGGGCAGGGCCGTCGCAGTACCTGCGGCGAGCGGCAGGGCCAGCGCCATGATGGCGTAGCGGCCGCCCTTCATCAGAGGGGATTGTTTCATGGTTATTGCGGTTAGTTTGTAATGAATGTACAGCAGCGGGGGCGGCATGTACTGCTTCTTCCTCCCACAGCCGCACGCGGGGCGCGGCCTGCCGGCGGCAGTACATACCACAGTCCAAAGGTAGTGCTTTTTTGCGAATGGCAGGGCGCCGGCAGCAAATAAAACAGAATGATAACACAGGTTAAGATTTCTACCTGCGGCAGCACACGTGGCGACCGCGGGTTTTTCCTTATCTTTGTCGGCATCATAACCACGCAACACATCACACCTTCATTATGACCCACAGACCTTTTTCCCTCTTCCTGGCGCTGGTCACGGGCGCCACAGCGGCCACGGCACAGACGCCGGCACAGATAGAGGCGGACTATGCCCTGCGCCGGGCCGACATGGCGCAGGCCCGCGTTGACACCACGGCCTTCGCCGCACTGCCTGACGAGGGGCGCACGGCGCTCCACTTCCTCTACGCCTACATGCCCTGGCCGGACATGGCGGACTACTCGGCCGCCTACTATGCCGCACAGACCAACTGCGCCCTGCGCGCCCGCCACGACATGCCGTGGGGACAGAAGGTGCCGCTGCGCGAATGGCTCCACTTCGTCCTGCCCGTGAGGGTGAACAACGAGAATCTCGATACCTTCCGCACGGCATGCTATGACGAACTGCGCCGCCGCGTGGCGCACCTGACGATGCGCGAGGCGGTGCTCGAGGTGAACCACTGGTGCCACGAGTATGTGACGTACAAGCCGTCGGACAGCCGCACGTCGGCACCGCTGGCGTCGATGCGCACGGCCACGGGGCGCTGCGGCGAGGAATCGACGTTCACCGTGGCGGCACTGCGCGCGGTGGGCATTCCGGCACGCCAGGTCTATACGCCGCGATGGGCGCATACGGACGACAACCACGCCTGGGTGGAGGCCTGGGTGGATGGCAGCTGGCACTTCCTCGGGGCCTGCGAGCCGGAGGCGGTGCTGGACCTGGGATGGTTCAACCAGCCGGCATCGCGCGGCATGCTGATGCACACCAAGGTGTATGGTCGCTACGACGGTCCGGAGGACGTGATGGCGCGCACGCCGTGCTACACGGAAATCAACGTCACGGCGAACTATGCGCCGGTGGAGCGGGCCACGGTGGTGGTGACGGACCGCGAGGGCAAGGCGGTGAAGGGCGCCACGGTGGAGTTTAAGCTCTACAACTACGCCGAACTCTACACCGTCATGCGCACCACGACGGACGACGCGGGCCGCGCACAGATTACGGCGGGCCTGGGCGACCTCGTGGCATGGGCTACGGACGGCACGCACTACGGCTTCGCCAAATGCAGCGTCGGAAAGCAGGGCACGGTGACGGTGGTGCTGGACCACCAGGCGGGCGACACCTACGCCATGGACCTGGACATCACGCCGCCGAAGGGACGGTCGAACATGCCCGTGGTGCCGGCGGAGGCGGCGGCAGAGAACGACCGCCGCAAGACCTACGAGGACAGTCTGCGCAGGGCTTACGTGTCATCGTTCCCGGACGAGGCTTCAACGCGCCACTTCTGCCGCTTCTTCTCCTTAGACTACGACCGCGTGCGCCCGCTGATGGTCAAGGCGTGCGGCAACTGGCGTAACCTGCAGCGTCTGCTGGCGGAGACGCCGACGGCGGACCGCGAACGGGCCTTCGCCCTGCTGGCGACGCTGAGCGACAAGGACCTGCGCGACTTCGACCTGGACATCCTGCGCTCGCACCTGGCGGTGCTAAGCCGCCAAGGGGTGGACGACATGACGGACCTCGGGGCGCGCATCGCCAACGAGGGACTGACGCCGTGGCGCGCCTTCTTCGACGGCACGCTGACGGCCGGCGACAAGGCACGCTACCAGGCTGACCCGCAGCGGCTGGCCGACTTCGTGGCGCGCCATATCGAGACGGACAGCCAATGGAACCCGCAGCACTACTGCCTCTCGCCGCGCGCGGCTTACGTATGCCGCCGGGCGGACCTGCGCTCGAAGGGCATCCTCTTCGTGGCGATGGCGCGCAGCATGGGCATCCGCTCGCGCATCGACGAGGTGACGGGTAAGGTGCAGTATCGCACGGCAGCCGGCGCACCGTGGCAGACGGTGACGCTGGAAGCGCAGAAGGAGGGCTCGGCAGCAGCACAGACGCCGGCCATACCCCTGCGCCTCGACTACACGCCGCGGGCCTACATGGAGAACCCGGGCTACTACCACCACTTCTCGCTGTCGCGCCTGGTGGACGGCCGACCGGCGCTGCAGGAGTATGCCGAGACAGACACCTGGCGTTCGCGCTTCGCTGAGGGCACGCCGGTGGACGAGGGCGACTACGTCCTGATGTCGGGCACTCGCATGGCGGACGGCAGCGTGGCGGCTCGTATGCGGGTGTTCCACGCGGCGGGGACTGACACGCTGGGCATACCGTTGGAGATGCGCCGCAACGAGGACAAACTGCAGGTTATCGGCTCGTTCAACTCGGAGAACATCTTCTACGACGCGGAGGCGCAGCAGAAGCGTTCGCTGCTGTCGCTGACGGGACGCGGCTACTTCGTGGTCGTCCTGGCGAAGGCGAACCACGAGCCTTCGACGCACGTGCTGCACGACATCGAACTGCTCAAGGCGGACCTTGAGGCCTGGGGTCGCCCCATCGTGGTGCTCTTCGCCTCGGCGGACGAGTTGGCGCACTTTGAGGCGCGCCGTCACGAGTTCCCCAACCTGCCCGCTACGATGCACTTCGGCATTGACAGCGAGGGCAGCGCCCGCAACGAACTCTTCGGCAGCACGCTGACGCAGGGCAACGAATGGCCCGTGGTCATCCTGACGGACACCTTCAACCGCGTGGTCTTCGCCCGCCAGGGCTACACCATCGGCATCGGCGAGCAAATCAAGCAGGCGCTGGGGAAGATTTAGTGGAGAAGGCGCCATTACTGACAGACTATAAATACAAGCAACGCACCGCGGCGAAGGCTGCGGTGCGTTGCTTGTATTGTAAGAAATGAGGGGACGTTATGCCTCTGCTTCGGGAGCCGCGGACTGCGACTTGCCGGGAGCCCGACGACCCGAACGGCGACGACGGGGCGTGGCAGGGGCTGCGGCGGCAGGGACTTCTGAGGCGGGGGCTGCGGCTTCAGCGGCGGGAGCTTCGGCGGCGGGAGCGGCCTCGTCTGCGGAAGCGGCTGTCTTGGACTTGCGACGACGACGCGACCTGCTCTTGGACTTAGCGGCGGGGGCGGCATCGGCGAGTTCGGTAGCGGCCTCATCCTCGGCGAGAACCGTCTCGGTAGATACAGCCTCAGCGGGCTCAGCAGCAACCTCAGCGGCAGGCTTTGCAGCGGCAGGCTCAGCAGCAACCTCAGCAGCGGGCTCGGCAGAAGCAGTAGTCTCAGCCGGGGCAGGCTCAACAGGAACAGGAGCGACCTTAGCGGGCATTTCCTCAGCGGGAACGGCCTCGACAGGGGCAGACGCCTTAGCGGGTGTCTCCTCGACAGGAGCGGGCTCAGCGGGAGCGGCCTCGACAGGTGCCACCTCTACGGCGGTATCCTCGGTGGGGGCCACTGCTTCGGGCTGTGCGGGGGTCTCGACCTTGGCAGGTTTCGTGGGCTCTGCGGGAACTTCTTGTTCTGCGGGAGCCTCGGTCTGTACAGGGGCCTCGGAGGCGGGAGAAGGAGCGGGAGCCTCTTTCACTTCCGGCTGGGCCTTCACTTCCGGCTGGGCCTTCACTTCGCGCTTAGGTTCGGCCTTCTTGGCCTCGCGCTTGGACTGCTGTTCTTTGGCCTCGCGCTTGGGTTCGGCAGCCTTGGGCTCAGCGGCCTTCACTTCGGCGGCCTTAGGCTCATCCTTCTTGGCTTCGCGCTTGGACTGCTGTTCTTTGGCCTCGCGCTTGGGCTCAGCAGCCTTGGGTTCGGCAGCCTTCACTTCAGCGCTCTTGGTCTCCGTCTTCTTGGCCTCGCGCTTAGGTTCGGCAGTCTTGGCCTCCCCCTTCTTGGCCTCGCGCTTGGGCTCAGCGGCCTTAGGCTCGCCCTTCTTGGGCTCAGCGGCAGTCTTGGCGGGCGCATTCTTGGCGTCGGCGTCCTTGGCATTGCGTTCGCGGCGGCGCTGGCCGTCCTTGGCCTGTGCGGCGAAGCGCTGCTGTACAGCGTCCTCTATCTCCTGGATGCGGGGCAGGACGCAGATTTCGCTCTCTTCCATGGCGGTGCGCTGCTCCTTGGCGTGGAAGATGCTCTCGTAGAAGGTCTGGCTGGCGCGCATATTGATGAGGGCTTCCTTGGCAGCGTTCTGCTGGCTCTCTTTCTTGGAGAAGCCCGTGCCGCGACCGGCCTTGACGCCTTCGAGGAGGGCGATGCTGACAAACTCGGCACTGTTGCTGCCGGGCTTGTCGATCTGCGTGTCGCTGTAGGTCATCTGGATGCGGTTCTTCTGCGACCACTCCAGGAGTTTGCTCTTGAAGTTGATTTCCTTGCGCGCCACGGTGTCCACATCGAGCAGCGAACCGATGATGCGGTGGCCGACGAACCACTGGCAGTAGCGGTAGCCGCGGTCCAGATAGACGGCGCCGACGAGGGCCTCGAAGGCGTTGCCGCCGATGTTGACATTGTGGGTGCTGGCCACGAGCGACTTGTTGATGAGTTTATCCAGTCCCATCTCGTCGGCGAGGCGGTTGAGCATGGAGCGCTGCACGAGTTTGGCGCGGGTGCTGGTCAGGAAGCCCTCGCCCTGACGGGGGTATTTGTGGTAGAGGATGTCGCTGGTGACGGCTTCGAGGATGGCATCGCCGAGATACTCCAGCCGCTCGTTGTTGAGCGGGCGCTCGAAGCGCTGTCCGCGGCGGGGGCGAAACTTGGCCGACTTATGGGCCAGGGCGATGCGATAGACGTCCAGGTTGCGGGGATAAAAGCCCAGGATATTGCGCAGGGCCGAGGCAAGGGGCTTGTCCTTGCAGAACATGAACCGCACCCGGTCTATGAGTTGGTTGATCATTCTGTAGCGTTATGTTTTCCCTGCTTTCCAAGATGCCGCTGCCCGTTTCCCGCCGAGCCTTCTGCGGGAAAAGAGCGAAGGCTGCGGGGATGACGGACGGCGGCATCCGGTAAAAGGGTGTGCGGCGGGCACGAAGGCTTTAACGCACACCACTCAGGGAATGAGAGGGAGGGATTATGCCTCGTACTTCTTGACGATGCAGCAGGCGTTGTGGCCGCCGAAGCCGAAGGTGTTGCTCAGGGCGGCGCGGATGGGACGCTGCTGTGCCTCGTTGAAGGTGAAGTTGAGGTTGTAGTCGATGTTTTCGTCCTCGTCGCCCTCCTCGTGGTTGATGGTGGGGGGCACGATGTCGTTCATCACGGCCAGGCAGCATACCATGGCCTCTACGGCACCGGCAGCGCCGAGCAGGTGGCCGGTCATCGACTTGGTCGAGCTGATGTTGAGCTTATAGGCGTGCTCGCCGAAGAGCTTGAGGATGGCCTTGACCTCGGAGATGTCGCCGACGGGGGTGGAGGTGCCGTGCACGTTGATATAGTCGATATCTTCGGGCTTCATGCCGGCGTCCTCGAGGGCGTTGCTCATGACGAGGTGTGCGCCGAGGCCTTCGGGGTGAGAGGCGGTGATGTGGTGGGCGTCGGCCGACATACCTACGCCGGCCACCTCGCAGTAGATGTGTGCGCCGCGTGCCTTGGCGTGCTCCAGTTCTTCGAGGACGAGACAGGCAGCGCCCTCGCCCATGATGAAGCCGTCACGGCTCTTGGAGAAGGGACGCGAAGCGTGGGTGGGGTCGTCGTTGCGGGTGGAGAGGGCGTGCATGGCGGTGAAGCCACCTACGCCGGCGGGCCAGATGGCGGCCTCGGCACCACCGGTGATGATGGCGTTGGCCTTGCCCAGACGGATGAGGTTGAAGGCGTCGGCGAAGGCGTTGGTGGAGGAGGCGCAGGCCGAGGTGGTGGTGTAGTTGGGGCCGTGGAAGCCGTACTTGATAGAGATTTCACCGGCGGCGATGTCGGCGATCATCTTGGGGATGAAGAAGGGGTTGTACTTGGGACCCTGTTCGGCGCCGTTGATGGCATAGTTGCCGGCCTCTTCTTCGAAGGTGTGGATACCGCCGATACCTACGCCGAGGACAACGCCGATGCGGTTCTTATCAACGGTCTCGAGGTCCATGCCGCAGTCCTTGACGGCCTCCATGGCGGCCACGAGGGCATACTGCTCGTAGAGGTCCATCTTGCGGGCTTCCTTGCGGTCGATATAGTCGGTCACCTTGAAGTCCTTGACTTCGCAGGCAAACTGCGTCTTAAACTTCGATGCGTCAAAATGGGTGATGGGGCCGGCACCGCTCACACCTTTCTTCAGGTTTTCCCACGTTTCGGGGGCGGTCTTACCCAGAGGCGTCAGTGCGCCCATGCCGGTTACTACCACTCTTTTCAGTTCCATAAGTAAGAAGGATAATTATGTAAAGGGGGTGTTGTATAAATAAGAATAAAGGGGGAGGACACAAATCCGGCAACGCCGAGGCGTGGGTGGTTGGTGTCCTCCCCCCTTGGGGGGAATTAAGAGGGGAGAGCTCTATTATTTGGCGTGCTCTTCGATGTACTTGATAGCGTCACCTACGGTAGAGATCTTCTCAGCCTGATCATCGGGAATGGTTACGTTGAACTGCTTCTCGAACTCCATGATGAGCTCTACGGTATCGAGAGAGTCAGCGCCCAGGTCGTTAGAGAAGCTGGCTTCGTTCTTTACTTCGGCTTCGTCAACGCTCAGTTTGTCAACGATGATTGCTTTTACTTTTTCTGCAATTTCAGACATGGTTCTTGATTTTTGAGAATTTATGTGATGAGTTGTTTTTCTGATTGACGGTGCAAAAGTAGGACTATTTCTTAAGATAGGCAAGCAATTGGCCTAAAAAATGCACATTGCCTCAAACTTTGTGCCTAAGTTGCCGTCTGCAGAGGGCATTTTGCCGAACTGTGGTCCGTCGGAGCGGTGCTGTGGGGCGGGCTGACGGCGTGGAACGGGGCGGCAGCAGCGGGGCGGCAGCGGCGTGAGTGCAGCGTAGCTCAGGGCAGCTGCTTGGTGAAGTAGGTGATGGTGGGGAAGTGGTCGGAGTAGCCATTCTGCCATCGGCTGCCGTCGAAGGCGCGCTTGGGGTAGCCTTTCTTCTTGCCCACGTCGGTGGTGATGAAGTCGCGGTTGAACACCTCGGTCTTCCAGAAGCGCAGCGTGCGGCCGCTCTTGTCGGCCAGGAAGGAGGCGGAGATGATGTGCTGGTCGTAGAGGCACCAGGCGTCCTGATAGCACAGGGAGCCTATGCCGCGGTCGAAGAGGGGCCAGGTGGCGTTGAAGTAGCCGCCGGGCTTGACGTCCTTGGCGCGGCGTGTGGCGCCGAGCACCTTGGCGCAACTCTCGTCGGTGGGGTCGTCGTTGAGGTCGCCGACGATGATAACCTTGTTCGCGGGCGAGGCGGCACAGATGCTGTCGGCGATGTGGCGGCAGATGGCGGCGGCGGCAGCGCGCGAGGGTTTGGACTTATCGCCGCCGTAGCGCGAGGGCCAGTGGTTGACGATGACGCTGACGGGCTCGCCACCCATCTGGCCGGTGACGACGAGCTGGTCGCGCGAGCGGAAGTTGGGCTGGCCGGGCATGACGAAGGGATAGACGCACGAACCGGTCAGGCGGAACAGGCGGGGGTTGTAGAGCAGGGCGACGTCGATACCGCGGCGGTCGGGCGAGGGGTAGTGAACGTAGCGCAGACCCATGTCGCGCAGTTCGGGGCGGGCGACGAGGTCGGCCACGACGCGCTCGTTCTCTACCTCGGAGATGCCGATGACGGCGGGACCTACGGGGCAGTGCTCGCGGGCGAGTTGGGAAATGACGGTGGCCAGGTTGGAGAGTTTCTGCTCATACTTGTCTTGCGTCCACTGGTAGGGGCCGGTGGGCAGAAACTCGTCGTCGCCGGGGTTGTCGGGGTCGTCTTCGGTATCGAAGAGGTTTTCAAGGTTGTAGAAGGCCACGGCCCATACGCCGATGCGCTGGGCGGCGGCGCTCCCCATGCTGAGGGTCAGGAGCAGGAGGGAGAGGAGGAGTTTGCGGTGCATAGCGGAATAGGAAATGACGACGGGCGGAAGCGGCGGCATGCCGGTTCCGCCCGTCGGTGTGTGGTTAGGGATATGCTGTCTGGCCGTGGGTCAAGCCGATTGGCCTGGCGGTGGGCCTGCGGTTGCCACGCAGTCGGGCAATGCGGTTGCCACAGGGCTTGGCAATCTGATTGCCGGCGGCTGGCAATGCCATTGCCAAGGGCTGGCAATTCGATTGCCAGCGGCTGGTACTTCGATTGCCAGCGGCTGGTAATTCGATTGCCGGCGGCTGGTACTTCGAGTGCCAGCGGCTGGTACTTCGAGTGCCCGCGGCTGGTACTTCGAGTGCCCGCGGCTGGTACTCCGATTCCCAAGGGCTGGGAACATTATTCCCAGCGGCTGGGAGTTCGATTCCCAGCGGCTGGGAATCGAGTTCCCAAGGGCCGTGGGAATTTCGGAGAGAGGTGTGAAGCGTCCTGCAAGAAGGCTTGCGGGCAGATTTTGGGGTTAGAGGGGATGGCTGAAGGCCATCCCAAACCCGACGAAGGCGGGTTTGCTTGTAGCCCGGGGCAAGCGACCGAAGGGAACGACACCCCGGGTAGGGCGGCCGGAGCGCTCCACGCCCTGTAAGGGCAAAAGCCCGAGTAGAGGGCAACGCCCTCGCTAAGCGAACAAAACATGCGCCGTTAACCATCGCCCACCGGGGGCGTTGCCCCCTTTTAGTGCTTTTGCCCTTACAGGGCGAGGAGAACTCATCCGTGCCTACCCGGGGTGTCGCTCCCTTCGGTCGCTTGCCCCGGGCTACAGGCTCGCCCTCCTGCGGAGGTCGAGGGATGGCCTACAGCCATCCTCATCGCCCATAGGAGATTGATGCCGTAGCGACAGTATAGTTATAACCAATCAACAATCACTTGCCGGACAGTTCTGGCTTGTTCTTTACTTCTTGCCGGTGAGCTTGATGTTGGCCAGGCGCAGACCCATGGTGTTGGCGGCGGCAGTGGTGAGGAAGTGGAGTTCCGACTGGGCTGCGGCGGCCGACGCGGGCAGTTCGACGCTGAAGGTATAGAACTTGTTGTTGTCGCCGGCAGGGCCCGAGAGCACCTTGGAGGGTGTGGCGAAGGGCTGGCCGTTGAAGGTGCCGGTGAGGGCGGCAGCATCCTGCTCGCCAGCGTCGTTAAAGAGACTGGCGGCGACGTCGTAGGTCAGGGTGAGCGTGGTATAGCCGGCGGTGCTGAAGCCCGTAATCTTGAGGTCGCATTCCTTCTTGGCAGGGAACCAAATGTTATTGACACCGTTGACGGCACGGACGGAGAGGGTCTTGTCGTTGACGTCGGTGAAGGTCAGGCCGGACGACCATGCGGTGAAGGTGTTGAGGTAGGGCCAGTAGCCATCGACCTTGCTGATGGTGGCGGAGCCCATATTCTCGCTGAAGATGACGTCGGGGGCGTTGGGGTCAACGGGCTGGTCGCCGCCTTCGCCGGGGGCTTCGCCGTCGAAGCCGTAGCAGTCGGCGGCGCTGCGGATAGTGAGCTGCCACGAGCCGTTGAAGCGACCGAGGACGGCGAGGACATTGCCCGTGCCGACGGGCAGTTTGTCGGCGGCGAAGTCGGCGTAGTTGCTGGTGCGCACGGAGATGGTGTTGCCGTAGGCATCGGAGAGGTCGTGCGTGCCGTAGCCCGAGGTCTCGGCGAAGGTGGCCTGTCCGCCCTCGGTGAAGTGGACATTCTTCAGGCGGATGAGGGTAAACTTGTTGCCTTCGGCATCGTCGCTGAGTTTGCTGATGTTATCAAACTCCTTGATGTTGAGTTTCTTCTCGTCGGCCCAGCCGTTGCAGTGGACATGGTCTTGGAACGAGGCCCAGGGCGTGCGGTAGAGGTAGCCGTCGGGGTGGCCTATCTGCTGCTCGTTGCCATAGACGGAGATGCAGAGGCCCTTGAGGTCGATGATGACTTCCTGTCCGGCGGCATACTGGGTATAGACGCCGCTGTTATCGACGAGGAAGGTGATGCCGCCCGTCTCGTCCTGGACGTAGATGCTCTTGTAGATGTTGCCGGAGCGGTCGTCGCCACAGATGCGGGCCACGAGGAAGAGGCTGTCTTCGATGAGGACGGGGTTGTTTGACGTGGCAGCGGCGGTCTTGGCGCGCAGGTCCTTTATGGTGATGGTCTGCGCGTCGGCGGGCAGGCTGAAGTGGGGCTCGTTGAGCGGCGGCATGTCGTAGTCGCGGTCGCAGGCGGTGAAGGCGATGGCCAGCAGCAGGAGGGGCAGGCACATCAGGTGCTTTATCAGTTTCATAGGATGGACTATATATATAAGGTGTCTTGTCTTGGAAAAAGGGGAAGGAATTAGAAGCGGTAGCTTACGTTGAGGAAGCAGTTGAAGCCCTGCATGTAGAAGTACTTCGACTTGAAGAGTTCGGGCTTATCCACGCGGACGCGTCCCTGCTCGTAGCCTCCGGTACGGACATCCTTGTTGTTGAGGATGTTGTTGAAGGCGAGGTTGACGTTGATGGAGTTCTTGCGTCCGAGGTAGAAGATTTTGCCGATGGAAAGGTCGATGGTGTAGTCGGCATCAAACTCCTCCTGATGGGTGAGCGTCTGGTAGGCGCCGTAGAGCTTGGAGTCGTTGGGGGTGACGGCGGGCATGGTGGTGGAGCCGCTGGTGTAGCCGTTGTAGATGGAGGCGGTGCGGCGGGCGGGGGCTACCTCGATGAAGTTGCGTCCGAAGGCGTTGATGTTGGCGCCGAGGAACCAGTAGTCGATGAAGTAGCGCACGCCGAAGGTACCGGCCACCTGGGGCA
This sequence comes from Bacteroidales bacterium, assembly GCA_022772475.1. Taxonomy (GTDB): domain Bacteria; phylum Bacteroidota; class Bacteroidia; order Bacteroidales; family Bacteroidaceae; genus Alloprevotella. The sequence goes on along the minus strand of JALEZQ010000074.1, from coordinate 14,044 downwards.
GACCGCCGACATAGACGTTCTTCATATAGACGCGCTCGGATTCCTGCAGGGAGTATTCGGCCACGTCCTTACCGTTCTCGATGGAGTAGGTACCCATGGGATTGTTGGCGTAGTAATACTCAGACACCGTACCGGCGAGGTCGAAACTCCAGTGGCCGTCGAGCTTGTAGGTCAGGCCGAGCTCGATGCCGCGGTGTACCTTGTTGACGCCGGTCATCATGTGGTTGACGAAGGTGACGCCGTCGTAGTAGAAGCTGTTGCGCTCGATGAGGTCGTAGAAGTTGGTCTGGAACACGCCGACGCGGCCCTTGAGGCGGTTGAAGGCGAAGATATAGTTGAGGTCGGCCGAGAAGATGCGCGAACTCTTGAGGTTGTCGGGCGTATCGTCGCAGACGCGAGGCGAGATGTAGGCGTCGTTGGCCAGGGGGGCCATGGTGCCATAGACGACGTTGGCCGAGAGGAGCTGGCGGCCGCTGAACTTGTACGTCAGTCCGCCCTTGAGCATCATGTCCGTAAAACTGTGGTGGCGGCCGGCGCCGTAGGAGTTGTCGGGGTTGTGGCCGTTGCGCATGGCGCCGCGGCGGAAGAAGTCGGTGTGCGTCAGCTGGAAGCCGTAGTAGGCGTCCCAATGGCCGACGCTGTAGTTGTTGACGAGCCAGCCCTTGAGGGAGTTGACGTTGATCTTGAAGTCGTAGCCGAAGACGCCGCCCTCATAGACCTTGCGGTTGGGACGGTTGAGGTCGCTCTGCTTCTGGTCGTCCTGTCCGGGGTAGTCGGTGTCGGCATACTTGTCGATGTCGAGGACGTAGTCGGCGCCGAGGAGGTCGTCAACCACCTTAAACTGTCGCGACACGGTGTTGCGGGCCACGATGCCGGCGGTCAGGCGGTTGTGGCGCGAGAGCTGGGCGTTGATGGTGGCGTTGAAGGTAGTTTCGTACAGGTCGCTGCGGCGCTCCTCGACGAGGTAGATGGCCTGGCCGTTGCCCATGCGCTTGTTCTGGGCATTGGCGGCATAGAGGCTCTCCCAGTCGATCTGCGTGAAGCGGGGGTCGCCGCTGCGCCAGCGCTCGGCATAGTCGGCGGCGGCGGCGTCCGAGGGGGTGCTGTTGTAGTAGAGGAAATAGGAGGGCAGGTAGCGGTAGTAGTCGGGGCGCGGGTCGGCACCGTCAAACCAGTTGAGCGAGGTGTTGCCGTAGCGTCCGTAGTGGAAGGCCAGACCGCTGTTGAGGGTCACATCCTTGTTGATTTTCCACGTATAGCCCAGGATGGTGGTGGGGTCGTAAGCCTTGACGGTGCGTGCGTTGCGCTTCTTGCCGTTCTGGTAGCCCCAGTTGGGATTGTAGAGGTTGTTGCCCGTCAGGTCGTAAACCTCCTGGAGGGTACCGGCCTGCTGTCCGCGGCATACGGGCGAGCCGAAGGTGGTCAGCGTCAGACTGTGCTCATCGCCGCGCCAGCGCTTCTCGAGCATGAGGGCGTAGGAGAAGTTGCGGTAGAAGGTGCCGTCGATGTTGCCCTCGTCGCTGTAGCGTCCGCCGACGAGGGCCGAGAAGGCCCATCCGCGGCGCGAGAGGCCGGTGTTGTACGACAGCATGGTGCGCATCCAGTAGTTGCGGTTGGTGTAGGTGAGGGTGGCCTTGCCTCCGGCGGCATTGTCGCCGGCGCGCATGAGGATGTTCTCCGAACCGCCGAGGGAGCCGAAGGCAAAGGCGCCGGGGGCGCTGTTGACGGTCTGGTCGCCGTTGCGGGTGAAGTCGTTGATGGCGCCGATGGACGAGAAGTTGAACACGCCGCGCAGCTGGTCGTTCATGGGCACGCCGTTGATGTGCGTCTGCTCGTAGATGCTCTCGTAGCCGCGGACGCGGAAGCGCATGGACGACAGTTGGTAACCCATCTTGTTGAGGTACACGTCGTGCGAGGTGAGCACCGTGGTGTTGATGTCCTGCGAGGTGGAGTTGTCGCCGTCCTCGCCGTCGGCATCAAAGACGGAAGCGTCAACCACCCCGATGAGCGAGTAGTCCTCGTTGATGAGTGAGTCTTGCTCTGCCTGTGTCACGGCCTGCGCGCCGGCAAGGGCGGGCAGCAGGAGGGCACCGGTCAGAAGGGTCGCTTTCTTCATAAAGATTGATAGATAGGGAAGGGAGAATATGATGAGTGGGGCGTCTGCCGCCTGAAACGGGGCGCACATCCTGCACTATGAAAGAAAGGGCGGCCACTGGAGCCCCCCACGTGTGGCGGGGCTCCGCTGGCCGTCCTGTTATCGGCAGAGCGTTACTTCGTGCCGACGAGCTTAATGTTGTCCACGCGGAAGCCGGCGGTGTTGTCGCTGGCGTTCGAGACGAAGGAGAGGGTCGTGGCGCCGGCCGTCAGACCGGTGAGTTTCACTTCCTGGTAGGTATTGGTCGTGGCGATGGCCATGGCGGGCACGGCCACTTCTACGCCGCCCCATACCACCTTGATGTCGCTCTGGTCGCCGCTGTTGTTGGCGGTGATGCTGTAGGTGAGCTTGAGGTTGGTGTAGCCCGTGGTGTCGAAGCCGCTGATCTTCATCTCAGAGTCCTTGTTGGCAGCGAACCATACGTGGGGGTCAAGGGCCGAGGTCTGACGCACCGAAGCGTTGCTGTACTTCCAGCCGTTGGCTTCCACGATGGGGTCGGTGATGGTCAGGCCCGAGGTGCTGGTCCAGGTGTCGTAGGTGATGCTGGGCCAGTAGCCGTCAGAACCCTTGGATACGCTCTCACCGAAGGTTTCCTCGAAGATGACCTGCTCGGTACCCGTACCGGGGGTGGGGTCGGGCGTAGGATCGGGCGTGGGGTCAACCACACCGCCACCTTCACCGCCGAAGTCCACGTCGATGGTGCTGCCGGGAACGGTTGTCCAGTCGCTGATGCTGGCCTGGCCGAAGCTGACGAAGGTCTCGCCGCCGCTGATGGTGATGTTGACGGGATATTCATAGCTCTTGCCGCTCTCCAGGGCTGCGGCGGGAACATTGACTTCCACGCTCTTGCCGTTGAGGGTGAAGATGGCCTTCACACCGCTGACGCTGGCGGGAACGACGATGGCCGTGGCCTGCGTGCCGGCGGCGTTGACGTTCATCTGGATGTTACCCGTGGTGGGGGTAGCGGGCACGTTCACGTTGCCGGTGGCGAGGTCGAACGTGGCCTCGGTCACGATGCCCGAGAGGGTTACGGCCAGACCCGTGGTGGTCGATACGGTGGCGTCAGAATTGACGGTGAAGGTCAGGGCCGACAGCTTGTGGGTGAAGCCCAGGTTGACGGCGTTGCCGGATGCCGATACGTTGGCGGCGTTGTTGGAGTAGAGCAGGTCGAGGGCGGCGGGGTTGCTCTGGTCGGCCACGTTGATGGCAATCTGCGTACCGTTGACGGCCTCGGTGTAGGGATAGTAGGCGATGAAGTCGGCGTTGCCGGCAGCGGGGTAGCTGATGGCCTGGTCGGCAGCAGCGGCGCTGAGGTTGCCCAGAGCATCGGTGATGTACTTCTTGTTGACGGCAGTGGCGGCAGAAAGGTCGGTGCCGGCCTGCTTCATATAGATACCTACGGCATCGCCATCGGCCCATGCGGTGCCGGAGGCACGGTGGGCCTTGATGTAGGAGGTGAACTTCACCTCTCCGCCATTGACATCCCATGTGCTGTTGTCGTCAAGACTGGAGCAGGAGGCCAGAGCGAGGGTGGCGGCACCTGCAAAGAACAAGGATTTCAGTGTCATGTCTGTAAATCTTAAAGTTGAAATGGGTTAGTAATTTCTTATCTGTTTCCTGCGAGGGACTGTGCTGCTCCCCGCGGGAGGTCAGTTCCATTTGGTGGCGTCGTAGGCGGCCTTATACTGCGCGTCGATACTGGGGAAGAAAGTGAAGCCGGTCATCTCCTCCAGGGCGCTGACGCTGATGGCCTGGTCCATGAAGCTGCTGCCGGTGAAGGCTTCGTTTTTGAAGGTGAAGGCGATGGTGTAGGCCGTGCCGCTCTGGCGGTCGATGCGGGCGAAGGCCTTGAAGTAGTAGGCGGGGACAGCGATGCGCTTGCCGTCGTTGTCGGTGGTGTATTTCACGGCGGTGCTGCCGGGGAGCGAGGGCATGGCGCCGGTGACGACGTAGAGGGTGTCGATATTGGACGACCAGTTGCGGGCCTTACCTTCGAGCTCTGCCCATATCTGCTGGTTGAGTTTGCCCACCTGTGCGGTCATGTTGGTGAAGTAGAAAGTCTGCTGGTTGGCTTCGGTGCTGACCAGACGGTCGGCGCTGGGCAACTGGTGGCCGCGGTCATAACCGGGAATGCCCTTGGTCATGTTGGCCTGCTCGTCGATGCCAAACTGCGGGTCGAAGCCCCAGGCGTCGGTACGGCTGACGTTGTTGCGGGTGTAGAAGTTGCAGAGGGGGTAGGCCACCCAGTAAGCCATCTTGAGGTTGGTGTCGTAGAGCATGGAGTAGTTTCGCACGGTCTTGCCGCTCGTGGTGAACGAGTGTGTGATGTAGCGCAGGTTGGCGTCGGCCATCTGTGCGGCGGTGATGCGCGGCGTCTCGGTCCATCGGGCATAGCCGGTGGCTTCGGCATCGCCCTTGCTGGCGCTGCTGTCGGTCAGGCGCAGGGTATAGGCGTAGTTCTTTCCGCTCTCGAGGACCTGACTCTCGCTGAGCACGACGGTCTTGACGCTGCCGTTGGCCAGGGTGACGACGGCGAGAAGGTAGTCGGCCTCGGCTTGGGGAAAGACCAGAGCGGTGGCGGTGGCGCTGCTGCCGCTGACGACGACGCGCATGGGCAGGTTGCCAACGTTGCCAATCTCGGTGAAGTTACCGGCAGCGAGGTCAAACTTGCCCCGCGTGGGGATGGCGGCCAGACTGACGCTGATGCCGTCGCAGGTGGTGGTGGCGTCGGCGCTGAGGTTGATGGTGACGCTGGCCATGCAGTGACGGAAGGCCAGGGCCTGGGCGCTCTGCGTGCGGCTGACGTTCTTGAGGTTGTCGGCATAGAGCAGGTCAATGGCGGCGGGGGTGTCCTGCCGGTTGGCGATGTCGAGGGTGAGGACGCCGTTGCTGACGTTGGCGTTGTAGGGATAGTAGGCCACGAAGTCAACGGCACTGCCGGCGGGATAGGCCAGGGCGGTGGCGGTGGGGGTGAAGTAGCCGTCGCCGGCGGCGGTGGCGTAGGACACATTGGCATTGGCGCCCGTCAGACTGCTGTTGTCGAAGGCCTGGCCGGCGGTCTTCATATAAACGCCGATGACGTCGCCGGCGTCCCAACGGGTACCTACGGCGCGGTGGCCGTCGGGGGCAGAGAAGGTGACAACATTGTCGTCGGTGGCCACTGCCACGTCGCTGTCGGCCGAGCAGGCATGGAGCGCAAGGCCCACGGCTGCTGCCACAATAAGGGTTCGGATGGTACGGTACATATATGTAATAGGTGTCAGGGTAGAAGGCGGCGCGGGGCATACCGCACCGCAAATCACGGCAAATATAGCACATTCGGATTAAAGAAATGTGAAAGAGCGGGCTTTTTTTCTCTTCTTTCTTTGTTTTACCCGCCGGCGGCGCAAAGCGCTATATGCGGGGAAAATACGGGCCGGTATGGAAAAATTGCGTAAATTTGCAGCGCTTTGACGCGTAACGTCAGCACAACTTCGCTTTCTCATTTCCTTTTATCACAATTTCATGGCACAAAAACCCAGCATCCCTAAGGGCACGCGCGACTTCGGCCCCCTCGAAATGGCCAAGCGCAACTATATCTTCGACACCATACGCTCGGTCTATTCGCTCTACGGCTTCCGACCCATCGAGACGCCGGCGATGGAGAATCTCTCCACGCTCATGGGAAAGTATGGCGAGGAGGGCGACAAACTGCTGTTCAAGATTCTCAACTCGGGCGAGTTTCGCCACGGCATCAGCGCGGACGACTATCAGGAGAAGTCGGCGGCGGCACTGGCGGCGGCATTCTGCGAGAAGGGCATGCGCTACGACCTGACGGTGCCCTTCGCACGCTTCGTGGTGCAGCACCGCGACGAACTGCAGATGCCGTTCAAGCGCTACCAGATTCAGCCCGTATGGCGAGCCGACAGACCGCAGAAGGGACGCTACCGCGAGTTTTACCAGTGTGACGCCGACATCGTCGGCTCGGACTCGCTGCTCAACGAGATTGAACTGATGCAGATTGTCGATGAGGTGTTCTCGCGCTTCGGCATCCGCGTCTGCATCAAGATAAACAACCGCAAGATTCTCACGGGCATCGCCGAGGTCATCGGCGCGCCGGAGAAGATTGTGGATATCACCGTGGCTATCGACAAACTGGACAAGATTGGCCTGGACAAGGTGAACGACGAACTGCGCGCCGACGGCCTTAGCGAAGAGGCGGTGGCCGCCCTGCAGCCGGTGATTGCGCTTCAGGGCACGAACGCGGAGAAACTGCAGGTGATGCGCCGGGTGCTGGCCACCAGCGAGACGGGCCTCAAGGGCTGCGACGAGGTGGAGCAGGTGCTGACGGCGCTCGAGACGGCGGGTATGCGCAACGCTATCGAACTGGACCTGACGCTGGCACGCGGTCTGAACTACTACACGGGCTGCATCTTCGAGGTGAAGGCGCTGGACGTGCAGATTGGCAGCATCACGGGCGGCGGACGCTACGACAACCTGACGGGCATCTTCGGTATGCCGGGCCTCAGCGGCGTGGGCATCTCGTTCGGCGCGGACCGCATCTATGACGTGCTGGACCAGCTCAACCTCTACCCCGAGGCGGCACAGAGCGGCGTGCGCCTGCTGTTCTGCAACTTCGGTGCGGCCGAGGCGGCATGCTGCCTGCGCTACGCCCGACAGACGCGCGCGGCGGGCATCGCCACGGAGGTCTTCCCCGACAGCACGAAGATGAAGAAGCAGATGGCGTATGCCAATGCACACCGCATCGCCTTCGTAGCCCTCGTGGGCGAGAGCGAGATGGCGGAGGGCCGACTGACATTGAAAAACATGGCCACGGGCGAGCAGCAACTGCTGACCATCGACGAGGCTATTGCCACAGTGGGACAATAAGCCCATCCTTCTACCCTACGAAGACAGGCATCGCAACCATTGGCTGCGATGCCTGTCTTTTGTTTGTCCTTACTGTGACGGCGGCATAGTAGTTCCACGTCCATTGACGTGGAACTCAGTTCTTGTCGCGGCGACGGCCTCGACGCCTTGAAGTACATGACCAAGCCCGAAGACGATAGCAACGCAGCAGATTGGCCATTATGACACACCGTCCTCAGTTCTTGTCGCGGCGACGGCCGCGACGCCTATTCTTCACGACCATACGCAGGTTAGTCGTAAGTACCACGCGGGAGGATATGGTTCACATTTGCCGGACAGCAACCTTATTATAGGTGTCGCGCTGCGCGCGACGGGAGTTTAGTGCCACGTCAATGGACATGGCACTACTATTGCGAACATAACGCACCGCAGCCGCGACACCTATTCTAAGATAGGTATCGCGGCTGCGCGCTTTAGCATAGTTATTTTGTTCGCGTCGTGCGCTTAGGCTTTCTGCTCTACGACGCGCTTCTTGCCGAGGGTGCGGTAGGCCACGGGGGCGGCAAGGAAGATGGAGGAGAGGGTGCCGAAGACAACGCCGAGGATCATGGCGAAGGCGAAGGAGCGGATGCTGTCACCACCGAGGAAGAAGATGCAGAGGAGCACCAGCAGGGTGGTGAGCGACGTCATGATGGTACGCGTCAGCGTGCTGTTGAGCGATTCGTTGAACAGACGCTGCGTATCGCGCTTGGGATAGAGGCCGAGGTTCTCGCGGATACGGTCGAAGACAACCACCTTATCGTTGATGGAGTAACCGATGGCGGTCAGCACAGCGCCGATGAAGGTCTGGTCCACGTCGAGCGAGAAGGGCATCCAGCCCCAGCAGAGGGCGTACATACCGATGATGAACAGGGTGTCGAGGGTCAGGGCCACGATACTGCCCACCGAGAAGGCGACATTGCGGAAACGCACCAGAATGTACAGGAAGATGGCGATGAGGGAGAGGATGACGGCCTTGATGGCGCCCTTGGTCATATCGTCGGCCACACTGCTGTCCACCTTCTGCGAGGAGACGATGGAACCGCCGTTGCGGTTTTCGCGGTCTTTGAAGGTGGCGTAGTCGGCGGTGATGAGGTTGTGGCTCTTCAGAGCTTCATAGATAAACTGGTCCACTTCTTCGTCCTCAGCATTGATCTTGTAGTTGGTGGAGAGACGGATGCACTCGCTCTCGGCGGTCACGACGGGGATGGCGTTGACCGAGGCTGCGGGCTCTTCGCTCTTGCTGACGGCATCGAGGAGGGCGGCCTTGACGTCGTCGCTCTTGACCTTGCTGTCCTCAAACTGGATGACATAGTTGCGACCGCCGGTGAAGTCGATACCGCCGGAGAGGCCACGCAGGCCGATGATGGCGGCGAAGGCCACGGCGATGACGCCGAAGACGATGACGGAGCGCTTACCCATCTGCATGAAGGGCACAGCGGGTGCCTTGAGGAACTTGCGCGACAGCCCCGTGGTGAGCGTCAGGTTGCTCCACTTGTTGCGGTCGAGGAAGTGCTCATAGACGATGCGGGTGAGCCATACGGCGGTGAAGAACGATACGCAGATACCGATGCCCAGAGTGAGGGCGAAACCGCGGATGGGACCTGTACCGAAGTTGTAGAGGATGACGGCGGTGATGATAGAGGTAAGGTTCGAGTCGAAGATGGCGGAGAAGGCATTGCCGTAACCGTCGGCGACGGCCTGCTTGATATTCTTGCCTGCGCGGAGCTCTTCCTTGATACGCTCGTAGATAAGCACGTTGGCATCGACGGCCATACCGAGCGAGAGCACCAGACCGGCGATACCGCTCATGGTCAGTGCGGCCTGGAAGGAGGTGAGCACACCGAAGGTGAAGAAGAAGTTGAGCAGCAGGGCGCAGTTGGCCACCATACCGCCCTTCAGGCCGTAGAACAGGCACATGAAGATCATGAGCAGGATGAAGGCTACGACGCAGGAGGTAAAGCCGGCCTTGATGGAGGCTTCGCCGAGCGACGGACCTACGGTCTCGGTCTGTACGGTGACGAGGGGCACGTTCATCTTACCGCTCTTGAGGACGATGGCCAGGGCGCGGGTGTCGTCGGGCGTGAAGTTGCCGGAGATGACGCTGCTACCGCCGGCGATGCGTTCGCTGGGGGCGGGGTTGGAATAGACGCGGCCGTCGAGGACGATGGCGATGGGCTCATGCACGTGGGCACCGGTGACGTCGGCCCAGATGCGGGCGGCATCGCTCTTCATGCGCATCGATACGACGGGTGTGCCTTTCTGCTGGTCGAAGTCGGGCTTGGCATCGTCGATGACGTCGCCGTAGAGCGAGGGGATGACGTCGCCGTTGTCGCCACGCTCGCCGCGCAGGACGTAGAGGGAGTAGAACTTACCCGCGGGGGTCTCCATCTCAGGTTTGTTGGAGAAGGCCAGACGGAAGTTCTTCATGATATCCTTGGCCTGGTCTGTCTTGAGGAAGGCTTCGATGGCCGCGATGGCGGCCTTGTCGGCTACACCACCGGCTATGCAACCGCCGCCGAGCGAGGTGTTGACCAGTTCGCCCATCTTCTTGGTGACCATCTCGGTTTCACCGGGCTTGCCGCCCTTCTTGGGCTGAGCCACCTGGATGTCGCTCTTGTAGAGGTCGGCGAGGTCGCGGGCCACGACGGAGGCGTTCCACATGGTCCAGAACTCGAGGTTGGCGCTACCCGTGAGGAGCTGCTTAACGTCCTCGGGATCGGTGACGCCGGGCATCTCGACGAGGATCTGGCCGAGCTGACCCTTACCGCGGAGAATCTGGATGTTGGGCTGTGCCACACCGTACTGGTCGATACGCGAACGGATGACGTCGTACGACTGATCCACGGCGTTGGATATTTTCTCCTCGAGCACCTTCTTGACGTCCTCGTCGGTGCTCTTGTAGGTGATACCGTCGCTGGCCATCATCTCGCTGAAGACGGCGGCAAGGCGGTTCTGGCCTACGGAGTCTTGGTACATCTTGATGAACACGTCCACGACGTCGGCACCGCGGCGCGAGGCTTCAGCCTTGGCCTGGGCCAGGAGGGACTTGAACTGAGGGTTGCTGGCCTGCTGACCGGCATTGACACGAATCATGTCGGGAACAGACACCTCGAGCAGGAAGCTGACGCCGCCCTTGAGGTCGAGGCCGAGGCCAATCTGCATTTTCTCACATTCGGCCAGGGTCTTCCAGCCCAGAAAAACGGGTTTCTGGCGCATGTTGTCAAGATACTCGCGTGCGGCATCCTTGCCCTGCTCGGCTTCAATGCGGGCGGCCTCCTTGTGATACTGGCTCGTCACGAAGGTGAACGAATAGTAGAAGAGGCAGATAAGGGTCAGGAGCACGGCAACGAACTTGACGAATCCTTTGTTTTGCATCTTTGTTTTGGAGTTTATTTTTATTATTTAATTATTTCGCGTCGGTATCTTTGGCGACAATAAGCCAATGAACGCGCAAATATACGGATTTCTTTTCAATAGCAGTGCGCTTTACCCGTTTTTTATCGCAAGATGGCGCTGAACGGGGCCCCGGCCGTGCTTTGAGGGATACTTTTGACGACAACCTCAACAACATATACAACCAAGTAAGTTGTCTCGGTTATTTTGGTTGTCGTGTCATTGTTAGGAAACAACGTGCGCAGAGGGGCATTGATTATTGCACACTATGCCTACAACGTGGATTTCGCGGGCTCTCTCGGGGTTAAGCGATGTTAACGGGCGTTTTGCACACACGCGCTGCGGGGCGCCGCGGCGGCCAAAGAAAAAGCGCCCCGGCGGCCACAGAAAAAGCGCCCCGGCGGCCGTCGAAACGGCGGGGCCGGGGCGCTTAGGGGGAGTCGGCTTATTTTGCGGGGAAGTCGAACTGTTCGAGTTTGAGGGCGCCGAGTTGCTGGAGGGCGCCGACGTACTTTTCAAAATGGGGCGCTGCCATGTGGGCCTTGAGGGCCTCGGCATCGGTCCATGTCTCGCAGATCATGAAGACGCCGGGGTTGGTGGCGCTTTCAAACACGTCGTAGGCCACGCAGCCTGCGTCCTGCCGCGAGGCCAGAGTCAGGGCCTTGGCGGCTTCGAGGGCCGGGGCATAGCCGCCCTCGTTGGCTTTAAAGAAGCAGTTGAGACGAAGCATTTGTTTGGTATGCTAAATAGTGGTTAAAGGATTAGAAGTAAACGGTGAGGCCCACCTTGAAGGTGTTGGCCTTGACGTTGTCGGTGCGGACGTTCTGGCCGAGGTTGCTGAGGACGGTCTTGGTGACGTCGCTCAGGCCGAAGTTGTAGGTGACGTTCAGTTCGACGGTGTCGAGGACCTTCACGCCGGCGCCAACGTTCCACGAGGTGGTCCAGCTTTCCGACTTGAAGACGTCGTTGCCGGTGTAGTTGGGGTCTGTGATGTCCCAGTTTTTCGAGCCGAGAGCCATATCAAACTGCGGACCGGTGGCCACATAGACGGTGGCGAGGCTGCCGATGCCCATGTCGTAGCGGAGGTTGATGGGCACGGAGAGGTAGCGTGCGGTCTTGTTGTCGCCGGCGTAGCCTACGCCGCGAGCGTCGAGGTTATACTTCTCCTGCGAATAGAGCAGGGCGCCGTCGAAGCCGAAGCCCATAAGGAGGGAGGCGTGGGCCTTGACGCCGAGGTACCAGCCGGCCTTGTTGTCGGCAGAGAAGTTTTGCTTGAGGTCTGACTTCAGACGGAGTTTGCTGATGTTGACACCGCCGGTGACACCCCAGTCGAAGTCGATGGCGTGGGCGGGGAGGCTAAAGGTGGCTGCGATGAGGAGCAGCAGGGAGAGGATTTTTTTCTTCATAGCGGGTAAAACTTTGGTGGGTTAGAATGTGGATTTCAGAAGAGGAAGGTCTTTTCGAGCCAGTAGGCTGCCATGCCGGCCAGATAGCCGGCGAAGGCTATCCATGTGATACGGCGCAGATACCAGCCGAAGGTAATCTTTTCCAAGCCCATGACCACGACGCCGGCTGCACTGCCGATGATGAGCATGCTGCCGCCGACACCGGCACAGTAGGCCAGGAGTTGCCAGAACACGCCGTCCTGCATGAAGTCGATCATGGCGGGATTGGCCTGTACGGCTGCTTCAGTGGCGATGGGGTACATGCCCATGCAGCCGGCGACGAGGGGCACGTTATCGACGATGCTCGACACGATGCCAATGACACCGGTGACGACGTAGTGGTTGCCGCCGGAGACGTCGTTGAGGCTCTGGCCGAAGGCGGTGAGGACGCCGGTCTCGGAGAGGACGGCGACGGCCATGAGGATGCCGAGGAAGAAGAGGATGGTGCTCATGTCGATGCGCGTGAGCAGATGGGTGACGCGCTGGCGGGCGTTCTCCTTGATGTGCGACTTGTTGCGGTAGAACAGGTCGGTGGTGGCCCAGAGCAGACCGAGGACGAGCAGGATGCCCATGAAGGGAGGCAGACCGGTGAGGATGCGGAAGACGGGCACGGATACCAGACCGCCGACGCCGAGCCAGAAGACGATGTTGCGCTCGGCATTGGTGAAGTGGAGGGCATCGCCGGCGTCTGCCATCTTGGGTGCGGCGAGCTGTCCGGTGAGGGAGCGCTGAAGCAGGAGGATGGGCACGATGACAGAGACGAGGGACGGCAGGAAAAGCTCGGCGATGACGCCGCCGGTCGAAACGTTTCCCTTAATCCAGAGCATGATGGTGGTGACGTCGCCGATGGGCGAGAAGGCGCCGCCGGCATTGGCGGAGAGAACGATGGCGGCGGCATAGATGAGGCGGTCCTTATGTGTGGCGACGAGTTTGCGCAGCACCATGACCATGACGATGCTCGTGGTGAGGTTGTCCAGAACGGCGCTGAGGAAGAAGGTCATGAAGGCCACGCGCCAGAGGAGCTTGTGCTTGTTTTCGGTGCGCAGGCTGTTGCGGACGAAGTTGAAGCCGCCGTTGGCATCGACAATCTCGACGATGGTCATGGCGCCCATGAGGAAGAAGAGTATCTCGCAGGTGTCGCCCAGGTGGGGCAGCAGGATGTGCTCGCTGACGAAGGCCTGGACGGCGGCTCCGCCGCCGGCGAACTCGCGGCTAAACTCAGTCCATGCCGTGCCGTGGGTCAGGGCGACGAAGGGCTCGGGGTTGACCATGTAGAGCACCCAGCACCCGACGCACATAAGGAGGGCGGGGGCGGCTTTATTGATTTTGAATACACTTTCGAGGGCAATGCAGAGGTAGCCCAGGACGAAGAGGATGACGATGGCTGTAACCATGCAATACGGAATTAGTTAAGATAATACTTACTGGCTGTTATGCGCTTCTTGTAATGTGCCCGCAAAGAAAACAAAAATTTGCGAGGGGGCGAAAGATTATTTGGACAAAAGTGAGAATGGGCCCTCGCGTGCGGCTCTTTCGGCAAAAATGGGGTGCTTTTGACCTGCCCAAGCGATAAAAATGCGTATCTTTGCACCGCTGTCCTCGCCGCCATTGGCCGTTTAGGACAGCGACGCCAACGGCGCTCTCGTAGTTCAACGGATAGAACAATGCTCTCCTAAAGCGTAGATATGAGTTCGATTCTCATCGGGAGTACTCCTTTATATATTAAAGAATCCCGTATTTTAAACCCTATACATCAAGAGTCTTGGTAAGTTCCTCAATGTACTTGAGTTTGGTGACATCCTCCCACGGAGCATCTTTATCGATTCTCACCTTCTTGTATTTTGAGAGCATTCTGAAGATTTGCTTGTAGGAGTATTTCTTATTGAGTTCCTTCTTTACGATTTCATTCTTTACCCTCGTTGTGATAATGACGGAAAGGAAGTTGATGAGCTCTGTAGCATACACTCTGTAGTCAGAATGTACATTGACAGTGTCGCGGTCAATTATATTCTTGTAGAGATTGAATAACGTCTCAATCTGCCATCTTTGGGAATATGCCAGATAAACGGTCAGCGGATCAAGGTTCTTCTTCGACTTGAATACAATCAGCCCGAAAAGCGACTTCTTCCCGATGTACTTCTCGCTGTCAAAGGCCTCCTTT